>NZ_JBONDW010000004.1:0-398884 GCF_054919535.1 Mycobacterium venezuelense
ATCCAGCAGGTCGGTTTCGGGCAGCGATTCCCAGGGCAGGTCGCGCACCCCGGCCAGCGCCGCGCGTAACGCGGCGAGCTTGGCAGCGACCCGACCATCCATACTTCGAACACTAGTTCGAACCACCGACAAGTAGACGTTATGGCGGCCGCCGTACCCTGACGGTGTGGTTGACCTCCATCCCGGAATTGCCGTCCTCGCCCCCTTGCTGGGTACGTGGGCCGGTCCGGGCAGCGGTGAGTATCCGACGATCGAATCGTTCGACTACTTCGAGGAGATCGCGTTCGGCCACGTCGGCAAGCCGTTTCTCGCCTACAGCCAGCGCACGAAGGCCCGCGATGACGGCCGCCCACTCCATGCGGAGACGGGCTATCTCCGTGTCCCCGCACCGGACCGCCTGGAATGGGTGCTCGCTCATCCGACGGGCATCACCGAGATCCAGGAAGGCACCCTGACGACCGATGGAGACAGCATCACGATGGATCTGACCGCCACCACGATCGGACTCACCGCATCCGCCAAGAAGGTGACCGCGCTGGCCCGGTCGATCCGGGTCAAAGGTGACGAACTGGCCTACACGGTGCGGATGGGTGCCGTCGGGCAGCCGCTGCAACATCACCTGGCCGCCACCCTGACGAGGAAGCCGTAATGAACACCGACGGCAGAATTTCAGTACCCGCTGACCTCGATGCGGTCACCGACATCGGCGACGAAGACCACTCGGGTATCGATCCTCAGGCGGTCGAGCGCATCTGGCAGTCGGTGCGGCATTGGTACCGCGCCGGCATGCATCCGGCAATCCAGGTCTGCCTGCGGCACAACGGAAAAGTAGTGCTCAACCGTGCGATCGGCCACGGCTGGGGCAACGGTCCGGACGACCCTGAAGACGCCGAAAAGATCCCCGTCACAACGGAAACCCCGTTCTGCGTGTATTCCGCGGCCAAGGCGATCAGTTCGACCGTCGTGCACATGCTGGTCGAACGCGGACACTTCTCACTCGACGATCGGGTGTGCGATTACCTGCCGAACTACACCAGCCATGGCAAGGACCGCACCACGATCCGCCACGTGATGACGCACAGCGCGGGCGTCCCGATCCACACCGGCCCGCGTCCGGATGTCACGAGAGTCAACGACAGCGAGTACACCCGCGAACAACTCTCGATGCTCAAGCCCCTGTACCGGCCAGGCCTGGTGCACATCTACCACGGGCTGACGTGGGGACCGCTGATCCGTGAGATCGTCTCGGCGGCCACCGGTCGCAATATCCGCGACATCCTGGCCGAGGAAATCCTCGATCCGCTCAAGTTCCGATGGACGAATTACGGCGTTCTGCCGGAAGAGGTTTCGCTCGTCGCACCAAGCCATGTCACCGGCAAGCCACTTCCCGCGCCCATCGCGGCCGCCTTCCGCGCCGCGGTCGGGGGCACGCCCGACCGCATCATCCCGCTCAGCAACACGCCACTGTTCCTCACCAGCATCGTGCCGTCGTCGAGCACGGTATCGACGGCCGACGAGCTGTCGCGCTTCGCCGAAATACTGCGCCGCGGGGGCGAACTGGACGGCGTGCGTATCATGAGCCCCGAAACCCTGCGCGCCGCGACGGCACCGTGCCGACGGATGCGTCCCGACGTGGCGACGGGACTCAAGCCGATGCGGTGGAGCACCGGTTACATGTTGGGCGGCAAACGATTCGGTCCGTTCGGACACAACACGCCTTCGGCGTTCGGCCACACCGGGCTCGTCGACATCGCGGTGTGGGCCGATCCCGCGCGCACGTTGTCGGCGGCCGTCGTCAGCAGCGGCAAGCCAGGCGGGCAGCGCGATGCCAACCGCTACCCCGCAGTCCTCGACCGCATCGCGGCCGAGATTCCACAGGGCTGATCACCGCAGCTTCTCGCCGTAGACCCGCTCGACGGCCAGGGCCATCAACACCCTGCGGTCGGAGACCATCACCGATCGGTATTCGTCCCAGTCGGGATGCTCGCCTGCCGCGTTGCGGTAGTAGTCGACGAGCGCCTGCACCTCGGGCCCGTGCGGGTCGGTGCCCGGCCCGGTCAGCGTCACCGAGCCCTCGGCGGTCGCCCACGCCCATCCGTCGGCGCTCGTGACCTCAAATGCGGCGCGCGGGTCGCGGCGCAGATTCACGGTCTTGGCACGGCCTTCGGTCATCGACACGTAGATGACGTCGGCATCCCGGTCATAGGCGGGGGTCACCGGGGACAGTTGCGGGACACCGTTGGATTTAATGGTTGCGAGCACACCAAGGCGGGCCTCGGCGAGCAGGGAGCGTGGATCGAATGAGGTGACGGTCACATCTCACCGCAACTGCCGAGCGCCCGGTCGCTATTCCAATAGGAGCACGATGCCCGACGAACCGATCCGCGACGACCTCGCCGAAGTGCTGCGGCGGCGGGCACTCACGCAGGACGACGCCCGGCCCGAGGCGATGGCGCGGCGCCACGCCGCGCAAGCCAGGACGGCACGCGAGAACATCACCGATCTCATCGACCCCGGCTCGTTCGTCGAGTACGGGCGATTCGCGATCGCGGCACAACGCCAGCGTCGCGACCACACCGATCTCATCGAACGCACCCCGGCCGATGGGCTGGTGGCAGGCACGGCACGGATCGACGGCCACGCCTGCGCGATCCTGTCGTACGACTACACCGTTCTCGCCGGAACGCAAGGTGCGCTGGGGCACCGGAAGAAGGACCGGCTCTTCGAGATCATCGAGCGGATGCGGCTGCCCACGGTGTTCTTCGCCGAGGGCGGCGGCGGGCGGCCCGGAGACACCGACTATCCGACCGTGTCCTCGTTGGAGGTGCGGGCGTTCAAACTGTGGGCCGCGCTGTCCGGCTTGGTGCCGCGCATCGCGGTCGTGAAGGGCCGCTGTTTCGCAGGCAATGCGGTGATCGCCGGGGCGGCCGACCTCATCGTCGCAACAGAGGACACCTCGATCGGGATGGGCGGTCCGGCGATGATCGCCGGCGGCGGTCTCGGCGATATCGCCCCTGACGACGTGGGACCGATTTCGGTACAGGCACCGAACGGTGTGGTCGACGTCGTGGTTCCCGACGAGGCCGCAGCCGTCGCAGTCACCAAGAAGCTGCTGGGCTATTTCCACGGGACAGCCGAACCCGGGCCCGCTACCGACCAAACACCTTTGCGCACAATGGTTCCGGAACGGGCCCGGCGCGCATATCAGGTCGGGCCGATCATCGAGACGCTCGCCGACCAGGACTCGGTCACGTTTCTGCGCGAGAAATTCGCGCCCGAGATGGTGACGGCGCTGGCCCGCATCGACGGCCGCCCGGTCGGCGTCATCGCGAACAACACCAGGGTCATGGCCGGTGCCATCACGGCCGCGGCCTCGGACAAGGCCGCCCGGTTCCTACAGCTGTGCGACGCGTTCGGGCTGCCGGTGGTGTCGCTGGTCGACTGCCCCGGCTACATGGTCGGCCCGGCCGCCGAGGCCGAGGCCCTGGTGCGCCGCGGCTCGCGGTTGCTGGTGGCGGGTGCGGCGTTGAGTGTGCCATTGGTGGCCGTGATCCTCCGACGCGGCTACGGCCTTGGCGCACAAGCGATGTGTGGGGGAAGCCTGCACGAGCCGCTGCTCACGGTCGCATGGCCCGGTGCACATCTGGGCCCGATGGGCTTGGAAGGCGCCGTTCGGCTCGGGATGCGCAAGGAGCTCGAAGCGATCGAGGACCCCGACGCCCGCGAGGAGGCCGTGCGGGCCGCGACGGCGGCCGCCGAAATGCACGCCAGGGCTTTGAACTCGGCGTCGATGTTCGAGATCGACGATGTCATCGATCCAGCGGAGACGCGGTCCTTGATCGCCGCCACACTGGCCGCGGCCACGGAGTACGAGCGACCGGCAGCGGCCAGGCGATTCGTGGATACCTGGTGATCACAGCTCCAGATACATGATGTGCAGGCCTACCAGTCCGTGCTTGCGCGACCGGTAGGCCCTGGGCACGGTGCCGATGATCTGGAATCCGAGGTTTCGCCACAGCGCCACCGCCCGCACGTTCGTCTCGACGACAGCATTGAATTGGATGGCCGAATAACCGTTTTCGCGGTGCCAGTCGATCACCCACTGCCCCATGGCGCGCCCGACGCCACGCGCGGGCGAATCCGGATCGACCATGAAGCTCGCGGTGCCGACGTGATTCCCACGTCCGGGTTTGTTGGGCCCCATCCTTGCGGTGCCGACGACGACGCCGTCGACCACCGCGACGATGGTGTGCCCCGGTGGCTCTGCCAGCCATACCTCGCGAATCTGCGCATCGGTCAGGTCGTCGGGGTAGGTGTAGCTCTCGCCGTCAGCCACGATGGCGCGGAAGAACGGCGCGATCGCGGCGATGTCGTCGGCTTCGGCGGCGCGGATTTCCACGCGTCCGACCTTACGACGCGGCATTGACTACAACGGTTGGCAGGCGGTCGCCGGGCTGGCGCTGTTCGGGCCCGGCCTGGTGCTGTGCCGGCAGAAATCGTGGTCGGTGCTCTATCTCCTGCTGGCAACGGTGGCCGGGGCACTGCCCGGAATCTGGGCGTTCTTCTCCAATCAAGTGGCCTACATATTTGCCTTCCCCAACAACATCACCGACGCCGTCGTCCATCTGGTTACCGCCGCGGTGACGCTGGCGATCGCGGCCGTGCAGATCCGGCGCGACGGCGGCTTGCGAAACTCGCTCGCCGAGCTAAGACGCGAGCGCTGACTTCCCAGGGTTAGCTGGCGCCGCCCACACATAACAATTCGATCACCTTGCAGATCACGATCAATTAAGAGCGGCTCGCGAAATCTGAGAGTTTTCAAGATCTCATTTCCAATACGCGCCGGAATGAGGCGCAATTCACTCTTACCTGCTGTAACACTTCTCCGCTGGTAGTTGCTGCGGCAGCCGCACGGGTTTTGCTCCGCCCAGAGACGGTTACTTTCGATTCGGGCGGGGAAATCAGCGACCAGAATCGCGACCCAAAGGAAAATGATCATGAAATTCACTGGTATCACTGCGCGCCGCGGAATCGCCGGTGCCTGCGCCTCCGGTCTGCTCGGGGGCGTCGCCGCAGCAATGATCGCCGCACCGGCGGCGAATGCGGCACCGGACTGCAGCGCCAGCGGGCTGGCTAACACGGTCAGCTCAGCCACCGGCGCGGCGCGCGCTTATCTGGACACTCACCCGGGTGCCAATCAGGCGGTCACCACCGCGATGACCCAGCCGCGCCCGCAGGCCGCGGCGACGCTGCGTGGTTACTTCACCGCCAACCCGGCGGAGTATTACGACCTGCGGGGCATCCTGGCTCCGATCGGTGATGCACAGCGCGCGTGCAATGTGACTGCGTTGTCACCGGAGCTGTCCTCGGCCTATGACGAGTTCATGGCCGGCTGACGTCCCGATGATCGGCCCGCCGCCCTTCGTGGCGGCGGGCCTTTCTGACTTCGAACGCCAAAGTCAGGGTCGTACCCTTGAGGCATGGGACGAAAGAACGTCGAGATCCTGCAATGTTCGGTCGCCCGAAGCCTCGCCGTCCTCGGTGAGCGGTGGACGATCCTCATCCTTCGCGAGGCACTGCTGGGGACGACGAGATTCGCCGACTTCCAGTCCCACCTCGGCATCGGCGCCGACATGCTCAGCGACCGGCTCTCGACCCTCGTCGATTACGGGGTGATGACCAAGACGTCGTATCAAGAACCTGGTCAACGTGCCAGGCCCGAGTACCGGCTCACCCCGGCCGGGCGGGAGCTGCATGTCCTGGTCGGCGCACTGCAACAGTGGGGCGACCGCCATCTGCCCCGCCCCGAAGGCCCCACCGTCGAGCTTGAAGCCCGGCGCACCGGCCGACCGGTCCACGTCGCGTTCATCGATGACCTCGGTTACGAAGTGCCCTCTGACGACGTCGCCGCGATCCTCACCGGGAACTGAGGGAACAGATCGCATCACCACATGGTTCTAACTCCACATAACCAAGTCAGCCCGAACAAGGAGTGGCCGTGCAGATTCAGGGATCCGTCGCGTTCGTCACCGGAGCCAACCGCGGTCTCGGCCGCCATCTGGCCCAACAGCTCGTAGCCCGCGGCGCCAAGGTGTACGCCGCCGCGCGCAATCCTGAGTCCATCACGCTCGACGGCGTCATCCCGGTGCGCATCGACATCACCGATCCCGCCACAATCGCTGCGGCAGCTGAAATCGCGCATGACACAACCATTTTGGTCAACAATGCCGGAACCGCCAGCTACAACGGGCTCCTCGAAGGCCCACTCGATGACATCCGCGCCCAGATGGAATCCCACTACTTCGGCACATTGGCGGTCACGAGGGCATTCGCGCCGCACCTCATCGCCAACGCGCCCGGCGCGGTGCTCAACGTCGCGTCGGTCCTGTCCTGGGTGCACCCGGCCGGCATCGGCGCGTACTCGGCGGCCAAGGCCGCACTGTGGGCCCAAACCGACGCTGTTCGTGAGGAATTGGCACCGAAGAACGTCGCGGTGACCGCACTGCACGTCGGCTATATGGACACCGACATGACCGCGGGCGTCGACGCCCCGAAAGCCGATCCGGCACACGTCGCGGCGGCGGCTCTCGACGGGGTGGAAGCCGGGCTGGTCGAGGTGCTCGGCGACGACCTGACCCGTCAGGTGAAGTCCGGGCTCAGCCTCGATCGTGGGACCGTCAGCGCCTAGGTGCCGGGTGCGGCGGAACCGCCAGGTGTCTTCTGGTGGTCACTCGAGGTTACGCCGGGCCCATTCCTCGGCCGTCGTGGTGCCGATCCCATGAAGTGCGTTGTAAGACTGTGCTTTCGGCCAGGCCACGCCATTGGACCTGGCGAACACCGCACGGTATTTGCGCATCGTGTCATCCGGCTCCTGGCGCAGTTGGTCGGCCAGGTAGTCGGTGGTCCACTCCTCGCGGGTGACGGTGGTTCCGCGGACCCGGTCGACGATGTCGGCGAGGTCGCGGTAGCTGATGGTGTCGCCGGCGAGGTAGACGACCGTGTCGCGGATCCGGGGTTCGGCGAACACGATGTCGGCGGTGAGCACCCCGATGTCTTCTGGGGTGGTGAGGGTGACTTCGTTGTCCCAGCTTCCGAGGGCGTGCACCGTGTTGGCGGCCAGATCGACGACACCGAAGGCGGGTTCGAACAGGAAGCTGGTGAACATGCCGGTGGAAACGATGACCCATTCGGTGGCCCGCTGATTGCGTAGCAGGTCGCGGACGTCGAGTTGCTCGTCGAACAGAGGTTGGGCACTGCCGCGCCCGATCTCGTCGTAATCGACGCCGAACTGCCACGGGAAGTACCGCGGCACACCCGCGGTGAGCGCGGCACGGGCGAGTTTAAGCTGGGTACCCGAACCAGCCGCGAATCCGATGCAGCTGATGACGGTGTGATAGCGCATCATGATGGTCGCCAACTCGGCGACCGACGCGGTCGCGACATCGGCGTGCTCGATCGCGATGCCCATCTGGGTCAGCTCCTCGCCGCGGGTATCGCGTTGTCCGCCGGTAGCCGGTGGCCGCAACAACACGCTGACGGTCGCGGCGCCGGGGTGCTCGCCGACGTGACGGGTGAGCGCGGCGAGCACGCTGGCGCCGAGTTCTCCGGTGCCGATGACGAGGATGGCGGTGCTGTCAGTGGTCGGTGACATGGTGAATTCAGTTCCTGTGTTGGTGGGCTCTGTCGAAGTAGTTCAGGGCTGGTGCGAGGTGCACACCCTGCGGACAACCGATAGGCGGGCCGCGATCATTCCGCTCGCGATAGGAGATCTCCTGGCCCCTGACAGTGCCGGTCCGTAGTGCGGCATCTCTCGCTCCGATCTGGTGTTGTTAGCGGGTGTGCACATCACTGTCGCCGTCACCGACCGACGCGGGATCGGTCAAATGACTCAATGTCCCGTTCGCCGCGGTGATCGCGGCCCCGCTCAGCGGACCGATCGGTGATACAACCCGGTAAGCCCCTGGTCGGCCGCTCCGGGGAGTTGGCGGAGGTAGCGAAATTTCTGACCACGCCGACCGGCGCAGGCGCGGCAGTGGTACGCGGGGATGCGGGGGTCGGTAAGACGGCGTTGATCGCGGACGTGGCCGCCGCGGCCGCCAGTGACGGCTGGCGGGTGCTGGCCACCATGGCTGTCGAGTTCGAGGCCCAGTTCGCCCTCGCGGGGCTCAGCCAGCTGGTGCTGCCCTGGCGTGACCGGCTCTCCGACATCGATTCGGCGGCCGCCACGGCATTGGCGCCGGCGACCGGGCGCGACACCGCCGCACCGCCGTCGCCGTTGGCCATGGCCCTTGCCTGGCTGGAATTGCTGTCGGCTGTTGCCCGCGACAAGCCGCTTCTCGTCATCATCGATGACGCCCACTGGCTCGACGATGTGAGCGCTGCGGTAGTGACCATCGCCGGGCAGCGGATCCACGATCCTCGAGTGCGCATCCTGGCGGTATGCCGAGCCGAGGTCCAATCGGTGGTCGGCGACGGCCCGTGGCCGCGGATCGCGATCGGTGCCCTGGACGAGGAAACCGCGGAAACTTATCTGCGATCGCATTTTCCGGACCTGTCCGCCGACGTGCGCGCGACGATTCTGCAACAGGCGGCCGGTAACCCGTTGGCGTTGGACGAACTGCCCCGGCATCCGGTCAACTCTGGCGCGGGTGGTGCGGCGATAACTTTGACCGAACGTCTTCAGGGCGTCTTCGGCGGTCGGCTGGCGCAATTGGATCCGCAGGCCCGCAGCGAACTGCTGCGTGCCGCGCTGGACGGATCGGCTTCCTCCCCGGCCGGGGTCGCGGGCGGCGGATCGCGCTACCGCATGCGGGGCGCCGAAGGCGCCATCGAGTACGGGTTGCTACGTGTCGACGAACACGGGGAGCTTGTGTTCCGCCATCCGCTCGTACGTGCGGCCGTCATACAGATGTCGACGGCCAACGAACGCCGCGCCGCCCACAGCCTGCTAGCCGGTCTCTACGCCGATGATGTCGTACGCCGCGCAGCCCACCTGTCGGCGGCGACGGTCGATCCCGACGATGCAATCTCGGCGGTGCTGGAAGAGGCCGCCGCCACCACGATCCGCCGCGGCGGGGCCCGCACCGCGGTCAGCTTGCTGCGCCGCGCCGCCGAACTGAGCAAGAAACCCGGACGGCGCGCCCACCTGTCCGGGGAAGCCGCGTTCGTCGCCGCCCAGGCGGCCCGCCTCGACGACGCCGCCTCACTACTGGCCGATTACACCGGCCCGGCAAGCACCGGTGAGCCGGCTGAACGCGCCGCGGCCGCCCTGACACAGTCGTACCTAGCGCTGTACCGCAACGGCGATGTCATCTCGACCCACCGGCGAATAGTCGACGTCCTCGGCACCGCAGCCGAACTCGATGACACGACGGTCAACCGGCTCGTGAACGCCCTGCTGGCAATCAGCCAGTACTGCGCCGATCCGGACAAATGGGGCATCACCGATCTCGCGATCGACGCCGTCGCTGACCGCCTGGATCCGAAAACGCTTCTCCACCGTGACGCCTGGGGCGACGTCGGCTACCGCGGCGTCACCGTGACCCAACGCCTCGATGCGTTTCTACAGCACCTGGACAGTCTCGAACCGTGGGATTTGATGCGCCTTGCCGTGAGTGCGTACTACGTAGATTCCCTGGAATCGTTCCGGGCCGCGATCAACGACCACACCGCCCGCGAAAGCGGGGACGGCGCACTGACCAACGCGATGACCATGGAGCATCTGACGTTGCTCGACCAGATCAACAGCGGCCAGTGGGCCGACGCCGAACGCACCGCAGACCGCGGCTTGGCATTGACTCGCAAGCACGGTCACGAAATGTTCGAAAACCAATTCCTGGTCTTCGAAGGACTTCTGGCCGCCTCGAAAGGTGAAACCCAGCGCGCCCGCGAGTTGGGTAGCGCCGTCGATGCCTGGGCCCGGTCCCGCCGCCTCGGGCTGCATCTGGGCTATACCAAACGGATCGCCCTACTGTGTGCCCTGGCCGAAGGCGATTACGAGGCCGCGTGGACGGCCGCCACATCGATCAGTGCCGCAGGCGACATCCCGCACTACTCGCATCAAGCGTTGCGCGCGATCTTCGATCTGGTCGAAGCCGCCGTCCGGTCCGACCGCACCGACGCCGCGCGCCAGCATGTCGCCGCCGCGAAGCGCCTGAACGTCAGCGATATCTCGCCGCGGCTGAGCCTCACCCTGGCCGGGGCAACGGCACTGGCCGCCGCCGACGACGACTGTGCCGATGATCTGTACGGTGCTGCCATCGCTCACCCGGCTGCGGCGGCGTTCCCGTTCGAGCACGCCCGCATCCAGCTCGCCTACGGGATGTGGCTGCGGCGGCAACGCCGCTACCGACAGGCCCAGACGGTATTGGCCGCGGCAGCCGAGACATTCGAGATTCTCGGGGCCGCGCCGTGGACGGCGCGCACCGCTGCCGAACTGCGCGCCGCCGGCTCGACCCCGCACCGCGGCTACACCACCGAGGTCGAATTGAGCGGGCAGGAACGGCGCATCGCCGAATTGGCCGCAAACGGGTTGAGCAACAAGGAGATCGCCGAACAGCTCTACCTGTCACCGCGCACCGTCGGGGCTCACCTCTACCGTGTCTTCCCCAAACTCGGCATCACCAGGCGTTCTGGGCTGCGCCAAGCCCTCGATGCGCTCGACACCGCTTAGGTCATGTCGCCGTCGTCGTCGTCGCGCCGTCCGTCGGCGATTAGGTCAAACGTCTGATCCCAGGAGACCTGGCCGCGACGACTCTAGGTCGTGACACCACGTCCGGAACGGATCCGGACGGACGTCTCGACCAAGGAGAACATCATGACCGACATCCGCACCCCCGTCGTCTTCATCCACGGCCTCTGGTTGCACGCCAGCTCTTGGCAGCCGTGGATGGATCTGTTCAGCCAGAAGGGTTACGCCCCGGTCGCGCCTGGTTGGCCGGGCGAGCCCAACACGATCCAGGCCGCCAGGGCGAACGCCGATGCCGTTGCCGGAATCGGCATCGATCAGGTCACCGAGCACTATGCCCGTGTGATCTCCGCGCAGCCGCAGGCACCGGTCATCGTCGGCCACTCGTTCGGTGGCCTGATCGCCCAGAAATTGGCCGGCTTGGGTTACGGGCGCGCCGCTGTGGCCATCGACCCCGCACAGATCAAGGGGGTAAAGCCGCTGCCGTTCGCCCAGTTGCGCTCAGGTTTCCCCGTCCTGGGTAGCCCGGCCAACAAGAAGCGCGCAGTGTCACTGACCGCTTCGCAGTTCCGCTACGGATTCGGCAACGCCATAGACAAGGAATCCTCCGAGGCGCTGTTCAACCGCTGGACGATCCCGTCACCCGGACGTCCCCTGTTCGAAGCGGCATTCGCCAACTTCCACAAAAACTCCCCGGCGAAAGTCAACACCGACAACAACAAGCGCGGCCCGCTGCTGCTGATCTCCGGTCAGAAAGACCACACCGTTCCCGACGTGGTGACCAGGGCGGCCTACAAGCTGTACGGAGAGTCCACGGCCGTCACCGATCTCAAGCAGTTCCCCGACCGCGGACACTCGCTGGTGATCGACCAAGGTTGGCAGGAAGTCGCCGACTACGTGCTCGGATGGCTTGCCGCCCAGCGCATTCAGCCGATGAACGATCCCGCATACCAGCGCTGACCTCGCCCGGTGTTATACCCGGCCGGCTGGGCCGGTGGTCGCCCTGCTCAATGTCCGTGCGGATCGGCGGCATTGAGTGTGGCGACCACTTGGTCGTAGTCGCCACGGGCCTCACCGTAGCGCAGGAACTTCACGCGTTCGACCTGAATCTCCTTGGCGTCGGGCTGGCTTTCCAGCAGGTCGACGACCTCGGTGACGAAGTCCTCCAGCGGCATCGCGAAGCTGCTTTCGCGTTGTCCGGGAATCAGATCGGTAGCCACGGACGGCGGGATGAGTTCGACGAACTTCACATTGGTGTCCGAAAGCTGCAACCGCACCGATTCGGTGAGCATATGAACGGCGGCCTTCGACGCGTTGTAGCTCGGAGTGGCTTTCAGCGGAGCGAAGCCCAGGCCCGACGACACCGTGACGAACGTGGCATCCTCCTGAGCCTGCAGGTGACCGATGAAGGCGGCGATAAGGCGAATGGGGCCGAGCACATTGGTGATGACGACCGACTCCGCTGACGCCAGGAACGACTCGGGCTTATGCCAGTCCTCGACGGCCATGATGCCTGCCATGGCGATCACGACGTTGAGGTCGGGATGCCTGTCCAGCACTGTCGCGGCCGCACTCTCGATGCTCGCGGGATCGGCGACGTCGATCTGGACGGTGTCGAGTTCCGGATGGTCGGCGGCGATCTCGTCGAGAAGATCGCTACGCCGCCCGCCGATGATGACGGTGTTGCCCTTGGCCTGCAGCGCCAGGGCCAGTTCCAGCCCGATGCCACTCGTCGAACCGGGAATGAAAATGGTGTTGCCCGAGATCTTCATGGTGATGCCTTTCTGTTCTCGATGGGTATTTTCAGCTGTTCGGGTCGCGGCCGCCCTGCCGCTGGCAAGAGTGCTGACTACCGGCTAGCGGTAACCAGTAGGTCCGCCAAACCGACGCGGTGCAGCATCTCGGCGCGGAGCCGGTCGAGTACCGCGAATCCGACGTCGGCGCCGTCACCGGTCGGATCGATGTGAACGCGGAACGGCCGCTTGCCGAACGGCGCCGCCACCACGTCGACGATTGCGCGGGCAACCTGCGATACGTCGGCGTCGGGGGGCACGATCGAGTTGAACGCGGCCGTCACCTGAGGGCCGAAATCCCGGTATGGCCCGCTCTGATAGTCATCGACCACCTGTTGGTCGGCAGGCGTACCCGCATGGGCGAAGTGATTGGTACCGGAGGTGAATGCGCCGGGAACCACTATCGAAGTCTCGATGCCCCACCGGCTCAGCTCGCGGGCATACGACACCGCTAGCGAATCCATCGCCGCTTTGACGGCGAAGTACGGGGCGAGGTAGGGCGGCGTACCGCCGGCCGAGCTGCTGCTGGACACCCACACCAGCAGCCCTCGCCCTTGGCGCCGCAGCTGAGGCAGTGCGGCACGGTTGACCCTCTGCGTCCCGATGACGTTGACGTCGAACAGGTTCGCGTACTGGTCGGGAGTGAATGCCTCGGCCGGGCCGAACACCATGTGCCCGGCGTTGTGCACCACGACGTCGAGGCGGCCGGCCTCGGCGACCACACGCGACACGGCGTCTGCCGCCGACCGCTCGGACTGCACGTCGAGTTCGAGCGCCCGCAGGTCGATGCCGTCGCGTTCGGACATCGCGGCGATCTCGGCCGCGTGCGCGGCATTGCGTCCGGCCGTGTCGCGCATCGACGCGTAGACGGTGTGGCCCGCCCTGGCGAGCGCTTCGGCGGTGAGTCGGCCGAAGCCGCTGGAAGCACCGGTGATCAGGATGACGTCGCGGCTCATACGCACAAGAGTTCCAGCGCCACACCCATAAGTCATATGCATTCTTACTATGTCATGTATGCACCAAGCGCATATCGACCGGGTCGACCTGAACTTGATACCGCCGCTCGTGGCACTCATCGAAGAGAAGCAGGTGTCCCGCGCCGCCGAGCGCGTCGGCCTGAGCCAGCCTGCGATGAGTCGAGCGCTCCAGCGGCTGCGCCGTCTGCTCGACGACCCTCTGCTGATCCGGGACTCGACCGGCTACCGCCTGTCCGCGCGGGCCGAGTCGATTCAGACTCAACTGAACACCGTCCTGCCCCAGCTTGAGAACATCTTCGCTCCAGCGCATTTCGATCCATCGGCATCGACACGTCCGGTACGGCTGGCCGCGACGGACTACGGGGTGCAGACGTTCGGCCCGGCGATCTGCCGCGAGCTGCTGCGCCAGTCACCGGAAGCGCCAGTTCACTTTCACAGCTGGACACCCGACGGTGTCGCGGAACAGATCCGCAACTCCGCCATCGATCTGGGGCTCTACGGCGGCTTCTCGACCGCTGATCTCCACTCGGAAGAACTGCTCGTCGAACGATTCGTGTGCGTCGTCGCGGCCGACCACCCGCTGGCCGACGCGGACGACATCGCACTGGCTGACTACTGCGTTGCCCGCCACGTCATCGTGGACGTCCACGACGGCGTACAACCCGACATCGATTTGCCGTTGGCCAAACTCGGCATGCCGCGGCGGTGCGCGGTGACCGTCGCTTACCACGCGGTCGCGACCCAGCTCTTGCCGGGCACCGATCTGATCGCGACTTTGCCGAGCCAGGCCATCGTTTCGTCGGCGGTACCGAACGACCTGCGCATCCTGCGCGCCCCGGACGAGATCGCCACGCTCCCTTACCGGATGATCTGGCACCCCGCCCTCGACAACGACCACCGCCATCGATGGATTCGCACCGTCGTGCGAACAGCGGTGCGCCAATGCGTGGCCTGAACGCCGCCGGACCACCGTGCGGCGTCAGCCGTTGCGCGAAAGTGTATGCAGCAGCGCGGCCGTCGAGGCGACCCGTCAGGTGAAGGCCGGCCTGTCCGGGCGCTGCGGAGCCATCGCCACCCGCTGCTGATCAGGGTGTCGCCGGTAGTCCACAACGCTGACGGAAGTCGGCCGAAGGCTGCCTGATGCGCTGAAGGTCGTCGCGGACCGTCGGATTGGCGTTGAAGTAGTTGTCCACCTGTGCCTTGATCTGGTCCTTGGGCTGGCCTTTGAGGCTGGTGAAGAAGTCATTCACATCGGGATGGGCGATGAGATAGTTCGACGTGTCGAACGTGACGCCCGACATCACCCGTGCGAGTTCGGCGGCCGTGCATGGCGGCGGGACCGGCGGCGGTTCGGCGCCCGCCACGGCGGCTGATCCGAACAGCATCGCACCGGCTATGGCGCCGGTGCCCATCGCTATCTTGATCGCGCGGCGCTGGGTACGCGGTGAAGACGTCATGTTGGCTCCTTTGTCGAGTGTTGAGAGTGTGCTTGAAAAGCGTTGGCGCTGTGGATCAACGAGGCCCACCGGGCCGGCCGATGTCGATGCCGCCCCCTCCGCCGGGGCGGTTCGGTCCTGGATCCCAGCCGATGTCGAGATCCCATTCGGTGCCGCAGTACCAGTCGTATTCGCAGGGGTACGGCACCACCGGAGTCGCAGCCCTTGGCACCCCGTCCGCACCGCGGACTTCGCCCTGCGCGCACACCGTGGACCCGCCGCTGTATGTGCAGTCGGCGCCGGCCGGTGGTGCGGCGAGAATCATTGCAAGTGGACTGGCCGCCGTCGCCAAACCCACCAATAGATAGCGCTGAGTTGATCGCACGGGCGTCTCCCTCTGTGCATTTGAATGGGGCTTATCGCTCCCTGCCGCGAAGCATAGGCCCGATTTACGTGAGTAACGCGAGAAATGCACTTTCACTCCGTACCCAGCAGAGTATTTGCAGAGGGAGCAAATAGCGCAGGACGGTGTGAGCCCGAACAACTTTTCCACGGTGTTCATCGCGAAGTAGTCGGCGCCGATGACACCACCGGTGTACCGTCCGCATCCAACAGATCGAAATTGGAGGCGCAGTGCCCAACGGCAATCATGACTGGACAAAACCGGCTGCGATGGCGATTCCGAAAGAGGGATATTTCGAGCTGGAACGTGGGCGCTACGGGCCGGTCTTTCCCCGCACTCCGGCCTGCTACGGATTTTCCATAATCGCGAAGGTGAAAGAGGGCCGCGAGGAAGCGGTCCGCGCATACGGGAAGCAAATCGAAGACGCGGTTGCGGCCAGCCCGGACGTGCTTGCGCCGCTGCGTTTGCACTACCTGCGGTGGGTGTTGTTCGACGTCGGATCCGGCCTGCACTTCCAATATCAAGGCATTTTCGACACCGATTTCGACAAGTACACCGAAGACGCGGTGCAGTTGTTCAGCGCCACCGGTATCACGACCGTGTTCACCAACCTCGAAGGCTTTCCCGAGGACTGGAAGGAAAACCCGGAGGCCTTCGTGAAGTTCGTGCGTGAGCACCAATGCCCGAGCTTCCTCGAGTACGGCGAATATCCCTACGTCACCGCCGACGAGATCAAAAAGGCGCTGCGGCTGAAGGATGCCTTCTCACACATGCTCGACCAGATGCAATGAGCCGCTTCCGATGCTCGAACTCGATGACATCCAGCACATCCTGCTGACCCGCACGCCGGCCATCACCGGGCGCTACGAGTTTCTGTCATTCGACACGCCCGCAGGCGGCCGCGCCTGGCTGGCCGAATTGCTCGACAAAGTTCAGTCGGCCGCGGATGTCCAGGCCACCATGGACACCTCCGATCGCTGGGTCACGTTGGCGTTCACCTGGAACGGCCTGCGGGCGCTAGGCGTACCCGACGAGTCCCTTGCGACGTTTCCGGACGAGTTCCGCGAGGGCATGCCGGCTCGCGCGGACATCCTCGGCGACACCGGGGCCAACGCTCCCGAACACTGGGTCGGCGGCCTGGCCGGCGCGGATCTCCACGCGATCGCGATCCTGTTCTCCCGCACCGACGAGCAGTGCCTGCGCTCCATCACCGAACACGACAAGCTGCTGGCGCGGACGGACGGCGTTCGCAGCCTGTCCCATCTCGACCTCAACGCGACACCGCCATTCAACTACGCCCATGACCACTTCGGGTTCCGAGATCGGTTGTCACAGCCCGTGATGAAGGGATCCGGTGAGGAACCGACGCCGGGTTCGGGTCCGGCGTTGGAGCCGGGTGAGTTCATTCTGGGATATCCCGACGAGGACGGGCCGGTCGCGAACCTGCCGCAACCCGAGGTGTTGTCCCGCAACGGCAGCTACCTGGCGTACCGGCGGCTGCAGGAGCATGTCGGGACATTTCGGGAATACCTCGGCGAGAACGCCGACACCCCGGAAGGCCAGGAACTGCTTGCCGCCAAGTTCATGGGCCGGTGGCGCAGCGGCGCGCCGCTCGTGCTGGCACCGGACAAAGACGACCCTGAGCTGGGCGCAGATCCGATGCGCAACAACGATTACAACTACAAGGAGATGGATCCGTTCGGCTACGCGTGCCCGCTGGGATCGCATGCCCGCCGGCTCAATCCGCGCGACACCGCCCACTACATGAACCGCCGTCGGATGATCCGGCGCGGTGCCACCTACGGGCCCGCACTGCCCGACGACGCACCCGACGACGGCGTCGACCGCGGCATCGCCGCGTTCATCATCTGCGCCGACCTGATTCGTCAATTCGAGTTCGCCCAGAACGTCTGGATCAACGACAGAACCTTCCACGAACTCGGCAACGAACACGACCCGATCTGCGGCTCCCAGGACGGCACGCTCGATTTCACTGTGCCGAAACGCCCGATCCGCAAGGTGCACAAGGGGATCCCGGCCTTCACGACCCTGCGGGGCGGCGCGTACTTCTTCCTGCCCGGCCTCAACGGATTGCGCCACCTCGCGGCACTCGACAGCTAGAAGGACACCATGCGAGCTCGCACGTACAACCAGAGCCATGTGCCCCGTGCGCACACCGGCGGACGGCGCATCAGCATCTACTGGACCTGGAGTTATCCCTGGGAATCCCAACGTGATCCGGCCGAGGTCTACAACCGGTTCTCCACCATGACCGAGGTACGAAACGTCGCGTGGCCCGCGTACGAGACCCCGGAGTACGACGCGGCCAACTTCCTGCAGGGCATCGCCGGAACGCTCGAGCTGTTCCACCGGTCCACGTTGTCATTCCAGGAGCTCGCCGAAGAGGCCACCGGCCATCCGGTGGCGGTTTTCCAGCGCATCGATCAGGCCGGCTACAAGCTCCCGATCGACGAACGCATCCTCGCCGACACCGACACACTCATGGTGTTCGGGCTGGATCACCTCCTGTCCCAACAGGAAGCCGCGCCCGAGGAGATCGCGGCGATCACCGAATGGCTCAAGCGCGAAGGCACCTGTCTGCTGCTGGCACCCCATCACGATGTGGGCTTCACCGACGACTACGCGCAGCGTCAGGTCGAATACGAACACCACGGCGACCGGCTCGTCCCGCGCCAGCAACGCTTCGGCCAGTACACGCGCTCCCTGATGCGGGCGCTCGACGTCCCCGTGCACAACACCTGGGGCCTTCGGCCTGCCGTGGTGGCCGGCACGAAAGAGATCGCACCGCTCACCGCGATCCGCGACCTCGACAGTCTTCGACTGCTCGACAATGTCGCCACATTCAACTTCCACCCGCACCTACCGCATTACGAGCTGACCGCGCCAGAAGGCGATCAACTACGGATCCTGGGCAGGCAGCGCATCGACCCGAACCGTCCGCATCCGTTCACCGCATCGGGCAACACCGAATTCAACGCGCTGATCTGGATGCCCCCCGGCGGGCAACGGGCCGGCGATGTCCTGCTCATCGACTCCACCCACTTCACGACCCTGTTCGGGGGCACCGACAGCCTGCGCAATCTCTGGCACAACATGGCCACCATGCGATAGCCACGAAGCGACGCCTTACCGTCTACCTTGTCGGCACGAGTCAAGGGAGACCCATGGCGAACAAATTGCAGGCATGGCGCGAGAAAGCGATCGTCGGCTGGGCCGCTACGCGCACCCTCAAGAGAAGCCCGTCGCCGCTGCAACCCGAGTGGACACCCGGACCAGCGCGCTACGGCGTCGGCATACACCACAACGTCGCGGTTCCCACGTCCGACGGAACGGTCCTGCGAGCCGACGTCCACTACCCCTCCGATCCCGAGACCGGCAGGCCCGCCGCAGGCCCGTTCCCGGTGCTGTTGTCGATCACCCCGTACGGAAAGAAGGCCCCGCCACCCGCCGCACAGATCGGCGGCGGTGCCACCCGTTACCTCATCCGGCGCGGCTACATCGAGGTCATGGCCGACGTCCGCGGCACCGGCGTATCCGGCGGATCGTTCGAGATGTTGGGCGTCGAGCAGGTCACCGACGGGGTGGACCTGGTCAACTGGGCGGCCAAACTGCCGAACTCCAACGGCCGCGTCGGGATGTTCGGCATCTCCTACCTCGCGATCAACCAGCTGCTCACCGCGGCCGCGGTCGGCCCGGATTCACCGCTCAAAGCGATCTTCCCGGTCATGGCAGCCAACGACTTCTACCGCGACGTCGTGACGATGGGCGGCGTGCCGCACATGCGCACGGTCCGGGCGTACGGCGCGGTGTACTCGCTGCTCAACGTCGTCAATCCGGCGCTCGAATTCGCCAAGCGCGGCAGCCATGATCGCCCCCGCGCCGGTGGCCTGGCCGCGGTGCGCCAACGTGGCCGCGACCAGAGAACGTACTTCCGCACCATGACCGCCGACGCCGCGCAGGGCGGGGACACCGCGTTCGACGGCCCGTTCTGGGACACCATGCGCGCCAGTGACGTGTTGCCCAAGATCGTCGAGAACGACGTCGCGGTGTTCCTGGTCGGCGGATGGCACGACGCGTTTCAGCGCGGTGCGCCGCTGAACTACACCGCACTGCAGAACGCGTACGCGGGCCGGCCGCCCAACGCCCCGATGGAGCCCGGCCAGCCGGTGTCGGAGAAGTTCCAGTTGATGATGGGCCCCTGGTACCACGTATCCGATCTCGACGGGCTGCACCTGCACGCGCTGCAGTTGCGGTGGTTCGACCGGTGGCTCAAAGACGCAGACGACGCCGCGGTTACCGGGCCACCGCTGCGATTCCAGGCCATCGGTAACACCCACTGGTTCCACACGAGGGAGTATCCGTTCCCCGAGGCAAAACCCACGCGGTTGTACCTCGCCGAAGGCGGCGGCTTGCTCACCGAGGCCGCCGCCGAGCGAAGCGAGGCGCCGTTGCGCTACACCGCACGCGGACCGATGTCGGGACGCAGCCTCGAGCAGTGGAGCCTCGGCATGGGCAGTTTCATGGCGTCCCAGACCGGCAGGCAGATTCGCTACGACCTCGACCACAGCCGGATGCAGCGCGAGGCGCTGACCTACACGACGCCGGAATACAGCTCGGCGCGATTGATCGCAGGGCCGATCACGTTGACGTTGTTCGCCAGCGCGAACACTGCCGAGACGCTGTGGGTGGCATATCTGGACGACGTGTCGCCCGAGGGTGTCAGCAGACCGGTGACGCAGGGCGCGCTGTTGGGATCGCACCGCGCGCTCGACCCGGAGGCGACCTGGTACCTACCCGACGGAACGGTGTTGCGGCCGCAGCATCTGAGCACCCGTGCGGCGGCCCAACCCGTGGTGCCCGCCGAGCTGACGCGCTATGACCTCGACATCTTCCCCACCGCAGCGCTGATCGAACCCGGGCATCGGCTGAGGCTGACCCTCACGACCTACGACTTTCCGCATCTGGTTCCCACCAAGCCGGCGCGCGCAGCGCTCGCCGGCGGCGTCTACCAGGTCAGCCAGGGGGGACAATCACCGTCGAGCCTGCTCATCCCGCTGGCCGACCCGGTCGCGTTCAATGCGGATGCGTCGCACGATAGTACGTGATCGGCCCGATGATGCGATGGCGTTCTGATTTCACTGTGGTGCAATCGAATCCGGCTGCCTCCAACACGCCCGGTATGGCATCGCCACGCACATCGACGATGTGCAGCAGCCCGCCGGGCTTGAGCACGCGAAAGAGTTCGGCGGCCGCAGCTGCCTTCGTCGCATCGTCGAGGTGGTGCAACATCATCGACGACAGCGCCCGGTCGAACTCGCCGTCGCCGAACGGCAGCCGCTGAGCATAGGCGTGCTCGAAGCGGATACCGCTCATACCCTTCGCCTTTCGCTGCGCGCGGCGCAACGCTCGTGGATCGGGGTCGATGCCGGTGATATCGGTCGCCGGAGATGAGCGTTTGGCCCGCGTCGTGAGGTTGCCGGTGCCGCACCCGATTTCGACAACCCGCTGCCCGGGCTGCAGATCGGCATGCTCGATCAGCGCGGCGTAGGCCCGGCCCATACCCAGTACGCGAGTCAGCAGATCGTAGGCAGGCAGCAACGCGTCATGACCCGCGGCGGGCAGGTAGTCGTGCCGGTTACCGACGAAATGTGGATGATATTCGGTCATGATCTCCATCATCCAAGTGCGGATTCAGCCGTAGTGGGGTGATGATCGGCAATATTGGGATTATCTTTTGGGCATGCCTGATCCGCCTCGCCTGGTACGTCACCGCGACGGCATCCCGGTCTACCGCTACTGGACCGACCGTGAGGCACCGCCGGTCTCGGTGGCCCGCGGCCTCCGCGGGGACCTGGTCGAGCACGGTCCCCACATCCACGATTTTCCGGTGCTCTGGTATGTCCACGACGAGGGTGTCGTCTACGTGGTTGCCGCGGGCGAGGTGATCGACCCGCGACGGCTGACCGCCGAGTCCGAAGGCGTCGGGGTGTACTTCGATCCCGCGGCACTGGGACATGACGCGAACTCGCCCTGGCCGGCGTGGCAGGCGCATCCGCTGCTGTTCCCGTTCATCCACGGCCAGATCGGCGGGCTGTTGCAGCTGGATGTCCCCGTCGAGCGACAGCCCTTGTGGCACAACATGATTTATGCCATCGAGGTGGAGCTCACCGGACGCCGTCCGGCCTATCGGCAAGCCATGCTGGCCTACCTGACCATATTGCTGATCGATCTCGCCCGGCTGGCCGAAGATGTCGTCGGCGATCTGCGGCGCAGTGGCGAGCCGCTGCTCGCCGAGGTGTTCACGGTGATCGACCGTCGGCTGGCCGAACCCCTGTCACTGCGCGATGTCGCCGGCGCGGTCGGGATGACGGCCGGTCATCTCACCACACTCGTGCGCAGGCGTACCGGGCGCACGGTCGGCGAGTGGATCGTCGAGCGGCGAATGAGCCGGGCGCGTGAACTGCTCGCCGAGACCGATCTGCCGGTCGCCGAGGTGGCCAGGCACGTGGGCATGGTCGATGCGGGCTACTTCAGCCGCCAGTTCCGCCGGACACATGGCGTATCGCCACGCGAGTGGCGGCGGACCGGAACAAACGGCATCAGAACTGAATCGCCTTCATAACAGAGGGGTTACGGCAGGCGCGGCCCCAGAGGTCGCGTTGCGCGCGTTGTTAGCGTGCCCGGTGTGAATCGGAGGGCCCTCGGACGATTGTCACGCCGCGTTGCGGCCATTGCGGCGGCCGCGCTGATGCTGCCCGCGCTGAGCGTGGCCGGACCACTTCCCGGTGCGGCGGCGTATTCGCGGGAGGGGTTGCCGGTCGAGTACCTGCAGATCCCCTCCGCGGCGATGGGTCGCGACATCAAGGTCACGTTCCAGGGTGGTGGACCGCACGCGCTGTACCTGCTCGACGGCCTGCGCGCCCAGGACGACGCCAACGGCTGGGACATCAATACCGCGGCATTCGAGTGGTACTACGAATCCGGGATCTCGATGGTGATGCCCGTCGGCGGCCAGTCCAGCTTCTACACCGACTGGTATCGGCCCGCGGCGGGCAGCGCGGGCGTCACAACCTACAAGTGGGAAACCTTCCTGACCCAGGAGCTTCCGGCGTGGCTGGCCGCCAACCGTGGTGTCGCGCCGACCGGTAATGCCGTCGTCGGGCTGTCGATGTCGGGCGGCGCGGCACTCAACCTCGCGATCTGGCATCCGTATCAGTTCATCTTCGCCGGTGCGCTGTCGGGCTTCCTCAACCCGTCACAGGGTTTGTGGCCCACCATGATCGGCTTCGCCATGAAGGACGCGGGCGGCTACAACGCCACCGACATGTGGGGTACGTCCAACGACCCGGCCTGGCGGCGCAACGATCCGACGGTCAACATCAATCGGCTGGTGGCCAACAACACCGCGGTGTGGGTGTACTGCGGCAACGGCACGCCCGGCGACCTCGACGTGGCAGGCGACTTCGGCCAGCTGTACAGCGCACAGTTCCTGGAGAACATCACGGTCAACAGCAACAAGGAATTCCAGCAGAAGTACGTCGCCGCCGGTGGCCGCAATGCGGTGTTCAACTTCCCGCCCAACGGGACGCACAACTGGAACTACTGGGGTGCGCAGCTGCAGGCCATGAAGGCCGACATGCTGAGGGTCCTCGGCGTGGGTGTCACTCCGCCGGTTGCGGCTGCGCCAGCAGTACCGGCGCCCGGGGTTCCTGCGCCCGTCGCGCCGGTGCCCGGCGTGGCAACGCAGCCCGCGGTCCTACCCGCGCAAGCGCTGCCGTTACCCGCCGTTCAGCCGCGCTGAGGGTCAGCGCGCGCCCATCGACCTGACATCGACCACGGCGCTTGCGAATTGGTCAGGGGCCTCCTGCGGCACGTTGTGCCCGATGCCGTCGAGCACGCGGTGTTCGTAGCGGCCGGTGTAGAGCTTACGGTAGCCGGCACCGTCTTTGGCGGCGCCGTCGAAGTCGCTGCCGATCGTGATGGTCGGCACGGTGATCGGGGGCTTGCCGGCCAGCCGCTTTTCGTCTGCGTCGAACCGGCTTTCGCCGGGTGCCAGGCTCTGGCGCCACCGGTAGTTGTGCACCACGATGTCGACGTGATCGGGATTGTCGAACGAGGCCGCGGTGAGATCGTATGTGGCGTCGGTGAATTTCCACAGCGGTGAAGCTCTGGTCCAGATGAGCCGGTTGAACTCCTTGGTGTTCTGCCGGTATCCGAGTTCGCCGCGCGGGGTTGCGAAGTAGTACTGATACCACCAGCCGAGTTCGGCTTCAGGCGCCAGTGGCTGCAGGTTGGCAGCCAGGTTGACGACGATGTACCCGCTCACCGCGACGAGCCCGGATACGCGTTGCGGCCACAGGGCGGCAACGACATTGGCCGTGCGTCCGCCCCAGTCGTAACCACCGAGGATGGCCTTGGGGATGTTCAGGGCATCCATGAATGCGATGACGTCGTTGCCCAGTGCGGCCTGCTGGCCGTTACGCACGGTGGTGCCGGAAAGGAAGCGCGTTGATCCGAATCCCCGAGCAAACGGCACGATGACCCGGAAACCCTGATCGGCGAGATCGGCCGATACGTCGGCATAGCTGTGGATGTCGTAGGGCCATCCGTGCAGCAGGATCACCGGCGTGCCGTCGGCTGGGCCCGCCTCGGTGTAACCGACGTTGAGGTCGCCGGCCTTCACCTGCTTGACCGGGTTCAACGTGTGCGTCGGCGCCGGCGGCGCCTCCGTGGCGGCGCCGGGCGTCTCGTTCTGTGACGTGCATGCCGCCAGGGTCGCCGCACCTGCGGCGACGGTCGCCATGAGGCCGAACTGTCGTCTGCTGAAACCGCTCATGGGCTCATCCCACCGGTCCGACGGCCATCACGTCAAACGATCGTTGTTGATGACTTCGATCTAGATCAGCGATAACTTGGTCAGGTGGAGTTACGCCAGCTCGAGCACTTCATCGCCGTGGCGGGCGAAATGAGTTTCACGCGCGCCGCCCATCGCGCCCACGTCGTTCAGTCGGCCCTGTCGACATCGATCGCGAAGCTGGAGCGTGAGCTCGGGGTGGACCTGTTCGACCGCTCCCGCCAGCAGATCAAGCTCACCGCGGCAGGCGAACGATTTCTCACCCACGCATACGACGTCGTGCGCGCGTCCCGTGCGGCCGCCGAGTCGATTGGTGAATATCGCGGCGCCCTGTCGGGGACGGTCGAGTTCGGCTCGCTCATCTCATTCGGTCCCATCAGCGTGGCCCGGGCGCTCGGCGACTTCCACCGCGCCCATCCGTTCGTCCGAATCAGACTGCACCTCAGCCAGTCCGGTGCTTCCGCGTATCTGTCGGCACTGATCGAGGGCTCACTGGATCTGGCCCTCGTGTCGGTGCCCAACCGGTTCCCGCCGCAACTCGACATGCGCCTGCTGTTCGAAGAGCCCATGGTCTTCGTGTGCCGGGGCGATCACGCGCTCGCACGCAAGAAGCGGGTGGAGTTCGGTGATCTTGCCGCCGAGGACCTGGTCGGGCTTCCCCCCGAGTTCGGGTTGCGGCGTTTGATGGACGACGCGTTCCGCGCCGCAGGCGTCGAGGCGCACACCCAGTACGAGGTGCCCGCCGGGTTCGCGGCCATCGCCGACCTCGTCGGCAACGGGTTGGGAACGTCGTTCATGCCGATCTCGGAGGCGCGCCGATTCGCCGAGCTCACGTCGATCGACCTCGCCAATCCCGTTATCTGGCAGGTGTATCTCGCGTCGACACCCGTCGAGCAGTTGACGCCTGCCACCGCACGGTTGGCGCAGACACTGCTCGACGCCGCCGCCGCGATCCAACCATAGTCATCACTGTTGGAGATGAAGAAGATCGATAACGATCGTTGGACTTGATCGCGGATGACGGCTGGGATGGAGGCATGACGCGCACCTCGATCAAACTCGCCGCACTGACGCTCATGACCACCGCCGTGTTTGCGGCCCCGGTCGCGCACGCCGACAACGGATCCGATGGCCCCACCGCGGGCGTATCGCGCACGGAGCTGCAGCGAACGCCTGCTCCGACACCCGGTTTCGAGATCGTCCAGACCCGGTTCGAGATTCCGGTCGGTAAGGAGTCCGGCCGCCACAGCCATCCCGGCCCCGAGATCGGCTACATCGTCCAGGGCGACGTCGACATGGTCTTCGACGATCGACCGACCCAGCACCTGCACAGCGGCGACCCGTTCCTGATCCCGGCAGGGGTGATCCACAACGCCCACAACGTCGGCACGGTTCGCACGCTCATGCTGTCCACCTACGTGGTGCCTGCCGATCAGCCCCTGGTGACCATGTACTGATCTCGCACGCCCCGGTAGATCGCACGCCGAACGATCCACGGTTGCAGGATTCGGTCGATCGACCACGCCGGGAACCGAAAGGCATATCCGTTCGGCGCGAACACTTCCAGACCATCCGGCAGGACGCCGAGCACCGAACCCCAACGGGTCGCGGGCGGCCGGTACGCCCGCATCCGGCCGCCGGTGAAGTACGCGGCGACGTTGTGTGCCAACACGCCGTCCGCTCGGTTGCGAGCCGAGGATCGCAGCGGATCGGTTGCCGCGACGTCGCCGATCGCGAACACCCCGGGTGCACCCGGGACCTGCAAGTCGGGCGCCACCCGCACGAATCCGTTCTCGTCGAGAATGTCGACCGGTAGCCAGCTCGTGTTGGGCCGGACCCGGCCGATCGCCCACAGCACGGCATCGGCGCGCACGGGTGGCTGTCCGGTGCTCCAGTGGACCGGCTCCGCGGTGATGGCGTCGCAGTCGAATCCGTCGGGCACGACCGCGCGATGGCCGGGATGTAGTGTCACGCCCGCGGCGGCCAACCTGCTTTCGATACGTCGTCGAACTCGCCAATGATGCTGTGGCAAAAGGTATTCACCCGGGTAGTACAAGCCGACCGCGGTGCCCGGCCACCGGATGGCGAGGTTTGCCGCACTGCTCACAGCGGCCGCACCGCCGCCGATGACTGTGACCGACCGCGATCCGCCGACCCGATCGTGCGCTGCCCGCAGCCCGGCATCGACATCAGCGGCCGACTGCAGGACGGCCCGTCTCCAGAAGCCGTTCGTCACGCCGGTCGCGATGATCAGGGCGTCGTAATGTTCGGACCGCGGATTCCCTTGTGCGTCCTCGATGCTTACTGCGCGGGCGACGAGGTCGGCTCCGGTCAACGTTCCGTGCACCGTGCCGACGCCGTCGAGTGCGCGGAACCGGTCGAATCCGATCCAGTAGTCACGCACCCAGTCATCCGGACGGGCAAGCCGCGCGCCCAGTTCCTGACCGCTGACCAGACCGGGGTTCACCGAGATGCCCACGACATCGAAGCGGCGGGCCAACCGGATCGCGGTGAGCACACCGGTGTCTCCCAACCCGGCGATCACCACGCGCTTGCGGTCCACGATCGGTGAGGCTACCTCCGCAACGCGCGACTGATCTCCGCTTCGGCGGGCGCCGGCGGAGCGATTCCCGAACCTGCCGCTCCGTCGAGCCACAGCGCGACCAACCGCGCGGTCGCACCGGGTGCATCGTCGACAGTCCGCCCGATCAGTCCCGCGTTCGCGATCAACAGCACCGCGACATCGGCGGGGCGCAGGTCTGCCCGCACCGCGCCGGCGGCCACCGCGCGTTCCACCACGGTCGCGATCGCCGCGTACTGGCGACGGCGGAGCGCGTCGACGGCCGGCGACACCGGCTGCGTCGACACCAGCAGATCGGCCAGCGCGCGGTTGGCCGCCTGCAACTCACACGTCGCCGTCACACACTCGCGGAACGCCGACCCCGGATCGTCGGCGACCGAGGCCCGCTCGGCCGTCGCCACGTACTGCTCCATCTGCCGCTCGAACAGCTCGTCGACGAGCGCGCCGCGGGTCGCGAAATGCCGGTACAGCGTCGCGTTCCCGATGCCGGCCCGCCGTGCGATCTCGTTGAGCGAGGCGTCGAGGCCCTGTTCGGCAAAGACCCGCTCGGCGGCGTCGAGCACCGTCGACCGGTTGCGTGCCGCATCGGTGCGCATAGATTCCTCCTGCGGAAATAAGTGGGGATGGCTCCCCGTTACGATAGCGTCCGACTAACCGGGGAGCTATCCCCACTTCTGAAAGGATGTCTTCATGACCAGAATCGCGGTGATCCTCACGAGCACGCGCCAGGACCGGTTCGCCGACCGGCCCGCGGCGTGGGTCGCCGAACACCTGCGCCGTCCTGGGATCGAGGTCGACGTCGTCGACATGCGCGATCACGACCTGCCGAGCTTCGACGGGCCCGCCCCGCTCTACACGCCGCGGCAGTACGCGACCGAGGCCGTCGCGGCGTTCGGCAGGCGGATCGACGCGGCCGACGCGTTCGTCGTGCTCACCGGCGAGTACAACCACGGCTACACCGGCGTCTTCAAGAACGCCGTCGACCACCTGTACGTGGAGTGGGACCGCAAGCCGGTCGCGTTCGTCGGGTGGGGAAACGTGGGCGGGGCCCGCGTGGTCGAGCAGTTGCGGACCGTCTCGATCGAACTCGGCATGGCGCCGATCCGCCCGGCGGTGCACATCCTCCCCGACGTACTGGTGCCCGCGATGACCGCGCCGAGCTACGACCCGTCGCTATTCTCGTCGCTCGACGCCAAATTGGATCTGCTGGTATCCGAATTGCTCTGGTGGAGCGACGCTTTGAGTGACGCGCGGGCGGAGAACGCGGCCTAGGGTGCCCTCGTGGCCGGGGCCCGGCACCCGTTCCTTATCGTGACTGGATGAGCAGCGTCGCTGATGCGGACCGGGTCGCCGACCTCGCCCGCCGGGTCGTGGCAGACCACGACCCGCAGAAAGTTCCGATCCCCGAGTATCTGGCCGCGTGCTACGACGCCGGCCTGTCCTGGGTGCACTTCCCGCAGGGTCTGGGCGGCCTCGGGGTTTCGCGGGGTCTGCAGGCCGTGGCCGACCGCATCCTGCAGGGTGCGGGTGGGCCCGTGCCGCTGGGCCTGAACCCGATGGGCTACGGCATGGCCGCACCCACCGTGCGTGAGCACGCACAGTCCGAGGAGCTCAAGCGGTCCTGGCTGCGGCCGCTGGCCAGCACCGAACACATCTGGTGCCAGCTATTCTCCGAACCGGGCGCCGGGTCCGACCTGGCGGGGCTGGCCACCTCGGCCGTGCGGGACGGCGACGACTGGGTGCTCAACGGGCAGAAGGTGTGGACGAGCCTCGCGCACCGGGCCCGCTGGGGCCTGCTGCTGGCCCGCACCAATCCCGATGTGCCCAAACACAAAGGCCTCACGTACTTCGTGCTGGATATGCACGCACCGGGCGTCGAGACCCGGCCGCTGCGACAGCTGACCGGCCAGGCCGAGTTCAACGAGGTCTACTTGACCGACGCCCGGATCCCCGATGCGCACCGGCTCGGCGAGGTGGGTGACGGCTGGCGCGTCGCGATGACGACACTGATGAACGAGCGCAGCGCACTCGGCGGCAGCGGCAACCGGCGCGGCGCAGGCACCATCTCAGATGCCGTGGCACTGTGGGCTTCCCGCCCCGATCTCCACACTCCGGTGTTACGGGACCGGCTCACGCAGCTGTGGCTGCGCTCGGAGGCTCAACGGCTGACCGCCGAACGGTCGCGCGCGGCGGCCACCGTCGGTGGGCCCGGTCCGGAGGGCTCGATCGGCAAACTCGTCGGCGCCGAGCTCAACCAGCACATCTACCAGTGGTGCATGGATCTGCTTGGGCCGGAAGGCATTCTCTACCACGGCTACGGCATGGGCGAGGGCGACGGCGCAGATTGGCGCGGTCCCATCCAGCAACGCTTCCTGCGCAGCAAAGCCAACACCATCGAAGGGGGCACATCCGAGGTGATGCGCAACATTCTGGGCGAACGGATCCTCGGGTTGCCCGGTGATCTGCGGGCGGATGCTGGTGTGGCGTGGAAGGAGATCCCGCGTGGCTGAGGAGCTTGCGGATCAGCCCATTGAAGTGGCTGAGGAGCTTGCGGATCAGCCCATTGAAGTGGCTGAGGCTGAGTTCACGTTCACCGATGAGCAGGTTCAGCTGCGGGCGGCGGTGCGCAAATTCTGCGGCGAGAACTTCGATGAGCAGACCGTGCGGACGCTCATGGAATCCGAACCCCGTTTCGATCCGAAAGTGTGGGCACGCCTGGGTACCGAGCTCGGGGTGCTCGGCCTGGCAGTTCCCGAGAGCGACGGCGGAGCCGGGGGCACGCTGGTCGATCAGGCGATCGCGGTCGAGGAGCTCGGCGCGGCCCTGGCTTGCGGACCGGTGTTCGGCACCGTGTTTCTCTCGATCCCGGCGCTCGTCGCCGCCTCGGCAGGCCCGGTTCGCGACGAGCTGCTCGGCACGCTCGCCGAAGGCACCCGGACCGCCGCGTTCGCCGTGCCCGACCGCGCCGGTGCGTTCGACCCCGCGCTCGTGACCGTCAAGGTCGGCGACGGGAGACTCACCGGAACGGTGGAGCGCGTCGTCGACGGCGACGCGGCGGACGTCTTCCTGGTGGCGGCCACCGGACCCGACGGCGTTGCGCTGTACGCCGTCGACGCGTCCGACGTGCACCGCGCGCCGTTGGTCACGCTCGACCTGACCCGGCCGCAAGCCAATCTCGAATTCGCGCAGGCGCCCGCACAGTTGCTGGCCGGGCCCGACGAGGCCGAGCGGATCATCACGCATGCCCTTCAGGTCGCCTCGGCACTGCTGGCAGCCGAACAGGTCGGCGCCGCACAGCATTTGCTCGATCTGTCGGTCGCGTACGCGAAGTCGCGGTTGCAGTTCGGCAGGCCGATCGGATCGTTCCAGGCCGTCAAGCATCGGCTGGCGGACTGTCTGGTCGACCTCGAGCACGCCCGGTCGACGGCGCATCACGCGGTGTGGGCGTTGACCGCTGGCACTGACGATCCCGCGCTCGCGGCAAGCATCGCCCAGGCGACGGCGTCGGCGGCATTCGCCAAGGTCGCGGCCGACACCATCCAGGTGCATGGCGGCATCGGATTCACGTGGGAACACCAGGCGCACCTGTACCTGAAGAGGGCCACCACGGATGCGGCACTGTTGGGCAGCGCGGAGGCCCACCGATCACGGGTCGCCGAATTGGTCCTCGACGGCGCGGACGCGGATCGGGTGCCGCACATCGCAAAAGGCACGAGCTGATCGGTTGAAAACGTCCGTCGGACGGGGTGCGACCGTAGTATCCGCTGATGGACAACCCTCCTGAACACCGCACGCTGGCCGTGGAGGGTGTGCGGTCGCCGGTTCTCGTCGCCGGCGCGGACGGTCCGGAAACAGTCGTGTTCGTACACGGCAACAACGCGGGGGCGCGGTGGGATGCGCTATTGGGACCGATCTCTGAATTCGCCTGTGTCATCGCGCCGGAGATGCCCGGATTCGGCGCGGCCGACAAGCCGGCCCAGTGGCCCTACACGGTCGCGGCCTACGCTGCCCACCTCGATGGGCTGCTGCAGCAACTCGGCGTGCAGCGCGCGCATCTCGTCGCGCACGACTTCGGTGGACCGTGGGCGCTGGCCTGGGCGGCCGACCACATCGACTCGGTGGCCAGCATCACGCTCATCAACGCTCCCGTGGTGATCGACCACTTCGCCGCCAAGCTGTGGCGCACACCAGTGTTGGCCGAGATACTCACCCGCATAGGCAGTCCGGCCATTCTTCGCAGGGTGCTGGCCTCACGCGATCCCGGGTTGCCCCCGGATGCGCTCGCCTCGATCGCCGAGCACATGTTCGCCCAGGGCACTCCCAACGCGGTGCTCAAGCTATACCGGTCCACCGGCCCCAATGCCATTGCGCCGTATGCCGATCGACTGGCAGACTTCGAGAGGAACGTCCTGATCGTGTGGGGCGCCGACGACCGCTATGTACCGTTCGAGCAGACCGACGACTACCGGCGCATCTTTCGGCACTGCGAGATCCATGCGGTTCCCGGTGCCGGACACTGGCCGTGGCTTGAGCAACCTGACGTGGTGGCCGGCTACCTGACGAACTTCCTACGCCGTCAACCGGGAGGTCACGAGTGAAGCTGCGCCGGGTCCGCACATCAACCGGCTTGCAGGTGGAATCGCTTGACTCGGAGGGTAACTGGATCACCTGTGATGATCTGACGCCGCTCGGGGGCCACGTCTTCGACGATGGCTGGCAGGTCAAGGCCGCCGACCGCCAGCTGGAGCACAGTGAGTATCTGCTGCCGTTCCAGCCGGTGTCATTTCGCGATTTCATGCTGTACGAGCAGCACAACATCGACGCCGCGCGCGGACTGATCCGCCGGTTCCATCCCGCGCTGTACCGTCTGACGTCTGCGTTCGAGCGGGTCACGGGGCGGCCGGTGCCCCAGTTCAAGCCGAAACCACTGTTCTACCGGCAGCCCATCTACTACATGTCGAACGCTCAAACCTTCGTGCCGACCGGTACCGCGGTGGCGGTGCCCGACTATTCGCAGGCGCTGGACTTCGAACTGGAGATCGGCTTCGTCTTGGCCGCACCGCTTTTCAACGCGACGCCCGCAGAGGCGACTGCGGCCATCGGTGCGTTCGTGGTGCTCAACGACTTCAGCGCGCGCGACGTGCAGCGCCCCGAGATGCTCAGCGGTTTCGGGCCGCAGAAGTCCAAACATTTCGCCAGTTCGATGTCGGACACCGCGGTCACCGCCGACGAAATCCTGCCGCAGGTCGATTCCCTCGCCGGGTCGGTGTCGCTCAACGGTTCCGTGGTCAGCACCGTGCGCAGCGCCGGGATGCAACACAGTCTCGGCGACGTGCTCGCGCATGCGTCCCGCAGCGAACCGCTCTATCCGGGCGAGCTTTTCGGCACCGGAACCCTGCCCGGTGGCAGCGGCATGGAGACGGGGCATTGGCTGCGGCCCGGTGACACGCTCGTGCTGACGCTCGACGGCATCGGCCGCATCGAGCACACGATCCGTTAGCGGGTGACCGCGTCGATGGCCTTGTAGATCCGCTGTTCGCTGACGGGTCGTGGGGTGCCGAGCTGCTGGGCCCACAGGCTGACCCGTAACTCCTCGATCTGCCAGGCGATCTCGCGTACGTCGGCGGCTTCGGCCCGCGCAGGCGACAGGGCACGCACCAGATCGTCGTAGGCGTCCTCGACGGCGTGCACGCGCGTCATCCGCTCACGGTCGGCCGCGATCGCGTGCGGCAACCGTTCGAGCCGGCGGGCGACCGCCGTGACGTACCGGACGAGGTCGGCCAACCGGGCGACGCCGGCGATCGTCACGAAACCGTTGGACAGCAGCCGGTCCAGTTGCGAACGGATGTCGGCGATCGCGTCGGCCTGCGCGGCCGGCGGCTTGTCGGGCAGTGCCATACCGACTTCGTGCGCGGCGGCCAGCACCTTCTCGACCCGGCTCACCGCGGCCTGCGTGGTCGGTCCGAGTTCTTTCGCCGACCGCTCGACCAGCCCGGTGAACTCAGCCTTCGTCCATACGGGTTTGCGGATCAGCACATCGGCGGCAGCATCGGCACAGTCGTCGAGCAGTGCGGCGAGCGTCCCGTCGGGGTTGGCATTGAGCGACAGCCTGGCGCGCGTGCTGAGTCCTCGTTCGATGGCCTTGACCGGCGACGGCGCAGCCAGCCGCAGCAGCCGGCGAAGCCCGGGGCCCATCGCCGCCGCCTGTTCGGCCTGGCTGGCAAACACCTTGACGTCAACGGCTTTCCCGGTGTCGACGAATGCCGGGTAGCCGCGCACGGTATGCCCGCCACTGACGTTCTCGACGGTGCGGGGCAACTCGTCGAGGTCGTCGGGCCACACCTTGAGGCCCGTGCGTTCCAGGTCACCACCCAGTGCGTCGGCGACAGCCTGCGCGACGGGAACCGCCAACTGCTCACGCAGCACGTCGATGTCCTTACCGCGGGCCACCTCTTTGCCGTCAGCGGATTCGACGGCGAACGTCAACCGCAGATGATTCGGGATCTTGGTCAGATCGAATGCGTCGATCGGCACGAGAATGCCGCTGCGCCTGCGGAGTTCGCGCTGTACCTCGTCCAACAGAGATCCTGCCGACGGATCGAGGTCGGGAAGGATCGCCCGCGCGGTGTCCGGCGCGGGTACGAAGTTGCGCCGCAGATCTTTCGGCAACGATTTGATCAGCGCGGTGACCAGTTCTTCGCGCATTGCCGGAACCTGCCAGGCGAAGCCCTCACCGCCGAGTCGCGCCAGCACGCCCACCGGGACGTGCACGGTCACCCCGTCATCTTCGGCTCCCGGCTCGAAGCGATACGTCAACGGCAGTTCGAGATCGCCGGTCTGCCAGGTGTTCGGATGCTCGGCGGCGTCGTCGGTGCGCAGCAGATCGTCGCGGGTGAAGGTCAACAGATCCGGGGTCTTGTGGCGCTGCTTGCGCCACCAACCGTCGAAGTGGCGGGCCGACACGATGTCGGCCGGAATACGCGCGTCGTACAGCGCGTAGATCTCGTCGTCATCGACCAACAGGTCGCGCCGCCGCGCGCGCTCTTCGATCTCTTCGAGTTCTTCGCGCAGTCTTGCGTTGTCGCGGAAGAAGTGGTGGCGCGTCTGCCAATCGCCCTCGACAAGCGCGTGACGGATGAACAGCTCACGCGACACCACGGGGTCGATCTGTGCGTACCCGACCCGGCGACGCGGCACGAGCGGCAACCCGTAGAGCGTCACTCGCTCGAAGGCCATCACCGCACCGCGTTTGGCGTCCCAGTGCGGTTCGCTGTAGGTGCGCTGCACCAGATGGCCGGCCACCCGCTCGATGGCCTCGGGCTCGACACGCGCGGCGATCCGGCCGAAGAGCCTGCTGGTCTCCACCAGGTCGGCGACGACGATCCACCGTGGCGGCTTCTTGGTCAGCACCGAGCCGGGCGCCAAGACGAACTTGGAGTTGCGGGCACCCGTGTAATCCCGTGTCTCGCCCTCGCGCAACCCGACGTGGGAGAGCAGCCCGGCAGTGAGCGCGGCATGGATACTGGCTGGTTCCGCGGGCTCATCACTCTCGCGAATCCCGATATCGCGGGCGATACTGCGCAGCTGACCGACGAGGTCCTGCCATTCCCTGATACGCAGGTAATGCAGGAACTCGTCGCGGCACATCCGCCGGAAGGCGCTGCCCGACAGCTGGTTTCGCTGCTCGCGCAGGTAATTCCAGAGGTTCAGGTAGGAGATGAAATCGGAATGCTCGTCGGCGAACCTGGCATGTTTCTGACGCGCGGCCTCCTCGCGGTCGGTGGGCCGCTCGCGGGGGTCGGGAATCGACAGCGCGGCGGCCAACACCAGCACCTCACGCACGCACCCTTCGGCGTCGGCCTGCAGGATCATGCGCCCGATGCGCGGGTCGAGCGGCAGCCGCGACAGGCGCCGGCCCACATCGGTGAGTTCACCAGCGTCGTCGAACGCGCCCAGCTCCTGCAACAGCTGGACTCCGTCGCGGATACTGCGCGCGTCCGGCGGATCCAAGAACGGGAAGTCCGCAATGTCACCGAGCTGCAGCGCGGCCATCTGCAGGATGACCGCGGCGAGATTGGTGCGCAGAATCTCCGGATCGGTATAGCGCGGGCGGGATTCGAAGTCTTCCTCGGAGTACAACCGGATGCACACGCCCGGCGCGGTACGTCCTGACCGGCCCGCACGTTGGGCCGCCGACGCCTGTGAAATCGGTTCGATCGGCAGCCGCTGCACCTTGGTGCGGCGGCTGTAGCGCGAGATGCGGGCGGTCCCCGGATCGACGACGTACCGGATGCCCGGAACGGTCAGCGACGTCTCGGCGACGTTGGTCGCCAGCACCACCCGACGGCTGGTGCGGCTCGGTTGGAACACGCGCTGCTGCTCGGCGGTGGGCAACCGGGCATAGAGCGGCAACACCTCGGTGTTCCGCAGGTCCTTCAGAGCCTCTGCGGTGTCACGGATTTCGCGTTCACCGGACAGGAACACCAGGACATCGCCCGGTGGCTCGGCCTCCAGTTCACGGACCGCATCGACGATGGCCTCGGTCTGATCGCGTGGCTCCGTGCGGACGATCTCGTGGTCGGGGTCATCCGGGTCCTCGGTGTCGTCGACGGCAACGGGAACTTCCAGGGGCCGATACCTGATCTCGACCGGATAGGTCCGGCCGGACACCTCGACGATCGGTGCGTCGTTGAAGTGGGCCGAGAACCGTTCTGGCTCAATCGTTGCCGAGGTGACGATGACCTTGAGGTCGGGCCGCCGCGGCAGCAACTCGCGTAGATAGCCGAGGAGGAAGTCGATGTTGAGGCTGCGCTCGTGGGCCTCGTCGAGGATCAGCGTGTCGTAGCGCAGCAGGCGCCGATCGCGCTGGATCTCGGCAAGCAGGATGCCGTCGGTCATGAGCTTGACGAGCGTGGCGTCGCTGGCCTGATCGGTGAACCGGACCGTGTAGCCCACGGCCTCACCGAGCGGTGTGCCGAGCTCGTCGGCGATGCGTTGCGCGACCGTACGGGCCGCGAGCCGACGGGGTTGTGTGTGGCCGATCGTGCCGCGGATGCCCCGGCCGAGCTCGAGGCAGATCTTGGGCAGCTGCGTCGTCTTGCCGGATCCGGTTGCGCCGGCGACGACCACGACCTGGTTCTCGGCGATGGCCTTCGCCAGATCGTCGCGGCGCTCGCTGACCGGCAGGTCCGGATAGGTGATCTTCGGGACGGCCGCCTGCCGGGTGATGACGAGAGCCTCGGCCTCGGCGATCTGCTCGGCGATCTTGTCGAGGTTGCCGTCGCGAAGATTCCTCAGCCGGCGACCGAGCCGCGACGCGTCTCGGAAGGTCAGGCCATCGAGACGCGCACGCAGCTCACGCAGCTCTTGACGGTCCGACACTGGAACCAGGATAGGCGACCGCGGCAACCCGATTTTTCGCCGAGCACGCGACCGGCAAGATGGTCACCGTGACCGAGTTCGTCATACCTCCACCACCGCAAGCGTCACTGCCCGTGAGCACGGGCCCGGAGCGGTTCCCGATCCGGCGGGTGTTCTGCGTCGGCCGTAACTACGCCGCGCACGCCAGGGAGATGGGCAAAGACCCCGACCGCGAGCCGCCGTTCTTCTTCATGAAGCCGGCCGACGCCGTGATCGACGCCGCGGGCACGGTACCGTACCCGTCGCTGACCTCGTCGTTTCACCATGAGATCGAGCTCGTCGTTGCGATCGGAGCGGGGGGCCGCGACGTGCCACCGGCGGACGCGCTGAGCCTCGTCTGGGGTTATGGCGTCGGCGTGGACCTGACCCGTCGGGATCTGCAGGACGAGGCCAAGAAGCTGAGCCGGCCGTGGGATTGGTCGAAGGGTTTCGACGCGTCGGCGCCGTGCACTCCGCTCCATCCGGTCGGCGCCGTCGGCCATCCGGACAGCGGCGAGATCTGGCTGCGGCTCAACGGCGACCTGAAGCAGCAGGGCGATCTCAAGGACCTGATCTGGTCGGTGCCCGAAGTCATCAGCGCCATCTCGACGGCCGTCGACCTCGCACCCGGCGATCTGATCTTCAGCGGGACACCCGCCGGCGTGGGTCCGATGCAACCCGGCGACGTGGTGTCCGGCGGCGTCGCGGGAGTCGCGGAGTTCGAGTTCACGGTCGGCCAGCCGAAATAGCCTTACGCCGAGGATCCAAACCTGCTGGTGACTGCGGTCCTCGGCGTAGATGCTCGATACCGCCGTACACCGAACGGAGATCAGCCATGAGCGACCGTGAAGAGATAACCGATGTGCTCGTGCGGTACGCGACCGGGATCGACCGCAGGGACTGGCCGCTGTTCCGCACGGTGTTCACCGCAGACTGCGCGCTGGACTACGGCGAGATCGGCACCTGGTCCAGCGTCGAGGAAGTCACGGCCTTCATGGAGGAGGCGCACGCCATGGCCGGCCACACGATGCACCGGCTGACCAACCACGCCATCGCGGTCGACGGCGACACCGCTACTGCCCGAACGTATGTCGACGCACTGATCATGGCCTCCGACAACAACTCTGGCGTCAACGCGGCAGGCTTCTACGACGACGAACTGGTCCGAACCGCCGAAGGATGGCGCATCGCGCGACGACGTTTCACGTCGGTGCGAGTGGTCGCGGTCTAAGACTCACCGCCGCGATGGATGACTAGCGGTCGCCCTGATGCCGGCGAGCACGACGCCGACGATGCGCTCGGCGTCCGCGCGGGTGAATGGGCGCATTCCCCGGTTGACGATGAGATGCACTGGGCCGGAGATCATCTCGCCGAGGAAGGCGCTGTCGACCGGGGGAAGTTCGCCACGGTCGACGGCGAGGTCCACGCGCTGCCGCATCGCGGCCACACGCTCGTCGAGAATTCTCGACAGCACCTGAACCGTGGAGCGTTCGCGGGCGGGTTGGATGACCTGTTCGAGCGTCCGCCCGAACGGCGTTTCCAGGCCACCGGCCAGGGCCACCAGGAAGTCGACCAGATCCCGGTGGATGTCGCCGGTATCGGCGACCGAGGCGAGTTCTTCGGCATAACGCAGCAGGGCTTCGACCACCAACTCCTCGCGGTCGGGCCAGTTGCGATAAACGCTGGCCTTGTGCACGCCTGCGGCCTCGGCGACCTCCTCATAGCGGAAGCCCGCGATGCCGTCCCGCGCGACGAGCTCTGCCGTCGCGGCGAGAATCTGCGCTCTCACGCGGGCATTGCGTCCGCCGGGGCGCCGCGTGGGCCGGTCGGCACTCCCGTCGTCCATCGCCGTTCACCTCCTGCCCCGGGTGCCGATTCTCGCCAGGGCGTCATTGCCATGCAAGGCGCCGCGAAGTACCGTACCTAAAGCGACGATTTGTCGCTTTTAATCATCCCGCTTCTGAGCCGACGCGCGTAGTGAAAGACCCCTTGGAAACCGCCATTCAGACCCGAGAGCACCGTTGGAGCACACGCCTCGTCCTATGGGCGGCGGTGCTGACCCTGGCCAACGTCCTGGCCGATGTCGTCATCGGCTCGCCGATGATGGTGCTGCCCCAACTGCTCGACCACTTCGACACCGATCAGGCCGCATGGCTGAACGCAAGCGCGATGCTGGCCGGAGCCATCTGGTCGCCGTTGCTCGCGAAGAGTTCCGACATCTTCGGTAAACGCCGGATACTCGTCGCCACACTGCTTCTCGCGTGCGTTGGAGCGCTCGTCTGCCTTGTTGCACCGAATGTCTGGATTTTCCTGGCGGGACGTTTTCTCCAGGGCGCCGCGTTCGCCGCCGTCTTCCTCACGGTGGCACTCACCCGCCAAATCTGCAGCCCCGCAGTGGCGATGGCGGTGGTCGGACTCCTGACGTCCGGCTCGTCGCTCGTCGGAATCCTCGAACCGTTCTTGATGAAACCGATCATCGACACGTTCGGTTACCAGAGCGTGTTCGTCGCCGCAGCGCTGCTCGCCGCGGTTTCCGCGCTGTGCGTGCACACCCTGATCCCCGAGTCTCCGGTCCGCAGCACCGGCCGCGTCGACGTGATCGGGGCCTTCCTGCTGGGCGGCGCGCTCGGCGCGGTGCTCGCCTACATCACTCTCGGCAGGGATTACGGCTGGCTGTCGAGTGCCATGCTGATACTTCTCGTGGCCGGCGTCGCCGCGCTGGCCGGTTGGGCGTATCTCGCGCTGCGGGTCGATGAACCCGTCATCGACATCAGATCTCTCAGCCGACCGATTCTTACGACGCTCTTGGCCTTGGGCCTCGCGGCGGGCGCCTTCCGGAGCATGCTCCAACTGACGGCGATCATCGCCCAGGTGCCCGGCGACCTTGGCCTGGGATACGGCCTCGGCGATGGCGAGGCGATCGCGATACTGCTCGCCACACCCAATCTCGGCATTGTCATCGGCGGGGTGGGCGCCGGATGGATCGCCGGGCGGGTGGGGCCCGCGCTGCCGTTGCTCGGCGGCATTGTCATTGGGGCAGTGGGGACCTCGGCGATGGTGGCGGGCGTGTCAGTGCTCCCACTCGCCATTGCGTGCGGCGCGATGCTGGGCATCGCCGCCGGCGCGATCGGCGCTTCCGGTTACAACCTGGCGGTTGGCGTCGAACCGCCCGAACGGCAGGGCACAATCGCGGGACTGGTGTCGGTCGTGCTCGCCCTCGGCGCGGTGGTCTTCAACGTGGCCGGCGGCGAAGTGCTCAAAGCGACGCGAATTCCCGGTATTTCTGCCGCCGGCGCGCCGGTGAGCACGGTCACCGGCGTGTATCTCTACGTCGCGGTGGCGGCGGCGTTCTTCATCCTCGCGGCGGTGCCGGCAACCATGCTGACACGCAATCGCGCCTAGCCCCGGTCCGGCGACCAGTAATCCAGCATCTCGGCGAACGTGTCGAATGCGGGCTTGGAGACCCCGTAGGCCGCCTCGAAGTGGATGCTCAGCGGGAAGCCGAGGCCGCCGACACCGTCGATCACGCGTTTGTAAAGGTCAAGCATCAGCTTGCGCTTCTCGCCCGGTTCGAGCTCGGCCATCCGGGTGACGAACTCCTGTTCGGCGGCGACGGCCTCGTTGCCCGGGTCCTGGATCAGCCAGTTGATCAGCCCGACCTTCGACTCCATCTTCGGCACGAATCCGAATGACAGCAGGATCTCGGGGCGGTGCTCGGTGGTCTTGGCGAACTCCGTCAGAAAGCCCACGATCGCGTCGGAGTACAGCAGCTGCGTCATGCCGTACGTGGCGCCCTGGTCGCACTTGAAATTGAACCGGCCCTGTTCGCCGTCGCGCGTCGGGATCAGGATCGCACCGCGGTTGGGCACGAGGTCGGAGTAGATGGACAACGCGTCGGTGGGTGCGACGCCCTCGCCCTCGCCGTCCTTCATCGTCCTGGGCACCCCGACGAAGGCGATGCCGTCGAAGCCGGCACCGCTGAGAGCGGTCAACCGCTGCCGCAGCGCCATCTCGTCCAGGAATGACGTCACCTGGGTGCACAGCCCACGCAGGCCGGGCAGCTCGGGTTTGAGAATCGACCAGTAGTCGAGGACGTCCATCCTCGGCTTCATCTCGATCGGACGGTCGTCGTCCTCGTCGATCATCCCGGGGATCATGACGTAACGGATCCGGCCCTCGATGCCCGATTCGGCGGACAGTGCGAGAACCTTGTGGGCTTCGTCGACGGCGTACTGTGCGCCCCGCTCCAGGGTCGGTGGCACGAGTTCCAGCGCGATGGTGTTCAGGGGCACCTGCTTGCTCCACATCTCATGACGTACCAACACGGCGGGGCGGGCGACATTGCCCGTTGGGCCTGCGCCCACCATCCGCCGGACCAATCCACCCTACGGACCCACCCTGGCAGTGCGGTCAGCCACGTCCGGATAGCGGCCGTGGTAAACCTCCCCCATGGCTGAACGCGTCTCCTTCCCCAGCTCCACCGGCCCCATGCTGTCGGGATCGATCGACCTGCCCGAAGGGCCGGTACGGGGCTGGGGGGTGTTCTCCCACGGCTTCACGCTCGGCAAGAACTCGCCGGCCGCGTCGCGCATCTGCAAGCAGTTGGCCAGTGACGGTATCGGCATGCTGCGGTTCGACGCGCTGGGCCTCGGCGAGTCGGAGGGCGACTGGGGCGACGGCTCGTTCACACACAAGGTCGACGACATCATCGAGGCCTGCAAGTTCATGACCGAGCGCGGCACGCCCGCCGACATCCTGATCGGGCACTCGTTCGGAGGCGCGGCAGTCCTGGCCGCGGCCCGACAGGCGCCCGGCGTGCGGGCTGTGGTGACCGTGGGCGCGCCGATCGATCCGGTGCACGTCGAGCACCAGTACGACGCGTGCCTGGAGCAGGTGTTCGCCGAGGGCAGCGGCCAGTGGATGGTCGGCGGGCGCACCTTGACGCTCAAACGGGCATTCGTCGAGGACGTCCGCGCCGCCCATCTGCACGACAAGATCAAGGCCCTGAAGATGCCGCTGCTGATCCTGCACTCGCCGACCGACAACACCGTCGGCATCGAGAACGCCAGTGCGATCTTCCGCACGGCGCGCCACCCCCGCAGCTTCGTGTCGCTGGAGGGTTCCGAGCACCTACTCACCGGGCCGGGGCAGGCGCACCGGGCCGGCCGCATCATCGGCGCCTGGGCTGACGCCTATCTCGGCGAACGTTAGTCGCGCACCAGCGCGTCGCGGCCGGCCTGGATCATCTCTTCTCGGGCCACCACCTTGACGCGTTCGCGGCCCTGCACCTCGCCCAGTGACATCTCGTGCGAGTCGAGCCGCTCCCACTCCGCCCACGTGGTGTAGTCGACACCGTTGTCGGACAGGTGCGACAGGATGGCGTCGGGATCGCCCACCTCGGGCACCCGCAGGCCCGGCAGGTCGGTCAGCAGACTGTTGACGGTTTCGGCGGCGTCGGACTTGGTATGGCCGATCAATCCGATCGGGCCGCGTTTGATCCAACCGGTCACGTAGGTCGCATCGACAAGCCCGCCGTCGATGTCGATCACGCGGCCCGCGTCGTGCGGCACCACACCGGCATGGTGGTCGAACGGCAGTTCGGCCAGGTGCGAGGACAGGTACCCCACCGCCCGGTACACCGCCTCCACCGGCCAGTCGGTGAATTCTCCTGTGCCGCGGACGTTTCCGTCCCCCTTGAGTTCTGTCCGTTCGGTGCGCAGTCCCTCGACCCGATCGGTGCCTAGCACCGCGACCGGCGCCTGGCACAAATGGATGTGGATACGGTGCGGTGCGCTCGTGGGTTCACGCTCCAGGTACTTCATCATGGTGTCCACGACCAGCTTGGTCGACTTGCTCGTGTTGATCGCCCGCTGGCTGGCCTCGTCGATCTCGAAGCCCTCTGGGTGCACGATCACGTCGACGCTCGGCGAGTGGGACAGCTCGCGAAATTCCATGGGGCTGAACTTGATCTGGGCCGGGCCGCGGCGCGCGAACACGTGCACATCGGTGGCGGCGTTGGCCGCAAGGCCCTGATAGACGTTGCCGGGGATCTCGGTGGTGAGCTGCTCGTCGGCCGGCTTGGCCAGCATCCTCGCGATGTCGAGCGCGACATTGCCCGCACCGAGCACCGCCACGTTCTTCGCGGTGAGGGGCCAGGTCCGCGGCACGTCGGGGTGACCGTCATACCAGGAGACGAAGTCGGCGGCGCCGTAGCTGCCGGGCAGGTCGATGCCGGGAATGTCGAGCGCGCGGTCGCCGCGGGCGCCCGTGGAGAAGATCACCGCGTCATAGTGGCGGCGCAGGTCGGCCAGCCGGATGTCGGTGCCGTAGTGGACGTTGCCGATGAAGCGAATCTCGTCGCGGGAGAGCACCCGGCGCAGCGCCTTGATGATCTCCTTGATGCGCGGATGGTCCGGGGCGACGCCATAGCGGACCAGTCCGTACGGTGCGGGCAGACGGTCGAACACGTCGACACGGGCGTGCTCGTACTCCTTGGTCAGGATGTCCGCGGCGTAGATACCTGCCGGACCTGCACCGATAACCGCTACTCGAATATGCCTCATAACCGCCTCACGTAATTAGGTAAGGCAAGCCTAAATACGTTCGCCGATGCCGCAAGGTTTACGCGGGGAGATTCGCGTCACGCCGAGGTCATCAATCACGGCGACCGTGCGATAACTTCGCTACATGTCTGACGCAGCCACCCAGATCGCGTTCGTGCAAGCCACTTGGCACCGCAACATCGTCGACCGGGCCCGCGAAGGTTTCACCGATCAGATCCGCACCCTGGGCTTCGCCGCGGACGCGCTGGAGTTCTTCGAAGTCCCCGGCGCCTTCGAAATCCCGCTCACGGCAAAGCGTCTCGCGAAAACCGGACGCTACCGGGCCATCGTCGCCTCAGCACTCGTGGTCGACGGCGGCATCTACCGGCACGAGTTCGTGGCCACCGCGGTGATCGACGGGCTGATGCGGGTGCAACTCGACACCGACGTCCCGGTGTTCTCCGTCGTGTTGACGCCGCATCACTTCCACGAGCACGACGAGCACGTCGGCTATTTCACCGAGCACTTCGTCAAGAAGGGCGCCGAAGCCGCCATCGCCGTCGCCGCGACGCTCGAGCTACACGCGTCACTGCGTCAATGAGCCAACGGCGCGGCGCACGTGCCCGGCCATCAGGTCGTACATGCGGTGGGTGACCTCGGTGTTGTCGCTCATGATGTTGTAGCCATGGTCGACGCCGCGGACCTCGTGGTACTCGGCCAATGCCCCTGCGGCCTCCAACTTCTGGGCGTACCGCCAGGCCTCGTCGCGCAGTCGGTCGTATTCGGCGGTCACGATCAGCGCGGGCGCGATGCCCTCGATGTCATCGGCGTTGGACCCCCACGCCGGTGACGCCAGGCGGTCTCGGCGCTGAGCGCGGTCGGGAATGTAGGCGGTGTCGAAGACTTCGCCCATCCACGGCTTGAGCACGGCCTTGGCGCCCAGCGCGGAGTGTTTGTCCTTGGTCGGGGTGACGAGGTCCAGCGGCGGGTAGTGCAGGACCTGCAGACTGATGGCGGGCCCGCCGCTCTCCAGTGCGAGCCGCGAAGCCGCCGCGGACAGGCTGCCTCCGGCGCTCTGCCCACCGACACACACCCGGCTGCCGTCCCAATCGCGTTCGGGTGCTGCCGCCCAGCAGACGACGTCATAGATCTGCTCGACGGGGGCCGGGAATCGGCGTCGGGGCGCCAGCACGTAATCGGGGTTGACCACAACGACATTCGCGTGCGCGGCGAGATAGCGGCACCACGGATCGTCCTGTTCGGGATGGCCGACGACGAAGCCGCCTCCGTGCACGTTGACGTACACGCCGGGTTTCGCGTCACCGGACTCCGGGTGGTAGATCGTGGCCGTGACGTCGCCATGTCGGGTCGCGATGACGGCTGACGTTGTGCGCCCGGGTATTTCCGGGAATCGCACACCCGGCTTGGGCGCCGGGTTGACGGTGGCCGAGAACAGCCGCGCCCATGCGTCGGCGATCAGTGGCTTGGAGAGTATGGACACAGGATCCGACGATACCGATCGCTCAGGCGCGCACACCGCACTCGAACGTGCGGATGATGGTTGGCGCGACGAGATGGCGGGGCAGCTCGCCGGCGGCGGCATCCTGACATCCCTTGAGCACCAAGGCGAACAGCGTGTGCTCGATCCAGGTGGCACTGAGCTCGGAGCAGAACACGCCCTCGGCCTGGCCGCGTTTGATGAGGTCCATCAAGGGCACATCGTCGGGATGGTCGGCGGGCGCGATGTTGCGCATAACGGCGGGGTCCCCGAACAGGAACACGACCCGATCCCCGACCGAGACCATCGCGTTGATGACACGGTGCATGGCCTCGCGGGCCGGGCCCTGATCGGCGGCGACATCGACCGCCAACTGATTGATCACCGCGATGGAATCCAACGTCGCCTGATAGAGCAGGGATTCGCGATCGGGAAAGTAGCGGTGCACGGTCGTCCGGCCCACGCCGGCGGCAGCAGCGATATCCGGCAGCGTAGCCATCCGGTTGTCCGCGAGCACCTTGACCGTCGCGTCGATGATCGCGGCACGCGTGCGCGCCTGAGCGCCAGACAGCGGAGTGGTCGGGGAGCTCATCGCACGATTCTAGCCATGCACATGTCCGGTATGGGACTTGGGAGTTCCATTTAAGAACTCCAGCGTTCACGGGCAGGTCTCGTACTCATCGCGAATCCGGCGCTGCAGGTCCGCGGCGGCGGGCACGAGCCGGCCGGCCGCGCTACCGCGGTTCTTGTCAGCCGTGCACGTGCCGATCTGTGCCGAGCCCGCGAACCGCGGTTCGCCGGACTTGGCCGGGTCATCGGACCACGCCCACAACAGGTCCACCGGGCGATCCGGGCCTGCGCCGACCGCCCGTACGGCGGCCACCACGTCCTCGTAGGCGGCTGCCGGATTGCTGATCCCGAACGTCAGCTGGGTGAGCCGTCCGTCGCGAATCCCGACCCAACTCGGCCGGCCCGGCACGGCCGCCAACTGCCGGTCGATCCGCGCCTTGTCCGCGGCGGCGAATCCCGCGTCGACGCGCCAGTGCGCGCCCTGACTGTGGACCGCGGGGCTGACGTCGATCGCGGCAGGCTGACCACCCAGAACGCGCAGCACCGCGTCGAGCGCGACGGCGGGATCCGCTGCTTCTCGAACGTCTACCGACCACGACTCGCCGCGGATTCGCCACTCCACGCTCGCGGCATCGACGTGGGAACGCAGCGCGCGCGCCAGCCCGGCCGCCTCTTGGACCCGGTCGAATTCGGCGCCCAGAACGAGTGTGGTGTGGCGGCCGATGGCGATCCGCAACGTCTTGTCGTACTCGGCGAAGTCGTCGCGGCGGAGCTCATCGATCTTGGCGGCAACCGCGCCGATCTGCACATCGGTAGCCTCGTCCATGTGGACCGTGAGGTCGAATATGGTGCCGCCGAAGACGTCGTTGCTGTAGCGCATCCAAACACTCGAAACGCCCGGCATCGCCTCGACCGCACTCCGCAGTTCGTCGGCCTCGCGTTCCCGGCCCGGCGCTCCGGTGCAGGCGGTGGCGAGCAACGCGCACGCCAGCACCGCCGTCAGCAGCCGAATCCTCCACACGTACCGAGCCTAGATCGGCGAGATTGCCTGTCAGTTCACCAATTCCGGTCGCCGTCCGGCGCAGTGTCGTCGGTCCACGTTCTTGGCAGTAGCGGGCTCGCCGGCCCGTCACCGAACGGGTCGGCATCGAGCGTGACCAGGCCGTCCGCGCCGACGACGCCCGCGCTGCGCTCGGTACCGCTGAACCCGCGTGCCGCGCCGAGCACCCCGGCGCCGCGATCGGAGGCGCGAGTTTCGTTGGGCTGCACCTGATCCGGCGCGGCACCGTCGTCCATCGCCATGAACTCGTCGCGGTAGCCCCGCTCCTTGATGTCGCCGCCGCGACGCCGGCGGGCCCGCCGACTGGTCCGCGTGGCGGCCACGGCTGCTGCCGAACTCGACGCGGCGATACCCGATGCCGGGCTCTTCGCGCCCGTGCCCTCGGTCAGGGTCGGCCCGACCCCTTCGTCGGGATCGAGTCCGTACACCGCATACGGCACCGCGACCGTTGGCGTCGCGACGGTAGCCGCGCCTGCGGCCGTTCCGGGAGGAGCGGTCGATGCGGTCGATGCGACCGTCCCCGCCGAGCCGCCCGGCAGTCCGGCCACCGGATAGACGTTGGATTGTTCGCCACCCCGCGCGGGCTGGGACGCCGCGTTCGTACCGGGATCGGCCGCAGGGGCGGCTTCGGCAAGCGGCGCCAGGCCGACGAGGCCGATGAGACCGAGCGACGCCGCCAGCAGCAGGGGCGAGGCGAGCAGCAGGCCGTAGATCGTCCACCACAACGGCCAGCCCCAGACCAGGTTGTAGCTGATGAGGAAGAACGTCGGCCCCCATGTGACGAGCGCGGCCACCGGGTTGGTGGCAAAGCTCGTCAGGAACGCCTGGATCATCGCTTCCGGATTTCGGAGGAACTCGAGGGTTTCCTGGCCGCCGGGCGCGGTGGCGAGATAGTCCTCCAGGAACTGCCAGATCGCGTCGGAGATGTTGAGCGCCGAGCCGGATTCCGCCGCCTGGGGCTGGCCACTGCTCTGCATGGCGGCGGCGATCGCCGAGCCGGATTCACCGACGCCGGGGGCGACCACCATGGGTGCCGGCACGGTGACCGGCACCGCTGCCACGGCAGCCCCCGATACCGCCTGGTAGGTGCTCATGGTGGTCGCGGCCTGAATCCACATGCGGACGTAATCCGCCTCGTTGAGTGCGATCGGGATGGTGTTGATCCCGAAGAAGTTCGTGGCAACCAGGATGCCGTGGATCGCGTGGTTGGCGGCCAGCTCGGCGAGGGTGGGCATCGCGGCCAGGGCTGCGGAATACGCCGCCGCCGCGGTCTCGTGCTGCGCGGCGACGGTGGCACTGTGTGCGCTCTGCACCGACAACCACGCCAGATAGGGACCGTGCGCGGCCACGTAGCGCTCGGCGCTCGGCCCTTGCCAGGATCCGGCTCGAACCGTACCGAGCACAGCCGTGAGTTCAGCTGCCGCGGTGGAATATTCGAGTGACAGGCCGTGCCAGGCACCGGCCGCGGCGAGAAGCGAGGCGGGGCCAGGCCCGCTCGACAACAGCGCCGAATGCACCTCGGGGGGTGCGGCGAACCAAGCCGGTCCGGTCATCTGTCCACTCCTGCGCGAAACATTAACATGAATCGTGTTCATGTTAGCCGTATGGGACGATGCATAGGTGGTCACCCGCAACCCATTGCGTCGTCGACAGCCAGTGCAGGAACGCAGCAAACGGCGCGTCGAACGGATTCGGGCCGCGGCGATGGAATTACTGGAGGCTGACGGCGCCGACGCCGTCACGACCCGCGCCATCGCCGAACGCGCCGACGTTCCGGTCGCCACGGTGTACCAGTTCTTCCCGAACCGGGACGCGATCCTGCAGGAGATCGTGCTCGACCATCTCGATCGGCGCGACGCCGACGGCGCCGCTGTGCTCAGCGCGCTCAATCCCAGCAGCCTGTCCGAGGTGATCCACGGAATCTTCGAGTTCCACTACGAGCACCTGCGCGCTCACCCGCACCTGGTGACGCTGCACTACACGAGCTTGGCCAGGGGCCTGCTCGCCGATCCGAGGCTGCGCCGGGCCGAGTTCGCCGAAGCCCTACACGCCGCCCTCTTGCACTGGGGGCTGCTGCGTCCCGACACCGATCCGCTGGTCACCGCCGTGGCCGTCGAAATGGGTGACCGGGTGCTCGAACTCGCCTACCGCGCGGGTCCGGCAGGCGACCGCGCCGTACTCGCCGAAGGTGAACGGGCGCTGACGCAGTACCTGCAGACTTACGCCGCGACCACCTGACGGGCTTTCCGGCGCTTCGCCGCGGCGAACCGGGCGACCGTGTTGACGAACGCCGCGAGGTCGTCGACCCCGAGGACCGGCAGGCCCGCGCAGGTAACCCACGACCGCCCGCGCCGCTCCAGCGTCAGCTCATCCACCGGTTCACCGAAGAGCGCGCTGCGGATGCCCGGCGAGTCTGCGCCCTGCCAGTCCCGCACGATGTGCACCTGCATCGGCCTGCCGTCGGCATGGCGGACCTGCACGCCGCACGCGGTCGTCGTGACCGCGATCGTGCCCGTCGGATAGTCCCCGCCGATGCCGACCTGGATGGCGCCGTCCAGAACGGGGACCGTCAAGACGAGCGTTGCGGCGCCGACTTCGGCGACGAGTTGGTCGAGGTCGGCCGACAGCAGGGCGAGCGAACGAGCAGGCATGTCACTAATGATTATCATTTTCATGTGCTCGGCGCACATGTGCCTGCTCAGCCGTCTCCGCTGCCACCCACTTCGGCGGGCAACGGCGGCGGCAGCGGCGTCGACGGAGTCGTGGTCTCTTCGGCTGCCGACCCGCCCGGGCCGTGGAAGTCGACCATTGTTTCTTCGCGGATCACGCGCTCGCCCGCGCTGAGGACCAAAGACTTGGCGGTCACGAGGTATTCGATTCCGGCGTTCTCGGCGAGGAACGAACCGTCGTCCGACCGGGTTGCCGGGATGATGAGCCGCGCACCATCGCGCACGCGGACACCCCGATATTCGTAGTCGCCGCCCGAAACCGTGCAGATCGCGACCCGGGACTGATCGGTGCTACCGAACAGCACGGTCGCATCCGCACTCTCACAACGCGCCGTGGAATCGATATATCCCTGGTCGTCGCTGGCCGGCGCGGCACCGGCTTGGGGCACTCCGGCGGCCAACAGGGCAAGGCCGGCCGCCGCGCCGACGGCCGAAAGGCGCACTGAGAACTTGGAATCCAACATCGGTTCCCACTGAACCACGGCTTTGCTGCTGACGGGAGCGTCAGCGCCGAGGCACTACCGAATCGTTAGCCGCCCGATACATACCCGCACCTACAGCAGGTCGCGCAGCTGCTCGATCAGCTTGACCCGGTCGGCGGGTGTCTCGCCGATCGGAACCACGTTGAGCGTGGTCACCCCGGACTCGCGGAACGCTGCCAGCCGTTCCTTGACGAATCCCGCGCTGCCGATGAGGGACACATCGCGAACCAGCTCGTCGGGCACGGCCTTGGCGGCGGCCTCCTTGTCACCGGCCAGATAGAGCTCCTGGATCCGGTCGGCCTGGGCGCCGTAGCCATAGCTGGTGGCCAGCGCGTGATAGAAGTTCTTGCCCTTGGCGCCCATGCCGCCGATGTAGAGCGCGAGATGCGGTTTGACGAACTCCCGCAGCGGCTCGACGTTGTCGCCGATCGCGAGCACCGGGCCGGCGTACACGTCGAGATCGCCGAGGGCCGGGTCTCGTTTGGCCCGGCCGGCTTTGAGCGCATCGCCCCATACGTCGTCGGCCTTCTCCGGCAGGTAGAAAATCGGCTGCCAACCTTCCGCGATCTCGGCCGCCAGTTCGACGTTCTTCGGCCCCAGCGCCGCGAGCAGGATCGGGATGCGTTCGCGCACCGGGTTGTTGATGAGCTTGAGCGGCTTGCCGAGCCCGGTGCCCCGGTCTGCCGGTAGCGGGATGGTGTAGTACTTGCCCTCGTACTGCAGGCGTTCGCGTCGCCACACCCGGCGGCAGATGTCCACCACTTCGCGGGTTCGCGCGATCGGGGCGTCGTAGGGCACGCCGTGAAAGCCCTCGATGACCTGCGGCCCGGACGCCCCGAGCCCCAACGTGAATCGGCCGTCGGAGACGTAATCGAGCCCCGCGGCGGTCATCGCCGTCAGGGTCGGGGTGCGCGTGTAGAGCTGCAGGATGCCCGACGCCAACTGCACGCGTTCGGTGCTGGCCGCCAGATAGCCGAGGCCGCTCACGGCGTCGAACGAGTACGCCTCCGGCACGAAGACGATGTCGAGGCCGGCCCGCTCCAGGTCGGCGACCTCGGCGGCCACCTCCTTGAACCCGCCCGCGTAGTTGATACCCAAGCCGATCCGCATGGTCATCGCCCCTCGAGCGCTTCCTGCTGAATGCGCTCGAACTGCGCACCCATCGCCTCGGCGAGGGCCTGCGCCCCCGACAGCGGCCGCACCATGACCATGAGGTCGTCGATCAGGCCGTCGTCGTTGGTGTGGATGAAGTCGGCTCCGGTGATTCGCTTGCCCGCGACGGTGGTCTCGAAGATCAGCACGTGATCGCGGCCGTTGGCGTCGCCGATCTCCCGGACGTACCGGAAGTCCTCGAACACCCGCATCACGCCGCGCAGAATCGCCGCGGTGATGGGCTTGCCCGGGTAGGGCTTGAACGCCACCGGGCTGGTGAAAACGACGTCGTCGGCCAGCAGCGCGGCGATCGCGGCCTCGTCCCGAGCCTCGACGGCCTGACGGAAAGGATGCATCCGGCACCTCACATAGTCACTTTGTTGATTAGGCGTCGCTGACGCTAGGTCGCGCCGGCACCGAAGTCCATATGCGATTAATCACTTTGTTGACTAATCACTTCCATGTACGCTGCGCGCGTGGCGTTACGCGACGCGGTGCTTGCCGCCCTGGTGGGAGGTGAATGCTCCGGATACGACCTGGCCAAGAGCTTCGATGCGTCAGTGGCCAACTTCTGGACCGCAACGCCACAGCAGCTCTACCGCGAACTGGACCGGTTGGCGGCCGACGGCCTCATCCAGGCCCGCACGGTGCTGCAGGAGCGCCGGCCCAACAAGCGGATGTACTCGTTGACCGAGGCCGGCCATAACGCCATCCGCGCATTCACCGCAAGGCCGCCGAAGCCGTCGACCATCCGCGACGAGTTGCTCATCAAGGTCAACGCCGTCGACGCGGGCGACACCGCGGCTGTCCGCGATCTGGTCGCCGATCAACTCCGTTGGGCCACAGAAAAACTGGCCCGCTATGAGCGCATGCGGGACCGGCTGCTGGGCGGCCACACCGAAGCCGAGTACCTGCGCGACAGCGAGCGCGTGGGGCCCTACCTGACGCTGTTGCGTGGAATCTCGTTCGAGCAGGAGAACATTCGCTGGGCCGAGCGCACGCTGTCGGTCCTCGATCAGCGCTCGTCCGTCCGCGGCTAGGGCTCGAGGCTGCGCAGCGTCCGGCGCACGTAGTCGTCGAGCAGCGCGTCACGCGTCGGCCAGTCGTTCGTGGTGACCAGCAGCGCGTAGAAACCGAGCAGGAAGAAAACCGCACTGTTCATCGCGTTGACGTCGGCGGCCACCTCACCACGCTCTTGCGCCAGCTCGATCTCACGGGCGACCCCGACGATGATCGGGTGATCCCGCCCGTCCTCTGCCGGTGGCCGGGTCTGCGAGAAGTGCAGTGCCAGAAAATCTTTGAACAGCAGATCACCGAGCCGACGTTCCAGGCTGATCACCAGCCGCATCGACTCACGCAGTGCCGAGGCCAGATCGTGCGGCTTGCGCAGGTACTGGGCGAACTGCTTGGCGATGCGCTCCTCTTCGCGCTGCTCGAGCTCAAGCAGCACGTGCTCCTTCGTCGGGAAATGGAAGAAGAACGTGCCATGCGCGACCCCGGCGGCAGCCACGATCGCGCCCACATCGGCATCGGCCATGCCGGCCCGTTTGAATTCGGCGATCGCAGCGCCCATGAGGCGCTCCCGCGTCTGCAGGCGCTTGGTCTCCCGCGCCGACAGCCCGTCCGCCACCGCCATGCCCATCCTTCTTCGTCGCCCGACGCTTCGACTGGACACTATCTCGGCGACTGAGCGCCGCCTACGCGGCCGCGTCGCGCAGGATCTCCTGCAGCCGTTCCAGCGGATCACCGGTTTGCGGGTCGAGCCGGTTGCCCGACTCGTCGGGCGCTGTCCCACCCGATGTGGGCGGCGGCGCGACGGGCGCCGCGGCGGGCGGTGGTGGCGGGGGCGACGGCGGGATCGCACGGACCGCGTCGATCTTGCGGTCGAGCCGGGCCAGCGCATCCGCACGCACGGCTTGCCGCTGCACATCGGGGTCGGTGTTGCCCGCGAAGCACTTGTCCGGGGCCTGCTCGACGACGGCCTTGGCGGCGAGGTACCGGGCGGCCGCGGTTTCGCTGTCGAAGACGCCCGCCGCGCGATCTCCGAGCGTTTCGCGGACGAGCGCGAGGTTCACCCGTACCGGACAGGATTGTGCATGGTCGGTGCGCGCCAGCGCTTCCGAGAATTGTCGGTCGGCGTCTTCGAGCCGGTTCTCCAGAACCGCTCGGACGCCGTCGGCGTAATACGCCCTGGCGGGCTCGACGACGTTGAGTACCCGTAGGACGGCGACGTCACCGGCCATCGCACCGGAGTCACGGTCGGCGAAATTCGAGACGGCGGACTGACCCGCCAATCCGACCGACACGAGCTTGAGCACGGCGATGACGAGTAACCCCGCGACGGGCGCGGAGAACACCAACAGCTTGCGGCGCAGGGTCATGACACTACGCCTATGTCGACGGGTCGGATGCGGCGGAACTCACGCAACGTCAGGTACAGCTCGATCAGGATCAGGACCCCCGCGCCTCCCGCGAAGATCCAATAGAGCTCGAGGCGGGCGGCCACCGTCGTGGCATCGGCGGGCCGGGTCCCGGCCTTGTCGTCCGGCAAGACCTCGGCGAGCGGGACGGCTTCGCTGCGCACTATGTACGGAACCCCGATCTGGTCAGCGACGCCACGTAACGTCGCGACCTCACCGCGGCCGTAGCTCAGCACCGCGCCACCGTCGACCGCATTCTCGGGGAGCTCGAATTCTCGTTGCGGCGCTTCCGATCCCACCGCGCCTGCGCCGAGGTAGAACACGAGATTCTGCGCCCGCGGGAACTGCTGCCTGGCGCTGATGAGCTGATAGCGCAGCACGGTGCCCGCCGCGCCGACATTCGTGAGCTCGTCGGGCACCGGGGCCGGCGTCATCGCGGCGACCACGGGCCGAAGACTCCAGGTGTCGGCGGACAGTGGCCAGTCCACCGACGGCCGAGACGTGAATCCGATCACGGAGAACCGCGCGTCGGGATACCGGTCGATGAGCGCGGCGATGTCGCCGCGCGCCGCGTCCATCCGCGTTCGCCCGTCGATGTCGCGCACCGACATGTCAGCCGATCGGTCAAGTACCACAAACACATTCGGCTCACGATCGCCGGCAGCCCTGGCCTCGGCCTCATCGCCACCGATTGTCGGGCGGGCCGCGGCCAGCAGCAGTAACAGCGCGGCCACGGTCACACCGGCCCAGCGCCACATCGTTGTGCGGGTGCGTTCGGTGTTCGACAGCCGGCGCAGCGTGGCGACGCGAGCGGCGAGGACGGCTACTGCCACTGCTGCGAGCAACAGCGGAGGAAGGACGGGTTGCAGGGTCACCGGCGTATCACCACCGGCCACAGCGACAAGGCGACCACCGCCAGCAAGGCCACCACCAAGCCGACATCGGGCGTTTCGACGGCCCGAGTGACGTTGCCGCCGCTCGACGCCGCGCTCGGCGGATGGTCTCTGATGTCATCGAGCTGCCCATCCACCGTCGCACCGGCCTCAAAAGACCGCCCGCCGGTGCTGCGCGCGAGCTCCTCGAGTGGTCCCCCGCCTGGGTCAGTGGCCAGCACGTTCACCTGAATGCCTGCGGCCGTGGCCATCTCGCCGATGCGGTCAGCGGTGAACAGCTTCGCATCCCCCGAGCCAGGAAGCGACTGCGGGCCGACGTAGATCAACGACCGGCGCTGCGGGGTCTTCTCATCGAACGACGGAAAACCGGTCAGACACAACGCAAGCACGTCCTCGACGTTCTCGGCGTAGTCGACATAGGACACCGGTGCGATGAACGGCTCGCCGTCCTGCTGTTCGACCGGTTGCGCGTACGCGGCGAATTGCGCTGCGGCGTACTGGTAATCGCGGGTCAACGGAACAACACGCCGGTTGGCCGAGGTGAGGCCAATCCGCTCGGTGCCGAACGAGGTGACCCGCTGGGCGAAATAACGCAGGGTCGCCCCGACCGCGGGTTCCGACACCGGGCCGCCGACGCACACCATGATGTCCTCGGGTGCAAGAGCCTCACTGTTCTGCGTGGTCGACGGCAGGCCCGTGGGCCGGGCCGTGACGAGGATCGCCGCCGCGAATGCCGTCACGAGTAGCGCGATCGACACGCAGGCGGTGAGAGTGCGCAGACGCACGGCGCGCAGGTATTCCGGCAGCCGCGTCAAGCGCCCGGTGTTCGCCAGCGGCCGCATGCGCTGACGGTCCACGTGTTGAGGCCACAGAAGCGCGTAGACCACGCAACCGGCCAGGGCCACACATCCGGCGATGACAACGATCCACCAGATCAGCTCCATGAGCGGATCAACTCCTCGGCCGAAACGCTTGCCACGCCGACGTCGACCGTCGAGCGATCGTTGAACTGCACGTCGGTCAAATCCGACAGAATCGGTGCGGCCGGTGCGAGCGTGCTCGCTGCGATGTCGTCAACCTGCATGTACTGTGCGCGGATCCCCGTTGTCGCGTGCAGGAACATGCGCAACTCACGGCTCAGCGCCGCGCCTGCCGGTGCGGCGTCCAGAACGCCGGAGCGGTACCGGTTTCCGATGGACCGGACAGCGCGGGTGGCTCGGCGCTTGATCAGCTCGTCGCGTGCGGCCCCGAGGATCGGAAGGTCGCGCAGGCGCTGATCCGAAGACGTCAGCACGAATACGGCGGTGTACCAGACGATGAGCACCAGGATGAGAGCCCCGGCGAGCCACCACCACGACGACGAATACGGGGACGGGCCGATCACATGCCGCAACAAGTCATCCGGCACGGGCGTACACCCCCGTCATCGCGGTCAGTGCCACCCGGATCCGCCGGCTGCTGCCGATCCGGGCATGCGGTATGCGGTGGATCGTCAGAAACTCCGAAAGCTGTTCGCGTCGTTCCTCTTCGGCGCGCCGATAAGCGCCGATCACGTGCGGTTCGAGCTTGTCCAGGACGAAACTGCCGTCCGCGACGTCGAAACCACGTCCGCCGTCCTCGTCGGCAGCCACTGCCGGCAGGTCGGCGACCATGGCCCACAGCACGTCGTGGCGTGCCGTCAGGGAGCGCAGCACGTCGGCCAGCCGGTCGCTGATCTCGGGTTCGTCCGACACCACGAACACCAGTAGCGGGTGCCGATAGTGCCGGGCCACCCACTCGAGCTGAACCAGGATGTCGCTCGGACCGGGCTTGGTCGTCGCGTGGTGATGGAACCGGTGCAGCATGCTCTCGATGTGTGTCTCGCCGCGACGCAACCGGATGTCGACGCAGCCGCGACGGTCCCCCAACACCATGCCGATCTCGTCGGAACGGGGCAGGGTGATGAGACCGATCGCGCCGATGATGTTCTCCGCGACATCCCTTTTCGGCTCTCTCGATGGCGCCAGCGCCGACGTGTTTCGGCCGGCATCGGCCACGACGAGAATCTTGTGGTGCTTCTCGGAGACGAATCGCTTGATCAGAGTGTGGCCCGAGCGGGCCGACGCCTTCCAGTCGATGTCACGTACGTCGTCGCCGGGAACATAGGGACGTAGCTCGTCGAATTCGAGGCTGCGGGTATGGATCAGCGCGTAGCGGCCACCTTCGAGCAGGCCGCCGGCGTCTCGGCCGAAATACGCCTTGGCAGAGTCGAGATGCTTGCCCACAGTCGTCTCACGGACCTCACGGAACGGCAACCGCGCGCAGCACCGCGTCGACGATGACGTCGGGCGTGACCCGGGCGCTGGCGGCCTCGAACCCAAGGATCAAGCGGTGCCGCAGCACGCGATGGGCGAGCCGGGCGATGTCGTCGGGCACCACATGTCCGCGACCGCGTAGCACGGCAAGCGCGCGGGCGGTTCGGCAGAACGCGATCGTGGCACGTGGGCTGGCCCCATATTCGATGAGCCGGGCGAGATTGGCGGGCAGGTACTTGTCGGGTTCCCGCGTGACACCCACCAGACGACTGGCGTACTCGATCAACGCGCGGTCCAGGTGCACGGACCTGACGATGTCCTGGACGCGCCGCACGTCATCGACGCTGACAACCGGGGCGGTTCGGTGCGCCCGGTCGTAGAGTCCGGCATCCATCCGTTCGATGATCTCGACCTCGTCCTCGGTCGACGGATAGTGCACGAGTTCTTTGAGCATGAACCGGTCGGTCTGTGCCTCCGACAGCGGGTACGTGCCTTCCTGATCGACGGGGTTCTGGGTCGCCATCACCAGGAACGGTTCGGGGATCGCGTATTCGACGCCCGCGATGGTGGTCTGGCGTTCTTCCATCGCCTCGAGCATCGCGCTCTGCGTCTTGGCGCTCGAGCGGTTGATCTCGTCGAGCAGCACGATGTTGGCGTGTACCGGGCCCAGTTGCGTGGCAAACGAGTTGGTGGCCGACTCATAGATCTGCGTGCCGATGATGTCGCTCGGCAACAGGTCTGGCGTGCACTGGATCCGGCGGAAGCTGCCGTCGATGGATTCGGCCACCACGCGCGCGGCCGTGGTCTTGGCCAGCCCAGGGACGCTTTCGACCAGCAGATGACCGCCGGCGAGCAGCGCGACGAGCATCGATTCCCGCAGATGGTTCTGGCCGACGACCTTGGCCGAGAACGCCGACGCGACCGTGCCCACAATGTGCTGGGCTTCGGCCACGTCACGCTGGTCAAACTGCAATCGCGGTGTTGTCATGGGTCCTTCCGATACGGCTCCTCCCCAGCCGTAAGTACCCAGGCTTTGCCAATGTCATGCACCGCGCGGTATTTACGCCTGCGACAACACCTCCGGCGACATCACCGCGTTGCCCGATTCGCCGGCCACCGGCTGTAGCCAGTTCGCGATGTTGCGCACGTAGTCCTTGAAGACCGCAAGCGGGTAAGGATCCTCCTTGATCTGCGCACCCGGCAGTTCGGTGACGAACGACGGCGCGCCCCGGTCGGTGTCCCAGTTGTAGTCGGCGAAGTGGTGGAACGTCGACTCGGCAAGCGCGCGCCCCATCGGCCGACCGTCGGCCGTCAGTTCCCCGTCGAGCAGTACGGCGAGGTTGAATTTGCGGCCGGTCGCCTTGCTGCGGCCTTGTGCCAGGACTGACGTGAACGAGCCGGTCGGTGACACCAGACCCTCGTGCGGGTGAGCCGGGAACCACTCGATCTGCCCGCTCGCGGTTTTGTCGGTGCGCAGCAGTTCGTGCACCGGGCCGTCGGTCAGCACCGGCTGGTAGTCGCCATTGGCGCCCGAGTGATAATTGGGCCACGAGATGTCCGGGTTGTCGGGGTCGTCGCACATGGTCGCCGGGTCGATGCTCGCGTCGTGGAATTCGTTGACGATGCCAAGTGAGCCGAGGCAGGCCAGGCAACAGCCAAGATCCTCGTGATCGCGGGCCGTGAGGACTCCGCCGCCGTTCTCCCGGAATCTGAGGATGGCGTCCGCCTCGACCGAAGTGAGGCCGTCGCCGACGTCGACGCACATGAGCCACAGTTGATCGACGCCGAGTTCGTCGATGTGGCTGAGCACCGGGTCGTCGGCGCCTGCGGCGCGGTTGCGCGCGATCACCTCGTGCCCGGCGGCCGTCAACTCCTCGGCCAGCAGCGAGAAGCGGCTGACATCCCAGTCGTTGGCATTTTCCGCGATCGTGGTCTGCAGCAGTATCTTCGACATCGGGGTTACCTTTCGTGTCCGTCGAACCAAGACTGGCCTGCGCGCGGCCCGACCGGACCCTTGGAAATCCGTGGTCAATAGTCCGTAGTGAAACGACTCAGTGCCCTGCGGGGTTCACCCGGTCAATCGGTCTGCAGACTCAGGACACTGATGTCCGGTGGCGCGCCGACGCGTACGGGCGGACCCCAGAATCCCGCGCCTCGAGAGACATACAACTGGGTGTCACCGACGTTCGACAGTCCGGCCAGGGACGGTTGGACGGCCTGCACGACATAGTGGAACGGCCACATCTGTCCACCGTGCGTGTGCCCCGACAATTGCAGATCCACTCCGCGGTCGGCCGCCTCGGCCACCTGTACCGGTTGATGCGCGAGCAGCACCGTCGGCCGCGACCGATCCGTCCCGTCGAGCGCGCGGTCGAAGTCCGGCGGCTCGGCGATGGAATCACCGGCGACGTCGTTGACCCCGACCAGATCGAATCCGGCACCGCCGCGGCGAATCGGCGTGTTCTCGTTGCGCAACGTGTGGATGCCCAGCCGCTCGAGTTCGCCTAGCCACGCGGTGGTGTCGTCGACGAAATACTCGTGATTGCCCGTCACGAAGAACGCGCCTTCGCGAGACACCAAGTCCCGCAAGGGTTCTGCGGCAGCCCCGAGTTCCTCAACCGTGCCGTCGACCAGGTCGCCCACAATCGCGACGAGGTCGGGCGAGGTCTCGTTGATCAACTCGACGATCCGCTCGGTGTGAGCACGCCCCGCCAAGGGGCCGAGGTGAATGTCCGACACCACCGCGATCCGGAACCCGTTGAACGCCGGATCGAGTCGGCGTAGCCGCACCGGCACCCGCAACAGGTCGGGCGGCCCGAGCGCACTGGACATGCCCGCCCCGACCAGACCCGCCGACGCCACACCTGCCGCGACCGCACTGGCACGAGCGAGGAACAGCCGTCGGTTGACGGCCGACGGCGGGTCCTCGACGGCGGGCGCGGCCGGTGGTTCAGGGACGCGCCGCACCCAGCCGCGCAGCGCGAGCCGAACCGGCTCCAACACGAGCAGGGTGAGAAACAGATAGACCACCAGGGCAAACCAGACATAGCCCGGCCACGCGAACCACGCCGACTCGGTCAGCCCGATGACCCGCGGCAGGATCAGCGTCGCGAACAACAGCGCGGTGAGCACGAGAAAGACCGTGGTGAGCAGCCGCCGCACCCGACCCGGCGAGGTCGTGCTCTTGATGACGCGTATCCAGATGTAGAAGTGCATCAGCCCGAGAATCGTGGCGAGAACGACGATGAACATGCACTTCCTCTGCGGGTCGGATGTTCATCAGCTTATTTCGACCACCGACTGTCAACCGGCCGCGCGTTGCACGAGCTCATCCATCGCCGAGGGGTCGTCCACGTCCACCACGGGAAAACCCGATCCCGGTTCGCCTTCCCAGTGCAGTTCGATGCCGGGATTGTGGACGTCGGAGCCGTCGGCGAGGAAGAAGTGCGGGCTGCCCTGGACCTCCTCGGCGTGCTCACGGTAACCACGCATCATCTCGCCGCGCGCGGTTCCGTTGTCGAGGTCGCTGCGCAAGGCATCCGCGTCGACGCCGGCGCACCCGCCCGCGACGTCGACGATCTCGTGGAGTAGCGAGATCGGCCTGCTTTCGGTGAAGAACGCATGTCGAAGCGCCATGTCGAGTTGTTCGGCCGCCTGCGGGGATTGCCGCTTGGCGGCGTGCACCGCCTCGTTGGCCAGCAGCGCGGTGATGGGCCACGTCGACGCGTCGCCTTGCCATGGCTTCCAACCGAATTCCGGGGCCAACGCACCGACGACCGGAATCTCACTGTCGAGAAAGCGCTTGGGGATCGGGAACTTGTTGACGTCCTCGAGCAGGAACAGCTGATGGTCCACGCGAACCGCGTCGGTCAAGCCGGCACGGTCGCGCGCCTCGTAGAAGCGATGCAGCGCTACGGTCGACCACCCACACACCACGTCGGTGAACACCACGACCGTTCCTTGGCGCACTTTTACCGTCATGCCGTCGGGGTTCCCGGGTCGCCGGGCACCAAACTTAGGGCTTGAGCATGATCTTGACCGCGCCATCTTCTTTCTTCTGGAAGATCTCGTAGGCGTGCGGGGCTTTGTCGAGGCTCAGGACGTGCGTGGCGAATGTGTCGACGCCGAGCGGGTCGTCGTCGGTGAGCAGCGGCATGATGTCGTCGACCCATCTCTTGACGTTGGCCTGCCCCATCCGCAGCTGGATTTGCTTGTCGAACAACGTCATCATCGGCATCGGGTCGGCCATGCCGCCGTAGACACCGATCAACGACACGGTGCCGCCGCGGCGCACGATGTCGATCGCCGAGTAGAGCGCGTCGAGCCGGTCGATCCCCGCCTTCTGCATCATCGGTTTCGCGACCGCGTCAGGTAGCAGAGCGGTCACTTTGTGCATCATCGAGGCGACGGGTGAACCGTGCGCTTCCATGCCGACGGCGTCGATCACCGAGTCGGTGCCGCGCCCATCGGTCATGTCCCGGATCACGTCGCCGAGCGGCACGCCGAGCGAGCGCAGATCGACGGTACGGATGCCGCGAGTCTTCGCCCGCTCCAGTCGCTCCGGCACCCGGTCAGCTGCGATGACGTCGTAGCCGAGATGCTGGGCGATGCGAGCCGACATGTCGCCGATCGCTCCCAGTCCCAGGACCGTCACCGAACCGCCCTTCGGAATGTCGGCGTACGCGACGGCCTGCCATGCGGTCGGCAACACATCCGACAGGTAGACGAACCGCGCGTCGGGCGGCCCTTCGGGCACCTTGATGTGGGTGAACTGCGCCTGCGGAACCCGCAGGTACTGGGCTTGGCCGCCGGGCACCTGGCCATACAGCTCGGAGTAGCCGAACAGCGCTGCCCCCATGCCCTGATCCCGCACCTGCGTTGTCTCGCACTGCGTATAGAGCTGCTGGTCGCACATGAAGCAGTGCCCGCACGAAATCTGGAACGGGACGACCACGCGGTCACCGACCGCGAGCCCGTCGACTTCGGCGCCCACTTCGCGCACGATCCCCATCGGTTCGTGGCCCAGGATGTCCCCCTCATGCATGAAGGCGCCCAGCACCTCGTACAGATGCAGATCCGATCCGCAGATGTTGGTGGAGGTCACCTCGATGATCGCATCCGTGGGTTCCTGGATCTCGGGATCCGGCACGGTATCCACCCGCACATCGCGTCGGCCATGCCAGGTAACAGCTTTCACAGCAGGACTCCCATCGCAGATGTTGGGATCTGGCTACCCCGGCGGCCGTTCCCCAAACACGCGGCGCGGGCATACTGCTGTCATGCGGTTGAGGGGTCGGTGCGATGTCTGATGACCACAGAACAGCCTCCGCGGCGTTCGACGATCTCGTGGGTCTGCTCGACTACCCGATGTTCGTCGTCACGGCCCGGGCCGGGGACAGGATGGGCGGCTGTCTGGTGGGGTTCGCGACGCAGTCGAGTATCAATCCACCGAAGTTCCTGATCGGCTTGTCGCGCAAGAACCACACGTTCAAAGTCGCGCAGGACGCGACACACCTCGGCGTGCATCTGGTGGCGCGCAACGACATCGAGCTCGCCCGGTGGTTCGGAAGCGAAACCGGCGATACGGTCGACAAATTCAAGCGCTGGAGCTGGCGCGAAGGGCCGGAGGGCACACCGATCCTGGAGGCGGCCGCGGCGTGGTTCGTTGGCTCGATCACCCGCAGGTTCGACCTCGGCGACCACGTCGGCCATCTGCTGGAACCCGTTGCCGGGCAGGCGCCAGACGGCCCGCACACCTGGGTGAGCTTCACCGACGTCAAAGACCTCGAACCGGGTCACGAAGCCTGACGCACCGGCTGATCAACAGGACTCGAGTCTGGCGGCGAGCACAGCGGTCCATTCCGCCAGGTACCTGTCGTCCGGTACGCGGGACTGCGTCCGGTGCACGAGATGGCTCGCGAAGCGGACGCCCAGTATTCCGTTGACTCCCAATGCCGCGAGAGCCTCGCAATCGGTCTGCGGCCGCTCAGGCTTCCACGCGGTTATCCACTCGGCGAGTTCACCGTTAAGCCCGTCGATGAGCGCGCTGTAGGCAGCGTCAAGGCGAGCTGATCGGCCGGCCGGGGTTCGCGCGGCGATCTGGAGCATCTCGATCTCCTCGTCGACGACGCTGAGCAGGTAGCGCCCCAGCACCGTGAGCTCGGCACGCAAGTCGTCGAGCCCGGCGAACAGCGCGCGGATATCACGCATGGCACGGCGTCGGTCGAGCTGACGATCGATACCCGCTTCCAGGAGGGCGTCCTTCGATTTGAAGTGGCGGTACAGGGCTCCCGATCCCGGGGCCAGGCCCGCCGCGGCCTCGATCTGGGACACGCTCGTCGCATCGAAACCCTTGTCGCTGAACAGCCGCATGGCCTCGGTGACCAGCCGTTCACGCGTCGGCGCGGGTGCAGCCATTGACCTCTCCAAAGTGATCACTTACTTTGTGTAAGACTCTACTTTACGGCTGCGGATACCGACAGTGGGGAGCCCCGATGCCGCAAGACAATTCCGTGCCGCGCGGGCGGATCCGGCGGACGATGCCGCTGGCCGGGTTCACCGCGCGGGCCGTCGGGGGACGCTTCGTCGCGGAGTTTCGCCAACGGTCGGGTGACACCGGCGCGGTCACTCGCTTTCACGAGCGGACCGCGGACCGCTACACCGACCTGCTGGGTCATTCGCGCGGCGTGCTGATGAAGGTCGGGCAGTTGATGTCCATGGTCGACGGCGACGCGTTCGGCAGCGGCGGCTTTTCGCCGTACCAAAAGGCACTGACCCGATTACGCGCGGACGCACCGCCCATGGACCCAGCTCTCATGCGCGACGTGCTCACCGCCGAACTCGGAGACGCGATCGAACTGTTTGCCGAATTCGACGACGACCCCATGGCGGCCGCGTCGATCGGGCAGGTTCACCGTGCCGTTCTGCGCGATGGTCGCGAGGTCGCCGTCAAACTGCAGTATCCCGGTGTGGCGCAAGCAATCCGCGATGACCTCGCCAACACCGAGCTGCTCGCGACGTTCATGCGGTTCGCGACAGCCGCCGCAGGCATCGCGGCGGATATCCGCGGCCTTGCGCGCGAAGCCGCCGCCAGAATCGCCGAGGAGGTCGACTATCGGCACGAAGCGCAGGCGATCACCCGATTCGCCGATCTCTATCGTGATCATCCGTTCATCCGTGTCCCGGAAGTCATTCCGGAGGCTTCCGGGCACCGCGTGCTGACGATGACGCTGCTGCCCGGGATGGATTGGGACGCAGCGCGGCACGCCGATCAGGAGCTGAAGAACCGGTGGACCGAGATCATCGCCCGGTTCGTGCACGGAAACTTCCGCCATGGGAACCTGCTGCACACCGACCCCCATCCCGGCAACTTTCGCTTCAACCTCGACGGCACCGTGGGTTTCTTGGACTTCGGATGTGTGAAGGTTTTGCCCGAGCGGCTTCGCCACCCGTGGGTCGCGATGAATCGCGCTGCGCTGGAAGGCCGATTCGAAGACTGTCGCGTGTTGATGACCGAGCTGGGATTCTTCGCCAACGGCCGTCCCATCACGTTGGACGAACTGCGATCGTGGTGGGACGTACTACTCCACGAGATGACGGAAATGCCTCAACCCGTCACCTACACGACAGACGCCACGGCACGCCTGATGCAGGCCTTGTTCTCGACCAGCGCCGACAATCCCGTCAATCGGATGGCTGTGCCCGAAGATTTTTCGATGTTCCCCCGGGTTCAACTCGCGTTGACGCACATCGGCGCGGGCATGAACGCGTCGCTGTACGCGAAGGCGCTCATGGATGACATGGACGGTGTCGCCGAGCCCGTCACGGAGTTGGGCCGGATTCACCACGACTGGGTTCGCCAACGCGGTCTCCCAATGGCGTTGGACAGCCACGCTCGCCGGTGACGGCGGTCATGCCTGCTCGATGCGTGCTCCCAGTTGACCGACCACCGAGTAGAGATTGGCGACACCCCAGTGTTCGACGATTCGGCCGTCACGGACCCGCATCGCGTCGACCGTCTCGAATTGGACAAGCCGCCCGGTCGGCGCGATACCGAGGAAGTCGCCGTGGTGGGTCCCGTGGTAGGTCTTGTAGGTGGTCACCAGATCACCGTCGACGGTCTGCCAATGGATCTCCGGGCGGAAGTCGGGGGAAAGCTTCGCGAAGCCGGCGGTACAACACGCGGACGCCGTCCTTGTCGGGAGTAGTCCCCGGTTGCGGCGTGTGATCGACGAAGTCGTCGGCGAAGAGCTCTTCGAACAACTCGAAGTTTCCCTGCCCCTGCACCTCCTCGGTGTTGCGGCGCACGACTGCGACGGCCTGTGCTTCACGCTCGGTATGCGTCATCGGCTCTCCTCTCGGACGGACACCGCGGTGCCCGAATCACGTTCGCGTTCATGCCAATTGGCCAACAGCCGTAGCGCTGTGTCCGAGGCCGAACTGGGCTCTGCAGTGTAGACGATCAACACCTGGTCCTCGTCACCGCTGGGATTGAGGGCCTGGTACTGCACGGTGAGGTCTCCGACGACGGGGTGGTGATAGCTCTTGGTTCCGGTGGTGCGGCGCTGGACATCGTGGCGGGCCCACCAGGTACGGAATTCCTCGGAGTGTATCGACAATTCACCGACGAGCGCCGACAGCTTGGGGTCGTCCGGGTAGCGGCCCGCGTCGTGCCGCAACATCGCGACGGTGTCCATGGCGACCTGGCGCCAGTCCGTGTAGAGCTCGCGAGCATGCGGGTCCAAGAAGACGAACCGGGCCTGATTGCGCTCAGGTGCGGGCAGGTGACGGAACTCGGTGATCAGCGCACCGGCCAGTCGATTGTGCGCGAGCACATCCAAACGCCTGCCGAGGATGAACGCCGGTGAGAGCACGCCGTCCAGGCGTCCCAACAGATCCAATGTCGCGGGATGGACGTGTTGAGGCCGCGCACGCCGATGCCGCTTCTGGGGTTGCGGGCGGCCCAGTTTGTGCAGGTGATCGCGCTCGGCGGCGTTGAGCTGGAGCGCCGCCGCGAGCGCGTCGAGGACGTCGTCCGACGCGCTGCGGCTGCGGCCCTGCTCGAGGCGCGTGTAGTAGTCGACGCTGACGCCCGCCAGCTGCGCGAGCTCCTCGCGTCGCAGCCCTGGCACGCGCCGTCGGACGGAGTCCGCACTGAAACCCACATCCTCGGGTGTGAGCCGGGCCCGCCGCGTGCTGAGAAAGTCAGCGAGCTCGGAACGATTCCTGTCCACGTCACCAGTCTTGCGTGCCGCAGCGGCCCCGGCACGTCCAAGGGTGGCCCACTTTGTCCCCCGATAAGGCGGGCCGGTTTGAGCACCTTTTCGAGCGGGGCCGGCTGGTTGTTTCGACTACAGCACTCAACGAAAGGAAGAGAAATGTCCGAGATCATCACCTCCGCCACCCTTGCCGGCCGTACCGCCTTCGTGACGGGTGCGTCGAGCGGAATCGGCGAAGCCACCGCCCTGCGGCTGGCCGGCCTTGGTGCGCGAGTCGCCGTTGCGGCCCGGCGCAAGTCCAACCTCGACGCGTTGGTCGAGCGCATCACCGCGGACGGCGGGAAAGCTCTCGCGGTGCCCCTCGACGTCACCGACCGCGACGCGGTGACCACGGCGGCCGACTACGTGTCGGCCGAGTTCGGGCGGGTGGACCTGGTGTTCGCAAACGCCGGGGTTCAACTGATATCGCCGATCGATGACCTCAAGGTGGATGACTGGCAGCGCCAGATCGACCTGAACATCACCGGTGTGATGAACACCATCGGCGCCTTCGTACCGCACCTCGTCGACGCCGCCGCGGCAGGCCAGACCGCCGATCTGATCACCACGTCCTCGATCGCGGCGACCCGGGTTCTGGAGAAGTTCTCGGTCTACTCGGGCACCAAGGCGTATCTCAGCCAGCTGACCCGACTGCTCCGCGTCGAGCTCGGCCGCAAGATGGTGCGAGTCGCCACCATCGAACCCGGCATGGTGGATACCGAATTGCCCGACCACGTCACCGACCCGGACGCGAGCCGGCTGATGGCCGACCTCATCGAGGAGATCGATGTGCTGAGTCCGGCGGACGTGGCGGAGACGGTCGCGTTCATCGCAGCGAATCCGCGCCACATCAATCTCACCGAGATCACGATTCTGCCGACGCAACAGGCGATCTGACGAAATCGACCGCTAGGTGATCCCTGCGGTTTTGTCGAGGTGCTGCAGAAGGTCGTGGGCCGCGAGTTCCACGGCCTTGTGCCGCCATTCCGAGGCTCGGTACACGCAGGCGATCAAGCCGGTCCGGTGGAGGCGGCGCAAGTCGCCGTATACGAACGCATATCGGGCCTTGGTCTCGTCGTTGGCGCCCTCGGTCAAGCCGAGGTGCCAGTTCGCGTACGAGTCCCAATCGTGGTTCTCGAGGTACGCGTTCTGCGCATCGGCTCGCGGTTGCACTTCGCCCCAGTCGCTGTCGAGCACGTACTGCCGGGAGTCGATCAGGCCGCGGGCGAATTTGACGGCCGACTCGTTGAGGGCATATTTCGCCATCAGTCCGGCATTCGGGTCTGTTGGTAGAGGACGAGCTTCCAGCGACCGTCGGCGCGGTGGTAGACGCTCGACATCGCGCCGACAAAGGCAGGCTCGTCGCCGTCGCGATAGCCCGTGCCGGTGTAGACCAGAACAGCGTTGTCGTCGTCGACGGCGATCAATCGGGCCTCGCTGATCTCATAGGTCCGCCACGGCGGCGACGCCGAGAGCGCACCGACGACGGTCTCACGGTCCATCACCATGCCGTTGGCGAGCACCATGACCGCGTCGGGGAGCATGATCTCGCCGTAGAAATCGGCGCCGGTCGCCTTGCACAGCGAATCCCAGCCCGCTCGCTCGAGGTCGAGGAGCTCGTCGAAAAGCGGATCCCGCGCACCAACCACGCCCTTGCAATACCCGCTCACCACGACGTCTATGCCTGGGCGCCGCTGTTAAAAGAGTGGTAAAAGTGACTATTGGGTATTGGTGGAACCGTGTCGGACGGGGCCCAGTCGAGGAGAGGCATGCCTGTGGGCGGGCACAAGGGCAGCCGGGCGGGCTTCGTCGCCGCCGCGGTCAGCGCTGTCGCCACCGCGGGCGTGATCGTGCCGCCAGCCGCATCGGCCGCCCCGGAATGCCCGGACATCGAGGTCATCTTCGCGCGGGGAACCGATGAGCCGGCCGGCATCGGTGCCGTCGGCCAGGCGTTCGTCGACACCCTCAAGCCCATGGTGAAGGGCTCGACGGTCGGCAGCTATGCGGTGAAGTACCCGGCATCGTGGGACTTCATGAAGGCCGCAGCGGGCGCCACCGATATGAGCAAACGCGTGCAGAACACCGTCGCGAGATGTCCGAAGACGCAGATCGTGCTGGGCGGCTACTCGCAGGGTGCGGCCGTGGTGGACGTCGTCGCCACCTCGCCCGTCGCCGGGCTCGGGTACACCGCCCCGCTCCCTGCCGCAGTGGTGCCGCACATCGCGTCGATCGTCGTCTTCGGTAATCCGGCGGCGCGCATCGGCCAGCCGCTCACCCGGATGAGCCCGGTCTTCGGCTCCCGTACGGCAGATTTGTGCGCGCCGGCCGATCCCATCTGTTCACTCGGCAGGAACTGGGACGCGCACATCAGCTATCCGAAGACCGGCCTGGTCAAGCTCGCCGCCCAGTGGGTGACACGCCACATTAAGCCCCGCGTCTAGGAATCCCGCTCGCTCATCACCGGGAACAGCCGGTGGGTGCCAGGAAGACCTTTGAGCTCGACCTCGCGCGGTGCGCCGAGCGCGATGTCGTCGAGGTCGGCGACCGCGTCGGCCACCGGCTCACTGACCAGGATCTCGCCGCCGTCCGCCTGATCGGCGACCCGGGCCGCCATTGCGACGTCGAGTCCGAACAGGTCGTCCCCGCGCCGCACCGACGTGCCCATGTGTACGCCCATCCGCACCCGAATGCCCTGCCAGCGCTCGGGTTTCTCGGCCAGTGCGTGTTGCACCGCGGTGGTGAACCGCACCGCGTTCTCCGGGTCGGCGAACGCGATCATGAAACCGTCACCCTGTGTCTTGACGACGTGGCCGCCGTGCCGGCCGACGCAGTTCTCCACAAGCCGGTTGTGCCTGTCGAGCAGCTTCACCCAGGCCCGGTCGCCCATCGCCGCATTCGACTCCGTCGAGCCCTCGATATCGGAGAACACGATGACGACCCGGCCGTCGGCGGTCAGCCGGGCCAGGTCCGGACGTTCGACCTGCGCCCATCCCGCCAGATCCTCGATCGAGTTGCGCACCGTGGCGCCGAGCCCCTTGTTGATCAGCATGTCCGCGGTCTGGAACACCGTCTTGATCGCCAACGGCGCAACGCCCCGACGCTTCCGGCGGCGGCGGTCCTCGTCCTCCAGCTGCATGCGCTCGATCTCGCGCCTGGCGTTCGACAGCTGTCGCCGACTGACGATGAACAAGACCAGGAACGTGACAAAAGCCGCGAACAACAGCACGACCATCACCAACAAGACGGACTCGGTCAAAGTCGGTGTCGGCACCCGCTGATTATTACGGCCGTGGCGGTGCACGCGGTGAACGCCGCGTCGGGCAGGCTGGTGTCCACGATGCCCGCGCTCCTCGACGACCCCCACGACCTGTCCGCCTTACGGGCCAATGCGACCGACCCCGATGAACTGTTCGCGTCGTTCTCGGCCTGGGCGCAGGCCAACGGCACCACGCTGTACCCCGCGCAGGAGGAAGCGCTGATCGAGCTGGTCAGCGGCGCGAACGTGATCCTCGCGACGCCCACCGGCTCGGGCAAGTCGCTCGTGGCCACGGGTGCGCTGTATGCGGCCTTGGCCACCGGGCGCCGCAGCTACTACTCCGCGCCGATCAAGGCGCTGGTGAGCGAGAAGTTCTTCGCCCTGTGCGAGGTGTTCGGAGCCGTCAACGTCGGCATGCTCACGGGCGACGCCGCGGTGAACGCCGATGCGCCGATCATCGTCTGCACCGCCGAGGTGCTGGCCAACATCTCGTTGCGCGAGGGCGAGAACGCCGAGATCGGCCTCGTGGTGATGGACGAGTTCCACTTCTACGGCGACCCGGACCGCGGGTGGGCCTGGCAGGTGCCGCTGCTGGAACTGCCGAAGGCACAGTTCCTGTTGATGTCGGCCACGCTCGGCGACGTCACGTACCTGCGTGCGGACCTCACCCGCCGGACCGGACGCGCGACCGCGCACGTGGCGGGCGCACAACGCCCGGTTCCGCTCTTCTACAACTACGCGACGACGGCGATGCACGAGACGATCGCCGACCTGCTCGACACCAAGCAGGCGCCGATCTACGTCGTGCACTTCACCCAGGCCTCGGCATTGGAACGCGCGCAGGCGCTCATGAGTATCAATGTGTGCACCAAGGAGGAGAAAGCCGCGATCCGCGACATGATCGGCGCGTTCCGCTTTTCCACGGCCTTCGGCTCCACCCTGTCGCGGCTCGTCCGGCACGGCATCGGCGTCCACCACGCCGGCATGCTGCCCAAGTACCGGCGTCTGGTCGAACAGTTGGCGCAGGCCGGTCTGCTGAAAGTCATCTGCGGCACCGACACCCTCGGCGTCGGCATCAACGTGCCGATCCGCACGGTCGTCTTCTCGGCGCTGTCGAAGTACGACGGCACCCGCACGCGGCTGCTCAATGCCCGCGAGTTCCACCAGATCGCCGGCCGGGCCGGGCGCGCCGGCTACGACACCGCGGGCACCGTCGTCGTCCAGGCGCCCGAGCACGAGGTGGAAAACCTCAAGCAGTTCGCCAAGGTCGCCGACGATCCGAAGAAGCGCCGGAAACTGGTGCGCCGCAAGGCCCCTCCTGGCATGGTGCCGTGGAGCGAGCAGACCATGAACCGTCTTATCGAGGCCGCACCCGAGCCATTGACGAGCAATATGCGCGTGTCGACGTCGATGATCCTCGACGTGGTCGACCGCCCCGGTGACCCGTTCGTATCGATGCGGCGCCTGCTCACCGACAATCACGAGCCGCGCAAGCGCCAGCTTCAGCACATCCGCGACGCGGTCGGCATCGCGCGGTCACTGCTGCAGGCCGGTGTGCTCGAGCGTCTCGACCAGCCGGAGCCCGATGGCAGGCGTTACCGGCTCACCGTCGACCTCCCTCCGGATTTCGCGCTCTATCAACCCCTTTCGACGTTCGCCCTCGCCGCGGTCGACGTGCTCGACCAGTCGTCGGATACCTACGCGCTCGACGTCGTTTCGGTCATTGAAGCAACGCTGGAAGACCCGCGGCAGATCTTGGCCGCACAGCTGAACAAGGCCCGCGGCGAAGCTGTCGCGCAGATGAAGGCCGACGGTATCGAGTACGACGAGCGCATCGAACTGCTGGATGAAGTCACCTATCCCAAACCGCTCGAGGAACTGCTCGAGCACACCTACGAGGTGTACCTGCAGTCGAATCCATGGGCTGCCGACGCTCGGCTGTCACCGAAGTCCGTCGTGCGTGAGATGTGGGAGCGCGCAATGACGTTCCGGGAATACGTCAGCGCCTACGGGCTCACCCGCTCAGAGGGCGCGGTGCTGCGCTATCTGTCCGACGCGTTCAAGGCCCTGCGATCCGGCGTGCCCGCCGCCGCGCGCACCGAGGATGTCATCGATATCGTCGAATGGCTCGGTGAGCTTGTCCGCCAAGTCGATTCGAGCCTGCTCGACGAATGGGAACAGCTCACGAGCCCCGATCAGCCGGCCGATGTCCCGGTGGCAGTGCCCACCCGCCCGCTCACGAGCAACGAGCGCGCGTTCACTGCGATGGTGCGCAATGCCCTGTTCCGGCGGGTCGAACTGTTCGCGCGGAGGCGCTGGGAAGAGCTCGGCGAGCTCGACTCCGACTCCGGATGGACGGCCGAGCGTTGGCAACAGGCCGGAGACGCCTATTACGACGAGCACTCAGACGTCGATACCGGCGCCGAAGCGCGCGGCCCCGCGCTGCTGATCATCGACCGCGAGCCCACCCGGTGGCGGATACGCCAGATTCTCGACGACCCGGCCGGCGACCACGACTGGGGCTTCGACGTCGAAGTCGATCTCGAAGCCTCAGATGAGGAAGGCGCCGCGGTCCTCCGCGTGATCGACGCGGGCCGGATGGACTGACCGTGTCGCACCGTAACGGCCTACGCGTCAGAACCTGCGTTGCGGAGCGACATAGAAATCCTTGTTGAGCACCATGCCATGGACAATCCCGTCCTGCCACCTCTTGACGAAACCGTGCCCATACTCCTCGCGCATCTCCAAGCGGTCTTTGACGTTCTCATAGTTGCCATCCGTAACGGCGATGTATGGGTTGCCGTACTTGTCGTAGGCCCGGTAATCCGCGAACTCCTCATGGACGAGAGACGGATCCCTGGCAGAAACTCCCGCGAAGATCCATTGCGTCGTCTCTGTGATGCTGCCGACCCGGTTGTAGTATTCGCGAGCCTGATCGTTGTCAGGGTCGGTCTCCGAGGCCGATTCGGGAGTGCCGACGATGAACTGCTTGAGCAATGGCCCAGCCACATCGACCGCCACACCGGCAGCCACCCCGTATGGGGTGCCGGATCGCTCCAGCAAGGCGCTCGCGGCCGTCACGCCGGCATCGTAGAGGTCCTCCTGGAAGGCGTGCTCCTCCTCGTTGGAGGACTCCTCGGCCTCATCGAGGGTCTCCGACGCCCGCTGCACACCTCCTTCCAAGCCAGCCTCCATCTGACCCGCGACCTGGGCATAGTCTGCACCCGCGCCACCTGCACCGTATAGGCCGGCCAGCGCCTCCTGCTGGGCACGCGTGGCCTCGATGGCGATCGCACCGGACTCCGGATGGCCGGCGAGCACCGCATACATGCGAACGAGATCCTCGCGGGTGTCGAACGCACCGACTCCCTCGATCAGCGAAGACCCGGCAAGGGAGCTGTAATAGGGCGCCAAGCCACTGGCGACGCCTTTCAGGAGCTCGGGATTGCGTTCACCGGCAGAGGTCGCAGCGTCGTCAGGGAGTTTCAGGAGCGAATCGGAGTTATGCGAAAGATATCGCGCCACCGTTTCCGCGATATCGCCGGACTGCTCTTTGCGTACCTCGGCGGCGCGGTCGCCGGCGCTGCCCTGCGCCTCCTGCGCGCTGACCTCGAACAATTCGGACACAGCCCTGCCGTCGTCGCTCCATTCGTGCCGAAACATGTCTTGCAGCAAGGCATCGCCGTCCGGACCGGACAGTTCGGCCGCAACCACGGCCTTGTCGTCGGCGACGGCGGCGAACATTCCCTCTGTCAAGTACGCCGTGGGCTCCACCCATTGACCGTCGACGAACAACAAACCGCCGTCTTCTTCGACTCTGTGCTGGACATCCAAATACGTTCTCGCACTGTCCATCAACGCAATGTCCAAACCGGTGCCATGTTGGATTTCAGGGCTGCTCATCTCGACGATCTTTGCGGTCGCCTGGTTTTCGGCGACCTTGTTCAGCTGGTTGCCGTCGACGAGCTTCGACCGATCGAGGGCATCCCGCATCTGGGCGGGTAGAAGAGATACGCCACCGTTGGCGGGGATCTCGCTGTCACCCGGGGCGTCGGTGTACACCCGTTCGGTGGACACCAGCTGCATGGCGTCGGCAAAACTGCTGCGCGCCTCGGGCGGTGCCATCCAGGTCAATTTGGCGGCGAGTTCTTGCGGTGACGTAGCGTCGAGCTCGCGCATGAGAGCGTTGAGATATTCCATCTGGGACGCCGGGATGGTGATGGGTTCTCCCGACTGAAAGGCATTGAGCTGCGCGGCCGTCAGTTGGGTGGCTTCCCTGAGCCGCTGTAGCTGCTCGGGACTGAGCCCCCACGGATTTTCCCGGAGTTGTTCGGCATCACCTCTGGCCTGCTCCGAACCGAGACCGGTCGGTGATATGAATGCCACCCGCAGGTCGTGCTGCGCGGTGGTCAGAGCATTCGTGACATCGCGGTCGGCGCGCTCGGCTGCGGCCGCGAGATCGGTGATCATGTGCTGCCACTCGGCCATGGCCCGCGACAGTTCCGGCGTCACCGGGCCGCCGACCGACACCTCTAGGCTCTCCGAAACTGTGAAGCCGGACTGCTCGGCAGCCCTGATGGCATCCTGTGCCTTCGACAACGGGTGACCGACCGCCTGGGCACCGTCAGCGGCGATCATTGCGACCCGATGGAGATGGTCTGCCAGCCGAACAGCCGCTTGTCGGTCCAGCTCCGCGCGCTCTTGCGCAGCATCAGCGGCCGCACCTTGCCAATGACCACCACCGTGAAGCACCGTCACCGCCGCGCGGTACCGGTCGAACAACACCTCGATCTTCTCCGCCACCTTGTTCCAGCCGTCGGCGTACGCATCCAACGTCGACGGTTTCCAGGCAAACACGTGCGACCTGCCGATCACCTCGGCACCCCGGGCACATCCCAGTCGCCGGTGGCGCTCGTGTAGAAAGCCATTGCCTGTTCGGGGCTGAGATAGTCCGCGTCGCGGAACTGCGCGGCAACGTTGCGCATGATCTCTCCAGTTTCGGAAAGACGTTCCTTTAGTGCTGCGGCCAACGCCGAGTCGACCAGATTGGTGGCGATCGAACAGGCCACTATCACTGCGGGTTCCCCGCCACCTATCGCTGCAGCCAGCGAACCAAAGCCTGCCGGACAACTTCTCAAATCGGCTGCCTCCCTCGCCAACTCTTCCAACGTCGGCGCAAGGGAAGCCAGCCGATCCATTTCCACCTGCAAGATCCCAGCAGTCAACGCATATCTCCAATCACAATCTGTGCAGTCAGACCGTAAGGGGACGCCAGACCACCGGACCATCCCATAAATCTGGGATCCGCCGAATCGATGCCGCGTCAATAGATCTCGTAGGACTCCCGCGAGATCCGAAAACCGTGACCCGCATCTACGTCGCGGCAGGTGATTCCGGACTCAGCGCTCTCGCAGCGTACGGGGCCGGCGGTGACCGCCTGGCCGTAGGCCAACGAGTCACCATCCCCTCGTGCGCTGTCTCCCGCGCAGACGAATTCGGGCCTGTTGCCGGCAGAAAGGGAAATTCCCTGGCCGTAGTCGTAACGGCAGTCGGCCGGACGAGGCGGCGGCGACCAGTCGCGTTCGGCGATATCACACCGCACGCTTGACTTGCCCATCACGCAGTGGATGTTGCCGCTTGGCGAAGAGAAGTGGGTGAACTCAAAGTTCACCAGCTCCGGCGTCGACGACGGCCCGGTCACGAGGCCGGTATGCGGCAAGCCCCATCCCACTGCCGCGAAGACTCCGGCGACAACAATGAGGCTTCGGCCGATAAATGCAGTCATGGTTCCAGCCCACACCACGGCAGGTGTCAGACGCTATCCCAAATTTCTGGTTTGGCGCGTTGCATGCGCCGTCATCGGACCGTCACCTCGACGCGGTGGATTGCATTGCGCCGCCCATATACCGGCTGACGCGTTCCGGTCGTCGATGCCGCCCGCGCGGCCACCTCGACCGTGCCGGGCTGCGCCGGTGTCCATGGCAGGCGGAAACGCTGCCACTGCCAACCTCGTCGCCGCTCCAACTGTGCGGAACGCCAGGGCCCGCCACCAATCCGGACATCGACTTCCCCCACTCCATCGTCGGCCCACGCCCATCCCCAGATCTCGGTTTCCGCCAGCCGCGTCACCAGCTGATCCGGATAAGGCGCGACGATCAGCGACTCCGGCGCGATAGACCATACGGGTATCGGCGGACCGGTCACTCGGCCCGCATCATCGACTGCACGGTCTTGGTACCACTGCGTGGTGAACGGCCCGTGTGGTCGTCGATCTGCCAACTCGATTCTGGTCAGCCATTTGACGCTGTTGGTGCCATAGAAGCCTGGGACAACCAGGCGGACCGGAAAGCCATGCTCAGCGGGAAGCTGCGCGCCGTTCAGTTCGTAACAGAGCAGAACATCGGCATCCACCCTGCTCAGCGGCAGATCCTTCATATATGCATCGGCGGTCACGCCTGCGAAGGCACCGGAGTCCGCGCCGTAGGAGACCACATAGCGGGCCTGTGCATCGGGCCGGCAATCGGTAAGCACGTCGCCCAATCGAGCGCCGGACCACGTCACATTGGCGACCCGACGCGTCGGCACATCCGGCTCAAACGGACTGCCGCAACACTCATGAACCATCGTCACGCCAACCTTCGGATAGTTCAGCAAGTCTCCGTATGTGATCGTCCGTGGGTTGCCCACCAGCCCGTCGATCCTCAACGACCATTCGTCGCGAGTGATACGCGGAATTCCGAAGTGACACAGCACGATCAGATCGCCTGGCGGCGTATGCCGGCGTCGCATCTCGTGGGGCTCAGGCGGATCCCGCTTGAATGGTCCTGAATTATCCACACTGGCCATGTTCGAAGCCTCCAGGAAATGGCACTGCAAGAAAATCCCAGATGCCTGGGAGAGCAACCCCTGCTACCGTGGCGCTGTGGGATCTGACGCGCAAGTGCGCGTCCGCCACGACGTCGTCAGGCTGGTCCACAAAGGTTTGACACCTCGCGAGTTCTCGTTGGCGGTCGCCCATGCCATCCGCCCCGCCGTCGCGTTCGACGGGGTGTGCGTTCTGATGTTCGATCCGGCGACGATGCTGCAGACGGGCGACGTAGTCGAGAATGGCCTACCCGAATCTGTGTATCCGAGGATGACCGAAATCGAGTTCGCGGAGCGCGATTTCAATAAGTTCGCCGATCTGGCGCGAGAAATCCAACCGGCGGCCAGTTTGTACGAGGCGACGGAGGGCGATCTCGATCGCAGCCTGCGTCAGCGCGAGGTGAGAGGTCCGAACGGCTGGCTCGGCGACGAACTGCGAGCAGCGTTGGTGAGCAACACCGGAACCTGGGGTGGCCTGACGCTACTGCGTGAAAGTGGGCCGGCTTTCAATCCCGACGAGGTGAAGTTCGTGGCTTCGCTCTCCCGCCACCTGGCCGACGGAATTCGACGATCGATCTTGCTGAGCGCGGTGGTGAACGAGCCGACTCGGTCCGACGCCGGCTTGTTGATACTGACCCAGGACAACTCGGTGGAGATGGCCAATGCCGCCGCGCAGACGTGGTTGGAACAACTCGGATTCGACAGCGACTCTGTCGGTCCTCTTCCGCCGGTGATCCAAGCCGTCGTCAGTCGCGCTCGCAGCGCGGACGGTGGCGACGACAGCCTCCGATCGGCGGGCGCCCGAGTACGGACCCGATCGGGGCTCTGGCTGCTGCTGCGAGGTTCGATACTCGGTGAGCCGCCCTTCGAGCGGGTCGCAGTCATCCTGGAACCCGCCCAGCGGCCGAGCCTCGCCTCGCTCATCGTGGACGCTTACGGCCTGACCGATTCGGAACGTGCAGTCACTGAATCTGTCGCACAAGGGTTGTCAACCAACGACATCGCTACCCGACTGCACCTGTCGCGGTACACGGTGCAGGATCATCTGAAGTCGATCTTCGAGAAGACCGGCGTGCGAAGCCGTGGGGAACTCGTCGCACAATTGTTCATAACCCACCACGGGCCACGTCTGACGAATGGCATACCGGTCGCTCCGTCCGGTTGGTTCGAGCGTTAGCCGACCACCCAGATTCCTGGGATGGTTCGGCGCGCGTGCCCAGACAATGCTGTTTGGTGTGTCGGCGCCGCGGGAGCCAGCACTCCAACCACGGCTTAACGGAAGCGACCTGCAATGACCACCGGAACAGGCACCGAAGTCATCGACCTGATCGAGCGGTTCAACTTCAACTTGGGCCGCGTCGTCGAGTGCATTGCTCGCGCCGACACCCAACCTGAATCGGGAGTCCTCGCTGAACTTGAACAAGCCCAATGGCATCTCCAACGAGAGGTCGACCGAATTCGCCAATCCTTTACAGTGGGCGAAGAATCACCAATCGCATTGCCTGCCCGCCCTGCATCACCCGTAGATCGCCTCGGTTCACACCAGCAGGATGGCACCCTTTGGGAAGACAGGATGGGCGACAGGTACCGGTTTCGCGGTGTCGCGTGGGAGTATGTGACACGCGGCCAAACCACTTGGGAAGCGGTTAAATTCGAAGAGATTCTCACTGATTTCGGCCCGTACACATTGATCGACGCGGGCCGGATGGACTGAGCCGACCGCTCACCGAGCCCCCGTGTCTCGGAAGCTCTCTATTCGGTCCAGCCGTATTTTTGCGCAAGCGTTTCGAACGAGGCGCGCACCCGCAAAATCTGCTCACCGGTAAGCGGCGGAGTGATGCCAAGAAGGGCCTCAGTGACTATGTGCCGCAACTGCGCTGCCGCAAGGATGTCGAAATAGTCATCAGAGTCCGATGCAGGGCTTGGGGAGGAATGCTCAACGTGGTCCGAGCGCGGGGTCACGAGTTGCACTGACGTGGCCAACTCACCCCGCGGGCCATCCTCGACATCAAACGAAACCCTCACGCCCCGCGTCGCCAATGACTTCTCGAACTCCAAATCATTGGCGTGCAGAAAAATATCGTCGCCACCAGAATCTGGAGCTATGAACCCATAGCCTCGCACGCGATCGAAACGAACAACCGTGCCCGTAACCCTCACCAAACTCTCCAAGCACGCCAGAAGCCAAACCCGACACCACTCAGGCCAAAGTGTAACCACCTGCCGTGTCAGTACTCGCGGTTACCCAGCGGCGAAGAATCAGGACTGAGCCCACTCCTCACCGAGCCCCGGAATCAGTCGAACGTGGTGAGCGCCTCCGACTGGCTGCTGTCGACGACGAACACCGCAAGAAGGCGGGCCGGTTCGGTGTCGCTGGCGTTCTCGGAGACGACGTGGTGATCCCCCGGAACCTCCTGCCACGTCTCGCCCGCATGGAACACGCGCGGCGGCTGCCCGGCGACCTGGCTGCGGATCGCGCCGGACAGGACGTAGGCCATGATGAACGCCGAATCCGCGTGGCGGTGCGACAGGTCTTTCGCGCCCGGCCCGTACGAGACCTCGAGCGCTACCAGCGATTTGCCGGGGATGTTGGTGACCGGTTGGTCGAATGCCACCTGCACAACCCCGGCCTCGTCCGGTCCATGAGCGCCCGCGACACCGGCGAACAACAGGCTCGACGCGAGAACGACGCCGATCGACCGGACAGCACGAGCCAGGACAACCTTCACGATGAACCTCCACGAGTCGATGTTTGTGAAATCCAGACTCGCGGTTGCGCCTGCCGAACGAACCCTTGAAAACCAGTAGTCAGCCAGTCGACCTTCCACTACTTCCAGGCGAAGACCGGTTGCTCCATCTCACCGACCGGATCGTTGCGGCCCTCCAGGCACAGCCACCGCACCTGCAGCAGCACGGCGCCCGTCGGTGCGTGGATGAGGTCGTTGCCGAGCGGAATCTGCACGACGGGACGCGTGCTCTCGGGGATGTCGACGAACCTCGGCGAATCTTCGCGTTGCAGTTGATGCAGCCCGACGCGGTAGGCCGCGACCACTTCGTCGGGTGACGGACGAAGTTCGAGGCGTCCCCCGCCCCACACCACCACCGGCGTGATCACATATCCCGACCTGGTCGGGTAGTCGTCGAGCACGCCGAGCACCGTCGAGTCGGGAAGCCGGACACCCAACTCCTCGTCCAGTTCGCGCAGCGCGGCGTCGACGGCGGTTTCACCTGGATCCAACCGGCCACCGGGCAGCGCCCACTGCGCGGCATGCGAGTTGAGCCGCGACGCCCTGCGGCACAGCAGGAACGCCGCACCGCCGGACACATCGACCATGCGGCCGTCCAGGCCGGGCTCCGGCATGGGTCGGCCGGCGATCCAATCGTCGACCGGTGCCGGGTCGATCCGGTCCTCGCCGAGTTCGGAGTCGACGAGCACCACAGCGACCGCCGCACGCCGCTTGGTCGGATCGGTTACGACGCGACGGTCGTGTCGGTCCAGATGGGTCCGGATGCGCGCACGCAACGCGTCGTCATACGTGATCGTCACCGCTCGACCATATGCGGGCTCGTTCGGCGCCTCGTCAGCGGCAATAGGGGCGCGTCGCATATGCCAACGCCGGCTGAAACACCGAGTCCAGGGCCCGCGCGGTCACCACACTCCGTATGGCGTTGTCCAGGTCGGTCGTGCACGCCGGTGAGTGCAGCACGCTCCACTGCGCCGCCATCTCATGAACCATCACCTGATTGAGGTGGTCGATCGTCTTTCTCGTGTCGGCCAGGTCCGGTGCTGTCGCGGGCGCCGCATCGGGGTCCAGCTTCCACTGCGCAAAGCGGGTGTGTTCGACCGAGGCCGTCGCGTCGATCTGATTGCGGAAGACCGCACCGACGTAGGCGGGATCGATCTGATCGGCCTGGGCCATCGCGGTCACGGAATCGATGACTTGCTGCTCACGCACCGGATCGTCGATCGGCCCACCCATCTTGAACTTGTACGCGGCCACCTGGTCCGCGGTTTGCAGACGTTGGGTCGCCGCGTCGACCAACGGGACCAGCGGGCTCTGAGGTTCGCCCGCCGCGGCCGGAGCGGCAGCGATGGCGGCAAGGGCGCCGACCACGCAGACGACAGGCACCGACCACACTCGGGCTCGCACTTCTCGGCACCCCTTCCGCAGCGCGGGCATTGCCAACAGCTCTGAATCTAACGAAACGACTCATCGCAGGAGTTCACGGCCGGTCAGCTCGCGCACGCGCTGAATCTCGCCATCTCGATAGGGTCGGCCGTCGGCGTGGAAGAGGTCGTGGAACCACACCTGCGGGGGAGCCGGGTACGGCCGGTCCCAGGAGTCCCACGGTAGGTAGGTCTGCGTTTTGCCCGCCATCAGGCCCCAGCTGTACGCACCGACGTTGCGGCGCTTCGCGATTGGCAGGATTCCCTCGATAGTGCTGCCCAGGCTTCTGGCCAGATACTCGGTGCACAGGATCGGTCGCCCGAGCGGCGCGAGTTCATCGATACGCGCCTCGAAGTCCGCCGGCTTGGCGTAGCTGTGGAAGGTGATCACATCGGAGTTGTCCAGCTGAATCTTGGCAACGGCGCTGCGGCGCTGCGGATCCCGCCATTCCCCGTGCCACACGCCGCTCGTGAGCGGCTGCACGGGGTCTGCGGACCGAGCCCACCGGAACACCTGCGGCAACAGATCGGCCACCAGGTCCTGCTTGTTCTTGAGCTCGACGGCGCGATAGACCCGCGCGGGATTGTCGGGTTCGTTCCACAGGTCCCAACCCAGAATCCGGTCGTCGTTGCGGAACTGGCTCACCACACCGACGACATACTCACGTAATCCGTCGTGGCTGCGACCGTCGAGGTGCTCGGCGCCCGGGCTCTGCACCCAGCCCGAGTTGTGAACACCCGGCCGCGGCGGGCGTTGCCGACCCGGCTTCGGCAACGGATCCCAGCAGGAATCGAACAGGACGAGCAGGGGTTTGATGCCGTGGCTCGCGGCGATCGCGACGAACTGCGCCAGCCGGTCTTGAAAACCCGAGCTGTCCCGCGCCCATAGCTGATCATGCAGAAACACCCGGATGGTGTTGAAACCCATGAGCCTGGCGATGCGCAACTCACCATCGATGCGTTGCAGGTCATACGTGGCCGGTTGAAACATCTCCAGCTGATTGACGGCATTGGCAGGGATGTAGTTGGTGCCGACCAACCATCCTTGGGCTCGATACCAACGATTGGCCCGCTCCGCCGACCACCGGCCCGGCTCTGCACCGGCGCGAGGGACGTCGATCAGAGTTGCGGCCGCCGTCGCGGTCAGCGACAGCTTGAGTGCGGTGCGTCGCGCCACACATGAGCCGTAACGGCGCCGACGAGGCTCGTTTGTCTTGCGAAACAAATTGTCGTCCTTTGCGATTCGGGTTCATTGCACCTTTGCGGTGTACCCGGCTCGCACTTGCGCGCAACAACTGTTCCCTGTGAATGTCAGCCAACCGCTGACTGGGATGGTTCGGCCGAGCCGCCCTGCGGCGCGCGCGCCGTCATCAACCGCGCGATCTCCTGCCGGTCGGCCGCCGACGGCAGGCCCATATCCGGTGTATAGCCGTAAACCTCGTACAGCGGCGTCGATGCGGTTCTGCCGTCGAGGATTTCGACGGAATCGGCGCCGATCAGGCCGGGATGCTCCACACCGCACGCCTCAGCCACCTTGACCAGGTCTCGGCGCAGCGTCTTGATGTAATTCGCGACGCGCACGGCCTTCTCGTCCGGCACCAGGCCACGCGCCAGCCAGGCATTCTGGGTCGCGACACCCGTGGGACACGTGTCGGTATGACACTTCTGCGCCTGGATGCAGCCCACGGCGAGCATCGCTTCGCGAGCGACATTGATCATGTCGCAGCCGAGCGCGAATCCCACCACCGCGTTGTCGGGAAGGCCGAGCTTGCCGCCACCGATGAAGGCGACCTGCTCGTGCAGGCCCCGCTCGGCGAACGTGCGGTACACGCGGGCGAAGCCGAGCTGGAAAGGCAGCGATACGGTGTCGGTGAAGATCAACGGTGCGGCGCCGGTTCCGCCCTCACCACCGTCGATGGTCACGAAGTCCACGCCGCGGTTCGTGTCCCGCATCAGATCTGTGAGCTCGTACCAGAATTCGAGATCGCCGACGGCGGATTTGATTCCCACCGGCAGCCCCGTTTCACCGGCCAGCAGTTCCACCCAGTCGAGCAGGCTGTCGGTATCGGAGAATTCGGCGTGCCGCGACGGGCTCACACAGTCGCGCCCAGCCGTGACACCGCGCGCGGCAGCGATCTCGCTCGACACCTTGGCTGCCGGGAGCAGCCCACCGAGGCTTGGCTTGGCACCCTGACTCAGCTTGATCTCCAGGGCTCGCACCGGTGCCTCCGCCACGACCTCCTTGAGCTTGTCGAGATCGAACCGTCCCTCGGCGTCGCGGCAGCCGAAGTAGGCGGTGCCGATCTGGAAGATCAATTCACCGCCGTGCCGGTGATAGCGCGATATGCCACCTTCGCCGGTGTTGTGCAGACAGTCGGCCGCGGCCGCACCCCGGTTGAGTGCCTCGACCGCGTTGCCCGACAGCGACCCGAAACTCATCGCCGAGATGTTCACCACCGACTTCGGCCGAAACGCCTTGGGCCGGCCCCTCGCGGCGCCGATCACCTTGGCGCACGGCAGGTTCACCTCGTGCGCGGCCTTCGGCGCAGACGGCGGCACCGCGCGGCCGAACGTCCGGTGTTTGATGATCGGATAACCGGCCGTGTACTCGAGGTCGTTGTCGGTGCCGAAGCCGAAGTAGTTGTTCTCCATTTTCGCCGAGGCATACACCCACCGCCGCTGGTCGCGAGTGAACGGCCGCTCCTCGTTGTTGGCCGCGACGACGTACTGCCGAAGTTCTGGTCCGATGGCTTCGATCAGGTACCGGCCGTGCCCGACGAGAGGAAAGTTGCGCAATATCGCGTGCTTGCGTTGAAAGACGTCACGTACGGCGAGCGCGGCCGCCGCCGACGCAGCGGCAGCGGCGGCGGCACGAAAAGGGCTGATCATGACGGGAGAGTTTCCGTGGGACCGCACGGCGAAACCCGACCGATGCGGCGCACGCGAGTAGGTTCGACGTGGTGGACAGCCAAGACGGCAGCACGGTCGACGCAAGCTCGCTGACCGGTGTCTCGGAGACGGCGTTGTTGACGCTCTACGGCCGCGCCCACCAAGCCCGCCATCCGCACGCGATCATCGACGACCCGATGGCCATCCGGCTCGTCGACGCGATCGATTTCGACTTCGAGAAGTTCGGCCGCAAGGGCCAGGAGATGGCTCTGCGCTCCCTGGCGTTCGACCGGGCGGCGATCCGATATCTGTCGGAGCATCCTTCCGCGACCGTCGTCGCCCTCGCCGAGGGGTTCCAGACCAGCTTCTGGCGACTGAACAGCGCGCTGCCCAATTCCGACTTTCGCTGGGTCACCGTCGATTTCCAACCGATCGTCGACCTTCGCCGGCGACTGCTGCCGGACTCCCCGAGGATCACCTACCTCGCCCAATCGGCACTGGACTACACCTGGATGGATCAGGTGGACACCAGCGACGGCGTCTTCATCACCGCCGAGGGTCTGCTGATGTATCTGCAACCCGACGACGCGATGAGCCTGATAACGACCTGCGCAGGGAGGTTTCCCGGCGGCCAGATGATTTTCGATCTGCCGCCGGTGTTGGTGAAGAAGTTCGCCCCGAAGGGATTGCGGTCGTCCCGCCGGTACCGCGTTCCGCCGATGCCATTCAGCTTGACACCTTCACAATTGGCGGACCTGGCGCACACGGTGCCGGGCATCCGCGCCGTGCACGATCTCCCGATGCCACGCGGTCGCGGATGGGCGTTCAACAAACTGTTCCCGGCGTTCTGGCAATGGCGATTGACGAAGCAGATCCGGGGTGCATACACGCTTCTGGAGCTCGGCTGATTCGCGCCACCTGGACCCGTAATGCTTACTGTGGGCACCTCAGGTATACGGTCCTGCTATGACTTCTGTGGCGGTTGTAACCGGCGGTGCGGGCGGTATGGGCGTGGCCACGGCCAAGATCGTCGGGCGTGAGCACGCGCTCGTCCTCTGCGACGTCCGGCAAGACCGGCTTGACGGCACCGTCACCGCCCTCGCCGAACTCGGGATCTCGGCGACGGCGGTCAACTGCGACGTGACCGACCGGCAGGCGGTCGACCGTCTCTTCGGCACGGCCGCCGGTCTCGGATCGGTCACGTCGGTGATCCACGCCGCCGGGGTGAGCCCGAGCATGGGCGACGCCACCTATGTCATGCGGACGAACGCGCTCGGCACCGTCAACGTGAACGAAGCCTTCTACGAGAACGCCGGTGACGGTGCGGCGATCGTCAACGTGGCGTCGATGGCCTCGTACATGCTGCCGGAGGAGATCGTTCCGTCCCAGCACTTTCCGCTAGCCCTGGATGACCTCGATGCCTTTTTGACGAACCTCCTCGCGGCCTGCGACATGGCGCCCGAGGAGGCGCGCTCGGGCTACGCCTATGCGCTGAGCAAGACCTTCGTCCGGTGGTACAGCAGTTCACAAGCCGAGCGGTTCAACGCCAGAGGGCTGCGCATCGTCTCGGTGTCCCCTGGTTCCGTCGACACCGAGATGGGCCGGCTCGAAGAGCAGGCCGGGGCCGGCGCGATGGTCGCGGACGCCGCGGTCCCGCGCTGGGGCAAGCCGGAGGAGATGGCCGAACTGTTCGCGTTCTGTGTCAGCGAGAAGGCCGGGTATCTGACGGGGACCGACATTCTCAACGACGGAGGTGTGGTGGCCTCGATGCGCGAACGCGCCAGGGTGGCCACTGCGAACGGGTAGCGACTGCCCCCGGTATCGGATCGTTATGACGGTTTATCCCAATCGTCACATGGGTAACTCCAGTAACAGCGGGAACCCGCGACCCGACACCGAAGAAAGAGTCGAATGGAACAACACCATGAACACAGTTCTGTACTTCAGCGCCAACGGCGCCGTCTATGAGACCCGTGCCTACACCACCGCCGACATCGACAAGCTCGTCGAGGACCAAGGCCTACAGTGCTTGACGAGCGGTGACCGGCAGTTCGACTTCTGGTTCAGCCCGGTCACGAACGGGTGCCAGCACCGGGTCAACCGGCGCGCCACCGAGTTGCTCCTGGCGACAACCACTTTCACGGCGAAGTCGGTGCCGCTGCTGCGCGGCTGCGTCGTCGTCGCCACCCATGACGCCGACGGCGACCTCGACGGATTGAGCTGGCAACAACTCGACCTCCTCGTTCGCGAGAGCCGCACGCTGACCAAACGCGACGCCCGCGTCCTCGACCGGCGAATAGCCAGGGACGGCCGGCGCGACCGGCGGCGCACCGCAACTCGCCAAGGCGCTGTTCGCCTGAAGTTCGCCCCGCAGATGCATTGACCCGCCGCGCGCCCGGGTATCGGGGTGGCTGTGAGCAATGCCGAATCCCCCGCGCGCGAGCACCGAGCACTCCCCCGCGCACTGATCCTGCTGCTGGGATTGGCGGCCGCCGTCGTCGTCATCGCCGGGATGAAATCCATCGCGAGCATCCTCGGGCCCGCCGTACTGGCACTCATCCTCGTCATCGCGGCGCAACCGTTGCGGAATGGGTTGGAACGACGAGGCTTTGCGCCCTGGGCAACGGTGACGATCACGCTGCTGCTGATCTACGCGATTCTGATCGGGCTGGTCGCCGCACTCGTGGTGTCGGCTGCCCGGTTCGCCACGATCATGCCGGAGTACCAAGGCAAGTTCGACGAACTTCTCGGCAAGGCGCGCCGGCTGCTTGAGCAGTACGGGGTGGGCCAGGACCAGGTGCAGAAGGCGCTCAATGTCGACGCCAACCGGGTGTTCAGTGTCGTCGGCACCGCTCTCGGAAGCACGTTCGGGATGTTGTCGGCGTTGCTGCTGGTGGCGACCCTCGCACTGTTCATGGCAGCCGATGCCAGCAGCTACACCCGCCGGTTGGCGATCATCGAGCGCAGCCGCCCGCACCTGGTCGAGGCGCTGCGCGCCTTCAGCCGCGGCACACGCGAATACCTCATTGTGTCAACCATTTTCGGCCTTATCGTGGCCGTACTCGACACTGTCGCGCTGTGGATCATCGGCATTCCGCTACCCATCCTTTGGGGCCTGCTGGCGTTCATCACGAACTACATCCCCAACATCGGGTTCGTCCTTGGGCTCGTTCCGCCTGCGCTGCTCGGCCTACTCGAGGGCGGGCCGCTGACGATGCTCGTCGTCATCGTCGTCTACACCGTGATCAACTTCGTGGTGCAGACCGTCATCCAACCCAAGATCGTGGGCGATACCGCGGGATTGTCCGTCACGCTGGCGATGGCCTCGCTGATCTTCTGGGGCTGGGTTCTCGGTGCGCTCGGCGCACTCCTCGCGATCCCGCTGACCCTGTTGGCCAAAGCGGTACTCGTCGACACCGACCCCTCGGCGCGGTGGATGAAGATACTGCTCACCAGCAAGGTCGACGGCGAGACCGAGCGCGACGCCGAACTCGTCGCGAAGTGACTTCTCACTTGGGCGATTCGTGCGCGAGTGCCCGATAACCCTTCGCTCCGGCGCGGTCGACAGCCGCGCGCACCAGACCGAATATGAGCCCTTGCATGGCTGCTGCCGTCAGGGCCTTTGCACCCGACCGTTCGAGATCCTTGGGATCCGGTGGCTCCAGATTGGGTTCGTCGATGCGCTTCCAGATCTGATTGAACACTGCGCTTGCCAGTAGCCCGCCCGCCACACTCGTCGCGATGGAAAGCGGACGGTACAACAACTTCGAGCTTCGGCTCACGGGTCCTCCTCGCGTCTGACTTGCCAGGTACATACCCGAATGCGGCGGGATGTAACGGTGCCGCCAGGTTTCATCCGCAGGGCTCCTGGGCACAGCTGTGGAGTAGCAGAAAGCCTGCAGAAGGGTCTACTCATGACCACACAACCGAAACCCCTGAGCGAATCGTCCATACCTCAGCTCGTCGGCCAACTACAGGAGCAGACGTCACGTCTGGTGCGTGACGAGTTGCGGTTGGCCCAGAAGGAGTTCCAGGAATCCGCCCGCCACGCCGGCATCGGCGCCGGGTTGATCAGTGCCGCCGGACTGCTTGCGGTACTCGGTCTGATGACGGTGATCGCCGCGGCCGTCGCGGCGTTGTCGCTCGTCCTACCGGTCTGGGCCGCCGCGGTGATCGTCGCCGTCGTGCTGTTCATCTGTGCCGGAGTCGCGGCGCTGGTGAGCCGCAAGCAGGTCCAACAGGTTCCGCCACCGGCCGCCCAGTCGGTGGACAGCGTCAAGCATGACCTCGAAGAGATCAAGGAGGCGCGCCATGCCCGCTGACCGACTTCCCCAGGAGCCCGGACCCGACGCCGGTATCGACGAACTGCAGTCGGACATCGAGCAGACCCGCAGCGAGCTCGGCGACACGATCGGCGCGTTGACCGACAAGCTCGATGTCAAGAGCCGGGCCCAGGACAAGGCCGCCGAGACCAAGGAGGCCGTCGTCGAGCGGGCGCACGTGGCCACCGAAGCCGTGAAATCCCAACCGGCGGTGCCGGTGGCCACTGTGGTCGCCGTCCTCGCCGCGATCGGGTTCGCGTGGTGGTGGCGGCGACGGCATTGAGCGACGCTCGGTGAGGAGACGGACTTGGCTGGGTTGGCCGATTGGTTTCTGACCACCGAGGAGCGCGGTAATCCGGACACCTCGGTGCCGAATTGGTGTACCGGCAACCTGGTCGAGCCGCTCATTCACGGGGCCGTCTACTTCGACCGGCTCGCTGCCGAGGTCGAACAACTCGGCAGCGGCGACCACCTGTTCTTCACCGACTGGCGCGGCGACCCCGACGAGCGGGTATGCGAGGGCGGGCCCACGATTTCCGAGCTGTTCTGCCACGCCGCCGAACGCGGCGTCGTTGTCAAAGGCTTGATGTGGCGCTCACATCTGGACACCTTCTCCTACAGCGAGGAGGAGAACCAGCACCTTGGCGACGCGATCGAGGCGGCCGGCGGCGAGGTGCTCCTCGACCAGCGCGTGCGCTTCGGCGGGTCCCACCACCAGAAGCTTGTGGTGTTGCGTCGTCCCGGCACGCCCGAACGCGATGTCGCGTTCGCGGGCGGTATCGATCTGTGCCACTCCCGCCGCGACGACGCCGAGCATCGCGGCGACCCGCAGGCCGTGCGAATGGCCAAGCAGTACGGCGACCGGCCGCCCTGGCACGACCTGCAGTTGCAGATCCGGGGGCCTGCCGTCGGCGCGCTGGACTACACCTTCCGCGAACGCTGGACCGACCCGGCACCGCTGGACATGCTCTCCCCGATCGCCTGGATCGCCGACAAGTTGCGCCACGCCGATCTCAGTGTGGGCAAGCTTCCGCCCCAGCCACCCGACCCGCCGCCGTGCGGTCCACATGCCGTGCAGGTGCTGCGCACTTACCCTGACGCGCATTTCGAGTACGCGTTCGCCCCGCGCGGCGAGCGCAGTGTCGCGCGCGGTTATACCAAGGCGGTGCAGCGGGCCAAGCGCCTGATCTATCTGGAAGACCAATACCTGTGGTCGAAGCAGGTATCCCGCCTGTTCGCCGATGCGCTCGCGGCAAACCCGGACCTGCACCTGATCGCAGTGGTGCCGCGCCACCCCGATGTGGACGGCCGGCTTGCGCTGCCGCCCAATCAAGTCGGTCGCCAGCAGGCGATCGAAACCTGCCGCGCGGCAGACCCGCAGCGGGTGCACATCTTCGATGTGGAAAACCACGCCGGCACACCGGTTTACACGCATGCGAAGGCGTGCGTCATCGACGATGTGTGGGCCTGTGTCGGTAGCGACAACTTCAACCGGCGGTCTTGGACACACGACAGCGAGCTTTCGTGCGCAGTACTCGACGAAACCCGCGACGATCGCGAACCCCGCGATCCGGCCGGTCGTGGTGACGGCGCCCGTGTGTTCGCCCGTGACCTGCGCCTGCGACTGCTGCGCGAACATCTCGACCGGGCACCCGACGGCAGCGAGGACGATGGGCTCATCGACCCGGCGGAGGTGGTGGAGACCGTCGCCGCGTCCGCGCAGGCACTGCAGGACTGGCACGACGGTGGTCGGGTCGGTCCCCGGCCGCCTGGGCGATTGCGGCCCCACCAACCCGAACGGCTCGGCCGGTTTACCCGGGCGTGGGCCATCCCGATGTACCGGGCCGCCTATGACCCCGACGGGCGTTCCTACCGCGACCGGCTGCGGGGTCGCTGGTAACCCACCCATCGCGTTAGAAATAACATCACACATGTTGAATATGTGATGTTTTGCGTGATACCGTCGGCCGCACTATGACGTGGGTTACAGGAGGTGGCCATGCCAGCACAGTTGCGCCGCACCAGCAATCACTCACATCGGCGTTCGGAGATCGTTGAGTTCGTCCGGGCCCGCGGCTGGGCCCGCATCGACGAACTGGCCGATCAGTTCAGCGTGAGCACGATGACGATTCACCGCGACCTGGACCACCTCCACGCCCAGGGCATGCTGCGCAAGGTGCGGTCGGGAGCCGAGGCTCCGCCGAGCGAGGCCTTCGAGCGGAACATCGATTTACGCAAGGCGCTCAACCTCGCCGAGAAGCGAGCGGTCGCGAAGGCCGGATTCGACTGGGCAACAGATAAAGTCGAGATGCAGGCCGTCGCAATGGACGACAGTACGACAGCGCTGCACGTACTGCCCCGGCTGTCCGAGCGCCTCCCGCTGACCGTGGTGACCAACTTTCTGCCCGCGATCAACGAGCTGTCCGCCGATCCCCGGGTGCGGCTCAACGCGATCGGGGGCGATTACGTTCCCGAGTTCTCGTCGTTCGTCGGCGTGCAGGCAGTGCGAGCACTGCGGGACATGCACTACGACGTGCTGTTCATGTCGGTCACGGCCGTCTCGCGCGGCATGTGTTTTCACCCGTCCAGCGCTGCGGCCGAGCTCAAGCGCGCGTTCATGGAGAGCGCCGAGCTACGCGTCCTGCTGATCGATCACACCAAGTTGGCGCGCCGCGCCATCCACCGCATATGTGCACTCGAAGACTTCGACGCCGTCGTCATCGATGCCGGTGTCAGCGCCGAGGACATGCAGCACTTGGAAGCCACCGGTGCGAATATCATTGTCGCGCAACCTGATCCGGAACCAGTCGCGGAGCTGGAACTAAGCGGAGCGACATCGCGGTGAGGTCGCCACTGGTGATCGCGGTCGATTGCTCGACGACCGCGGCGAAGGCCATCATCGTCGACGCCAAGGGCAACCTGATCGGAACGGGCGCGCAGGCGCTCGAGACCGGAACCCCCGCGCCGCATTGGTTCGAACAGGAGGCGCCGGACTGGTGGACGGCCACCGACGAGGCCGTTCGGCAGGCCCTCAGTGAGATCGACGACAGCGGCGCCGTCGCGGCCATCTGTGTGACGCACCAACGCGAGAGCTTCGTCTGCCTCGACGCCGCCGGCTTGCCGATCCGGCCGGCGATCCTGTGGATGGACGGGCGCGCTGATGCCGAAACCCGAAGTTACGGAACGCAACGCGTCGAGTTGCTGTCGGGTAAACCCGCCGACATCACGCCGGGTCTCTACAAACTGTTGTGGCTGCGCGATCACGAGCCGGACACGATGGCCCGTTGTCATCGAATCGCCGACGTACATACCTATCTGACCCACGCCATGACCGGGAAGTGGGTTTCGAGCACCGCGTCGGTCGACCCGCTGGCTCTGATCGACCAGGCGACCGGCGACTACAGCGCTGAACTACTCGAGCTGGTCGGGCTGGAGCGTGGTCAGCTACCCGAACTGGTTCCCACGGGTACGTCGCTCGGCCCGTTGCGGCCCGAAATCGCCGAGGCCTGGGGCCTCAACCCCGACGTCGTGGTGGTCGCCGGCACCGGCGACGGTCAGGCCGCGGGATTGGGCCTCGGCGTGACCGACCCCGGCGTGGCCTATCTGGTACTCGGAACGGCGGTCGTGATCGGCGCGGAAATGGCGTCGTACCTGCCATCCCGCGCCTATCGATCGATGATCTCGGCCATGCCCGGCCAGACGACGGCAGAGACATTCAGCTCGTCGGGCACCTATCTGCCGACGTGGTTTCGCACCGAGTTCGGCGACCCGCAGCTGGCCGGCGCACCGGACCCGCGACTCGAGCGCGACGCCGCCGGGCTGCCGGTGGGTAGCGAGGGGTTGCTGACGCTGCCGTACTGGAACGGCGCGCAGACTCCGCACTGGGACAGTCAGGCTTCCGGCATCACCCTCGGCTGGCGCGGCTGCCATACCAAGGCGCACATGTACCGTTCCCTGCTCGAAGGCATCGCCTTCGAATTGCGTTTGCAACTCGACGGTCTCGAGCAGGCGCGTGGCGAGCGTGTCGAGGTGCTGCGCGCGATGGGCGGCGGTGCGCGCAGCGTGTTGTGGACTCAGATCCTGGCCGACGTGTTCGACCGGCCGCTGGAAGTCTGTGCCTCCGGGGAGGTGAGCGCGCTCGGCGCGGCCGCGGTCGCGTTGACCGCGATCGGCGAATTCAACTCGATACCCGAGGCCGCGGCCGCGGTCGCGCGGACCGACGCCGTGATCGAGCCGCGCCAGGAAGCCGCGGCGCGCTACGCCGAGCTGCGAGCCCTGTACCGGCGCATCTTCACCGAGACCCGAGACATGCTGCACACCCTGCACGACTTGGGCCAGCACGACGAAACACGAGGAGATCAACGATGAGAGCGGCCATGTTCTATGGGCCAGGAGACTTGCGGCTGGAAGACGTCGCGGCCACCGAGCCCGGGCCAGGCGAGGTGCTGGTGGATGTGAAAGCCGCGGCAACCTGCGGCACCGACTTGAAGTCGTACCGCCGTGGCCACCCCAAGCTCTTCCCGACGCTGCCGTCCCGGTTCGGTCATGAATTCGCCGGTGTCGTCTCGGCCGTGGGCGACGGCGTCGACAAGTTCGCCGTCGGCGACCGCGTCGTCGCGGCCAACACCGCGCCGTGCGGGCACTGCTGGGCATGCACCCGCGGACGCCAAAGCCTCTGCGAGAACCTCGAATTCCTCAACGGCGCGTTCGCCGAGCAGGTGATCATTCCGGCCGCGATCGTCGAGCGCAACACCTACCTGTTGCCCGACGATCTCGACTTCGCCTCCGCCGCACCCCTTGAGCCGCTGGCGACCGTCGTACACGGCATGGACGAAACCGGAATTCAGCTCGGCGACACCGTCGTAGTGCACGGCGCGGGACCGATCGGCCTGATGTTCGTGCGGCTAGCGACGCTTCGCGGTGCCAACGTGATCTCGGTCGACCAGTCCCCATGGCGGCTGCAACAGGCCAGCCAGGCCGGCGCGGTGGATACCGTTGACCTGTCCGAGGTTTCGGACTTCGAAGACCGGGTCGCGATGATCAAGGCGCGCACACCGCATGGGCGGGGCGCCGACGTCGCGATCGAGGCGGTCGGGCTGCCGCAGGTGTGGGAGCAGACGGTGCGGACCCTACGGCCGGGCGCGACGGCCGTGCTGTTCGGCGGGACGCCCAAAGGTGCGCCGTTCTCCGTCGACTCCTCGGCCATGCATTACGAGGAGTACACGCTCAAGGGCGTCTTCCACCACACCCCCAACTACGTGCGCACGGCGGTGGAGCTGTTGGCGAGCAAGAAGGTCGACGGGTCGATGCTGGTGACCGAGCGCAGGCCGCTGGAAGCACTGCTGCCGAGCCTGGAGGACATGGCCGCCGGCCGCGGTTCGAAGTACGTGTTGGAGCCATGAGCGCGTCAATTCAGCTCGGTGCCGAGCGTCAGCAGATCGTCGAGTCCTGTCAGTTCCTGAGCCGCTCCGGGCTCGTCGTGGGGACCGCGGGCAACGTGTCGATCCGTGTCGGTGACCTCGTGGTGATCTCGCCGAGCGGCGTCGACTACGAGGCGATGTCGGCTCACGACGTCGGTATCCACGACCTCGACGGCAATGCCGTCGACGCGGCATTGGCGCCGTCAAGCGAGCTGGCCCTGCACCTCGCGGTCTACCGGACGACCGAGCACACCGCTGTCGTACACACGCACGGGCCGGCCTCCACGGCGTTGTCGACCGTCGTCGACGAGGTCCCCGCATCGCACTACTATTCGGCGCTGTTCGGCGGCGCCGTCAGGGTCGCGCCGTACGCCACGTTCGGCACACAGGAGCTGGCCGACAACGTGACTGCCGCCCTTCGCGATCGCACCGCGGCGCTCATGGGCAATCACGGCGCCGTCCTCGTCGGTCGGGCGCTTCCGAAGGTGCTGAACCTCGTGCCCTATCTCGAGTACATCTGTGACGTTCAACTACGGGCGATGGCCAGCGGAGCATCCGTCCGCGTGCTCGATGACGACGAAGTCGCCGAAGTCGGCCGCCGGCTCGCGGGCTATGGTCAGCAGGCGACGCGCGCCTGACCTCTCGGTCACCAGTACCCGAGCATCCGTCCGGCCGCGACGGCCGCAAGCCAACTGGTCAGTGATATTCCGGCGAAAGCGGCCAGCCGGCGTGCTTGCGCGGGTGACAGCTCCCCACTAGTGTGAGCCCGCCATGCCGACGTGCGGCGCAACAGGACAACGTTGACCATCCCCAGACCGATGGCACAGAACTTCACCAGCAGCACGGGGTTCTGTTCGTAGTCAAGCGCGTTGGCCGCGAGCAGGCAGGGCCCGCTGAGTGCCGCGACCACGAAACCTGCCGCAGCAACCGGCGATGCGGTGGTGGTGATCGCCCGCAGCGGTGCGGTGCGCCACAGGCCCAGCAGCCTAAGGTCGAGGATGAGTACGGCGCCGAACAGGGTTGCCACGCCGAAAATGTGGACCAGGTTGACGATCGGATAGGTCCAGGGGTTGGTGTCGCGCATGAACGTGCCGATGGCCGAAGATTCCAGCCACGCCAGCACGTCATGCATGAGCCGCGTTTGTCAGTCGCGGTCGGGGTAGACGTCGAAGACCTTCCCGTCCCACATCAGGCGTTCGGCCTTGATCTCCAGCGTGCCCGGCTCTCGATGCCGGTGCCCGCTGGCCGTCACGGTGTCGCCGACCGGCACGGTGTCCTCGGTCAGGCCGGCACGCGCGGTGCGGGGCGACGGTGCGAAGACGATGTCCCACAGCTCCTCGCCCGCGCGTATCTGCGCGGTGGCGTGTGGCCCGGCGAGGCTGACCGCCGTCTCGAGTGTGCCGGTGAGATCGAATTGAGCGTCTTCGTAATCGGCCCAGCCGTGGTGGGCTCTCACCGGAGCCGCGAATGCCACCGCGGCGACGAACGCAACGCCGGTACCCAGCGCTATCAAGCCGGAGTTCCCGCGCATTTTCGGACCTCCCTGTTGGCCGATCGTACGCCGGCCGTCGGTGGCCGGTTCCGAAGTTGCCGGGGCCTGACGGGTGGGACGCACGGCACAGGGCGATCCCGTCAACCACCACGCCCGGGCGGCGAAACCGGCATATAACGGTGGTGATGTGGAAGTTCAGGTCCCATGGATCGACGCCTGCGCCGTGCCCGTACTGCGGCTCAGCCGTCGACGGCACCGGCACGTGTGCGCGCTGCGGGCCCGCGACGGCGTCGCTCGGGTTGTCGGGATGGCGGCCGGACCCCACCGCGCGACACGAGGGCCGCTATTACGTCGCCGGACGGCCGACGAACCGGGTGCGCGACGGCAAAGCTGAATCAGCGGACCCAGCCGGCGGACAGCTGCTTCCTGAGTATGTCGAGTTGCCGAACCGGTCCGGTCTCAGCACGACATGGCTTGGTACGAGCGTGGCGACCGCGATCCTCGTCTTCGTCGCAGCGGTGACGTGGGTACTGCTGCGGACAGACCATGGGTCAGCACCTCCGCCGGAAGCCGGCTACCTGTCGACGCTCAAGGAGGCCGGGCTGACAGACCAGTTCAACTCCGACGCCAATGCCGTCGCCCACGGCAGGCAGGTGTGCCGGCAGCTGGAAGACGGTGGGCCGCAACAAGGCCTGCCTGCCGACAAGATTGCTGTCGACGCGTTCTGCCCGAACTTCACTCCTGGCTTTCACGTCCTCGAAACCGCCTCTGTTCCAGGCACTTTTGTGCTCATCGACACCGAAGGCGTGGACTCGATCGCCTCCGATGGAACATCGTGCGAAGGAGTGAACGGATACGCCGACATCGGTCCGAGCACCCCCGTCGTCGTCAAGAGCGGCAAAGGCGAGATCCTCACCACCACATCCCTCGGGCAAGGCAAGGCGGGGAACGCCAACTGCACGTTCTCCTTCACGTTTCCCGTCACCGAAGGCCAGGACCGCTACGTCGTCTGCATCGGGCACCGAGGCGAGTTCATCTACACCTTCCAACAACTCCAGTCGCACGGCGTTGGCGTACGCCTCGGGCAGTGACGGCGTGTCGACGAGCAACGCCGATCCGAATGTGATTGAACGGCTGTTGAACTGGGTATACGCCCAGCCGTGACTGCCGCTTCCATCCTTACCGAACCCAAGCTGCCCAACCCTCGCGGTCCGTTGTCGATGGCTGTCGTCAGCCTGCTGGCCGAGCGGGCTCCGAGCAATCACCTCTCGCGTGTCGAGGCGTCGCTCGGGGATTCCGATCCGTACGGCATCGACCTGCAACTGGCGCTCTACGTCTGCTATGAGCTGCACTACCGCGGCTTCGCGGGCGTCGACCCGGGCTGGGAATGGAACCCGTGCCTGCTGCATCTGCGGGGAAAGTTGGAACATGCGTTCCTGTCCGAGGTGCGCCGCGGTGTCGGCGAGATCGAGCCCGCCGAGACCGCGATGGCCGAGATGGAGCAGCTGTCGATCGAGCCCGTCGACGGTGACGGCCTGTCCTACCACCTGCGGGACAAGGGCACGTGGGAGCAGATGCGTGAGTACTTCGTGCACCGGTCGCTGTATCACCTCAAAGAGGGCGACCCGCATGCCTGGGCGATTCCGCGGCTCATGGGTCAGGCCAAAGCGTCGTTCGTCGCGGTCGAGTTCGACGAGTTCGGCGGGGGACGTGGGCCGCGCCTGCATCAGCAGTTGTTCGCGGATCTGATGGATGCCGCGGGCCTGGATTCGACCTACCTCGGCTATCTCGACAGCGTGCCGGCCGAGACGCTGGCCGTGGTGAACCTGATGTCGCTGTTCGGCCTGCACCGCAGATTGCGCGGCGCGGCCATCGGCCATTTCGCGTCGACCGAGATCACGTCATCGCCGGGCTCTCGGCGGCTCGTCGAAGCTCTCGAGCGCCTCGGTGCACCCCAGCCGTGCGTCGGGTTCTACGCCGAACACGTCGAGGCCGACGCAGTGCACGAGCAGGTGGTGCGCACCGACGTAGTCGGCGATCTGGTGGCGCGCGAACCGCATCTCGACCGGGATGTGGTGTTCGGAATCCGGGCGCACGCCCTCGTCGAGGATCGGCTGGCCGATCACATGATGAAGTGCTGGGCCGACGACCGGTCGTCGCTACGCCGACCGCTGAGCTGAATCCGCGGCGCCGGTGTCGTTCACGCGGCACCGGCGCCGATGGCTCGTATCGCACAACGGATAGTTCTTGCTGCGCCGGCAGGCGCAGATCGCGACCATGAATCGGTCGGAGTCCACGACACTGCCGTCGGGCAACTCGATGCGGACGGGGCCCTGCACCATCACCGGGCCCCCTTGCACCACCCGCACGACGCGGGGCTCGACGTCGCTCACGGCTTGTCCGCCCGGATCACCAGCAGTTCCTCTTCGCGCCTTCCCGGCTCCAGCCGTCCGGTCTCTTCGAGCCACTCGGCCCGGGATGTCAGCACCGGGCCGAACGGAATCCATTGCCAGGCAACCACATCGGCGTCGAGCCCGGCGGCGGACAACATCGCCAGCGTCTTACGGGGATCGGCGAATTCCGACTGCACCAGCAGCAGGCTGCCGCCATCGGCAAGGAGGCCGGGCACGGCCTCACACAACGGGTCGAGGACCATCCGGCCGTCGTAGCCGGCATCCCACGCCCGCGCAGGCCCGATCGCCGCAGGCAACGCATCGCTGTCGGGATCGTGTGGTACGTACGGCGGATTGCACACGACGAGGTCGAACGGGCCGAACTCCGCCGCCCGGGCCCACGACCCCCGGTGGACCTGTACGGCAGCACCGTTGGTGAGCGCATTGGCCCGCGCGCACCGCACGGCCTGGGCGCAGATGTCGAACGCCATGACACTCGATGCCCCCTGCTTGGCGGCGTTGACCGCGACCACACCACTTCCCGTGCAGAGGTCGGCCACATTGCGTGCGACCGCGAGGCCGGTCTTCTCCATCACGTCGACCAGCAGCTGCGAGTCTTCCTGCGGGGGGTAGACGCCGTCGACCACGATCATGGTGTCTTGCGGGTCACGGTCCGGGGTGTATGCGGTCGTCACATCGGCCTCTCGAAGGTCAAGGGGTCAGCTCTGCGGTCGTTAATTCCCGGTATCACCGCAGTTCAAACCGCTATACGTATTTGCTCTCACCAGCCGCGGCCGTTGATGCAGATCACTCGCGCTGATCCTGCTGGTGCTCGGGCGTGGTCAGCTCGGGCGCGATCTCGCGGGTGGCCATGCCGCCTTCGCGGCCGTGATCGGCCGGACCTGGGGGCTCGTCTTGAGACTCTCGGGTCTGGTCTTCGTCAGATCCCGTGGTGCGAGGCATGGCGTCTGATTACCCACGGGGCGGCGCGGGAACACCTCAGCCATGGCGAAGTATCGAGTTCTCAATCCACAAGGTGAAGTCGTCGACACGAAAGACATCGAGAGTGCCGGCGACGCCCACGCCTGGTTCGTCGACCAGAAGGCAAAGCCTGAGCTGGGCTGGCGGATGGAAGTCCTGTCAGCAGACGGCGATTGGGCATTCTTCGACAGCAGCGAGGGTGATCGAAAGTACTGACCCACCGTCATGGCGACCACGCCCGCTCAGCAGGACGAACTGTCCGGCAGCAAGCTCAGACGTAAGATCACCGGCCCGCTGCTGTTCCTGTTCATTCTCGGTGACGTGCTCGGCGCGGGCATCTACGCGTTGATGGGGGTGCTGGCCGGCAAGGTCGGCGGCGCTCTGTGGGCGCCACTACTTGTCGCTCTGCTGTTGGCCCTCCTCACGGCAGGCTCGTACGCCGAACTCGTCACGAAATACCCCAAGGCCGGTGGTGCCGCGGTGTTCGCCGAACGCGCATTCCGGCAGCCGCTGGTGTCGTTCCTGGTGGGGTTTTGCATGCTCGCCGCCGGGGTGACCAGCGCGGCCGGCCTGGCGCTGGCGTTCGCCGGTGATTACTTGGCGACGTTCATCGACGTTCCGGCCATCCCGGCGGCCATCGTCTTCCTCGCGCTGGTCGCAGCGCTCAATGCTCGTGGCATCAGCGAGTCGGTCAAGAGCAACGTCGTGATGACGGTCGTCGAGTTGACCGGCCTGCTCATCGTCATCGTCGCCGGTGCGGTTGCGGTGGGCCGCGGTCATGGCGACGTCAGCCGGATCGGTGAGTTCCCCGCCGGGTCGGTACCGGCCCTCGCGATACTGGCCGGCGCGATCATCGCCTACTACTCGTTCGTCGGGTTCGAAACCTCGGCGAACGTCGCCGAGGAAATACGCCACCCGAGCAAGGTGTACCCCGCGGCCCTCTTCGGTGCGCTCATCGCCGCCGGGGTGGTCTACGTTCTGGTCGGCCTGGCGAGTGCGGCCGTGCTGTCACCGGACCAGCTGTCGCAGTCCTCCGGCCCGCTGCTCGACGTCGTATCCGAGTCCGGCCTGGGCGTACCCGACTGGGTGTTCAGCGCGATCGCGCTGATCGCCGTCGCCAACGGCGCACTCCTGACGATGATCATGGCCAGTCGGCTGGCCTACGGCATGGCCGAACACGGCTTGTTGCCAAGCCTTCTCAGCGGTGTTCTGCCGCAACGCCGTACGCCCTGGGTCGCGATCGTCGCGACGACGGCGGTGGCCATGGTGCTCACCTTGATCGGCGACCTCTCGACCCTCGCCGAGACCGTGGTGCTGCTTCTGTTGATCGTTTTCATCTCGACCAACGTCGCCGTGCTGGTACTGCGCCGAGACACCGTCGGCCACAACCACTTTCGGGTATGGACGGGGGTGCCGGCACTCGGGGTGGCCTCGTGCCTTCTGCTGCTCAGCCAGCAGACCGCCAAGGTGTGGCTGTTCGCGGCCATCCTGCTCGCGATCGGCGCGGTGCTGTACTTCGTGGCGCGAGCGGCGCAGCGCCAGACCGGGTCCTAGGCGTGCAAACCTTCCTGCCCTACCCCGACTTCGCCGACACCGCGAAGGTGCTCGACGCGCGTCGGCTGGGCAAGCAACGGGCCGAAACCATCCAGGTGCTGCGGGCTCTCACGGTTCCCGGTTACGGATGGCGCCACCACCCCGCCGCGGCGATGTGGGCCGGATACGAGGAGGCACTGGTCCGATACGGGTTGGCGGTGTCTGAACAGTGGCTGGCCCACGGTCACAAGGACACCACCGCCGCCACTCTGCTCGCCGATCTGGAAGCGGGAACCGGAATCGACCTGGTCCGCGACCAGGATGCCCTGATGCGGGCCAACGAGCTGCCGCCCTGGATGGGAGATCCGGCGTTCCACCGCAGCCATCAGTCGTCTCTGCTGCGCAAGGATCCGGCGTTCTACCGCCCGTACTTTCCCGATGTCCCCGACGACCTGCCGTATGTCTGGCCGGCGTCAGACCGGCAACGCCGGGTCCCGGTCCGGCCTGCTGACTGAGCCGACCCGCACACCGCGTGTCTGCGGTCCGGCGATTGGGTACCCCCTCGCCCATGGCAGATGTCGACGTCACACAAACCTCGTCAGCGACACCCGAGCAGGCCTGGAGAATTGCCTCCGACCTCTGGCGTTTCGACGAATGGCTGACCATCTTCGGCGGATGGCGCAGCGAGGTTCCCGACCGGATCCAGAAGGGGACGAAGGTCTCCTCGTGCATCAAGGTCAAGGGATTTCGCAACATCATTCGCTGGGAGGTGACCGATTACGACGAGCCGCGGCGCATCCAGCTGCACGGCAGCGGCCGGGGCGGAGTGAAGATCCATCTGGATCTCACGGTCGAGGCCAACCACCCCGGCTCGCTGTTTCGGGTACACGCCGACCTCGGCGGCGGTGTTCTCGGCGGGCCCGTCGGGCGACTGGTCGCCAAGGTGCTGGTATCGGACATTCGCAAGTCGGTCGAGAACCTGGCCGCTTTGACCGAGGCGCCGCGGGCCAGCCGCTGACCGCTGCTCGACACGTGGGTCGGCAACCATTCCGATCGCCGTGGAGAAAATACGTGACGGCGGCTCCGTGCCAGGCCAAGATGCGGTGCAGCATCCAAAACCTTTGCACCATCAGCTGGCTGGAGTTCCCGTATGTCCGCGAGTGCCCCGGTCGTGCTTGATCGCGTTGCCGGTAAGGCCTCCTCAGTTTCTGTCGAATGCCTCGGTCGCGCATTCCCGGCAGGCAAGAGTGGGCGCAGTGCCGTTCTGCGCGAAATCACCCTCGGCATCGAGCCCCGCGAGATCGTCGCCATCCTCGGCACGAGCGGCTGCGGCAAGTCGACTCTGTTGCGCATCGTCGCTGGGCTCGACACCCCGACCGCCGGCGCGGTGCGCATCGATGGCACACCAGTCCGGGCTTATGAGCCCCGTTGCGCTGTCGGCTTCCAAGAGCCTCGCCTGTTGCCTTGGCGCACGATCGCTCAGAACGTGGCGTTGGGACTGCCCCAGCACACGCCCGCAGCCGCCGGTAAGCAGATCGTCGCGAAGCTCCTAGAGCTCGTCGGGTTGTCGGAGTTCGCCGGCCACCGGCCCCGCGAGGTGTCCGGCGGTATGGCACAACGTACGTCCCTCGCGCGCGCACTTGCGCGCAATCCCGGTGTGCTGCTGCTGGACGAACCATTCGGCGCACTCGATGCGCTCACCCGGCTCAAGATGCAAGATCTGCTCCTCGATGTGCATGCGGCCGCGCCGGCGACGGTTCTGCTCGTCACCCACGATGTGGACGAGGCCCTGCAGTTAGCCGACCGCGTGGTCCTGCTCGGTCGCGAAGAGGGCATGCCTGGAGCGACCATTCAGCAGACCGTCATCGTTCCTGGCCGGCGACCTCGCGATCGCGGCTCGGCGGAACTCGCCGAACTCCGGGCCCGCCTACTCGCCGGTCTCGGCGTCGATCGCCACGAGCGTTTGCGCGGCGTCGAAACCGATCGCACCATCCGCACCGATCTCGAAAGAGGAGCATGAAAATCAAAGCGTTCAGGTCGGCGCTGATCGCGACACTGGCTGCGATCACATTGTTGTCAAGCGGCTGCGTCGCAGGCGAGGGCTCGAGCACAGAAGGGTCCGGCGAGACCGCCGCACTCGACGGAGAGGTGCTCAACATCGATTTCGCGGCCTATAACCCCCTCAGCCTCATCATCAAGCAACAAGGTTGGCTCGAAAGCCAAGGCGTCAAAGTCAATTGGGTGCAGTCGGCCGGCTCCAACAAGGCCAACGAAGCCCTACGCGCGGGAGCAATCGACATCGGCTCAACCGCAGGGTCTGCCGCGCTCCTCGCACGTTCGAACGGCTCACCCATCCAGGTCATCGCGCTGTACTCACAGCCCGAGTGGGCTGCCCTTGTCGCACCCAAGGGGAGCACCATCACGAGTGTCGAGCAATTGGCCGGCAAGAATGTCGCCGCCACCAAGGGCACCGACCCGTACTTCTTTCTGCTGCAGGCGTTGGAATCGCACGGTTTGAAAGCCGAGGACGTGACCGTCCAGAACCTGCAGCACGCTGACGGATGGGCTGCCTTGCAGAACGGCTCGGTCGACGCATGGGCCGGGCTCGACCCCATCATGGCCGGCGCCGAACAAGCCGGCGCGACACTCTTTTACCGCAATCTCGATTTCAACAGCTATGGATTTCTGAACGCACGCGAGGACTTCACCGCCGAGAAGCCCCAGCTCGCCCAGCTCGTCGTCGACGCTTACGCCGCCGCAGCCGCATGGGCTGCGGACAACCCGGACCAAACTGCTCAAATCCTCGCCGACGCGGCGGGACTCGACCTTCCGGTCGCCCAGAAGGTCATCCGCGAGCGGTCCAACCTCGATGTCGATCCGGTGCCTGGCCCGACACAGATCGCGGTTCTCGAGAAGATCGGCCCGATCTTCGTCGACCTCGGCGATGTGCCGAGCCAACAGCAGGTCGACGAAGCGCTGAAGAGCATTGTCAACGACAAGTTCGTGAAGCAGGCAGATGCGGCCCGTCTCGGTTAGCAAACCGGCATCCCCGGTCTGGGCGAACCCGGCGAAACCACTGGTCGTCAGCTCTTCAAACACCCATGGTTCGGCATCGTGGGTGGCACGTTTATCCCGGCGGTGGTGCTTGCCGTCTGGCAGTGGGTATCGACGAGCGGCCTGGTGCCTGCCTCGGTGCTGCCCTCCCCCGCGATGGTCTGGCATGCCGCCGTCGACCTCACCGAACGCGGGCTCTACGCGCACTACATCGCCATCTCCACACAGCGCGTGCTGATGGGCTTCGCGTTCGGTGCGGCGATCGGTTTGGCGCTCGGGGCCGTCGTGGGACTGTCGAGAATTGGCAACGTCTTACTGGCGCCAACCCTCGGCGGGGTCAGGGCGGTCCCTTCGCTAGCCTGGGTGCCCCTGCTTATCCTCTGGTTCGGCATCGGTGAGGAATCGAAGGTGATTCTGATCGCGATCGGTGCGTTCTTCCCCGTCTACACAGTCGTGGGCGCGGCGCTCCGCCACGTCGACGCACACCTTCTCGAAGCGGGTCGCGCGTTCGGATTACGCGGTATCCCGTTGTTCCGCACCGTGCAGCTACCGGCTGTCGTGCCGTCAATGGTCTCCGCACTGCGGCTCGCGCTCGCTCAATCGTGGTTGTTTCTCGTGGCCGCTGAGCTGATAGCCAGTTCGATGGGCCTCGGATTCCTGCTCCTCGACTCCGGCCAGAACGGACGGATCGACCGCATCTTCCTGGCGATCATTTCGCTGGCTCTGCTCGGCAAGCTGACCGATTCGATTCTGGGCCTGTTCGAGAAATGGGCGATCGCGAAGTGGGCGTGAGCGTCTCGCCTATCGCAACACCCTTTCGGAGACGCACCTGCGCCACGTGATCGGCCCGACGATGCCGTCGCTCTCGATGCCTTCACCGGTCTGGAACTCCCGCACCGCCTGCTCGGTGAGCGGGCCGAAGTCGCCGTCGACCGCGATGGGACCGGCCTGGCGCAGGTTCATCCTGACCTGTACCCCCTTGACGGCCTCACCGGTGCTGCCGCGGCGAACCAGGATGAACAGACGCGACCACGTGACCGGTCCCACGATGCCGTCGACGGTGATGCCCTGGTTCCCCTGGAACCGGCGCACCGCCTGCTCGGTGGCCGGGCCGAAGATACCGTCGGCCACGAGGTCGAATCGCCGTGCGCGCAGCAGGTGCTGCAGGATCTGCACGTGAGGTCCGTCAGTGCCACGGCGCAGTTCGATGATCTCGAGCTGCTGTGCCGGCTCGTCGCCGAGCGGGTTGAGCAGGTCGGCTCGGCCCTCGAACGCGAACAGCAGCAGATCGACCATCCGGAAGGTGAGCGCGTCGGGTCCGAGAGTGGGACGCCAGTGTGGCTCGCGCACAATGGAATACGTGCTGCCTTCCATCGCCCGGTGGAACACCTCGGCCACGATCCGGCCGCCCACCCCGGTGAGCCGACCACCGTTGAGCTCGGCTTCCCGCAGGATGTAGGTCCACAGTGGGGTGCTGCTGGTGAGCTCGTCACGTAACGGCTGGGCCAGCCCGGTGAAATCCACACCGCTGCCGTCGCCCTTCACGATCTCGTCATCCGTCAGGGGTGTCACCCCCGCGAGTGCCGCCATCTGCTGACCACTGGCCAGCTTGACCATGCTGCCCCGCACGAGGTTGCGGAACGCGAGGTTGGCGTGCAGCGGCTCCGCCGGCGGCGCAGACTCGCCGAACGATCCAGCCGGAAGGTTGGCCAGCGGGTCGGTGAGCCGCGTGTCGATGTTGCGCGCATTGTTGAACTTCGCCTCGGGTACCGCGAGATCCGGCCGCCCGGCCTCGGCGAAGTCGTACAGCCGGCGGAAGTCGGCGATCCAGTTGGACGGCAACGGCCGGTCGCCCCCGAGCCCGCCGCTGGTCGCGGAGAATCCGAACAGGAAGAACAGCGCGCCGCCGCCGTTGTCGAAGAACCGATTCCAGTTGTAGGTGTCACGAACCATGCTGTGCCCGAGCCGGAATGCGGCGACCGAGAACTCGATCGGCATGGTGGGCGAGTCACCTGCCGCCGGTGCCGTCTCGAAGAGCGTGCGGCCGTTCGTGAACACGTCTTGCACGATTCCCGGATCGACGATCCTCGGCAGATAGTCGGTTTTGAGCATCCACTGGTAGTGCTTCACGACGCTCTCGCGCGCGGCCTCGAACATCGTCGCCGCCGGGCCAGGGGCGACCGTACCGATGACCCGATTGTGGAACCGGATGAACGCGAGATGGGTCTGAGCGACCGCAAGGTTCTCGTCATTGCGGTGGTCGGGTATTAACGCGAGTCGCTGCTGCGGCTCACGTGGCAGATCGTGACCGTCGAACGCCGGAAGGAAGTCCTCGAGCGCCTCCGTGCGCCCCATCTTCAGACGCATTCCATCGGTGTAGAACTGCGGGTCTGCGGTCGGACCGCGACCGTAGAGCGAATCGAGATCGAGTGCGGGCGAACGCCCCTGGACGAGTTCGTCGACGGTGACGTCCGAACCGAGCGCGCCGACGGTCTTGTCCATCGTCAGGTCGTGATCGACGAACTGCCCCAGGTAGGTGAATCCCGCCGGGATCTCCCCGTCGGTATCCGGTGTCGTCTCAGTGGTCGCTTCCGCCATCGCCGACACGAGGCCGGTGGACGCCGGTTCACCCTGCGGACCGATCCGTGAGAATCGGAATTGCCGTAGTTCGTCCACGTCCGACAGGTGCGGCGGCGGATTCACCGCCGCGCCGCGGGCCCTCGGGTCAGTGGCGGTGCTTCCGGTGAGCACGCCCTCCCCGACGACGAAAAAGCTGTCCCGTCCATGTCGCGTCATGACTCCCCCTTCGCGTGGCTGGTGTACGCAACGGCAAGTCAACTGCTACGGCGGTGGTGCGTCGTGCGTAGTGAACTACCTGCATTCAGGCCGACGGCGCATGCCGGGAATGACAGGGACTGTCATCGGGTTGTGAGCGATGACAGTTTCTATCATCACGTTGACGGCACGACCGACAAAGAGCTGCGCTCGATGACGCGCGGCCTCGCCCGCGAGCTACTGCCACGCAAGATCCGAGTGAACGCGGTGAGCCCGGGGCCCATCGACACCCGGATTCTCGAGAAGTCCCTGCCGGAAGACGTCGCCGCTCAGACGAAGGCGCAGATGACCGAGACCAACCCGATGCCGCGCTTCGGCGACCCAGCTGAAATCGCAAGGGCCGTCGCGTTCCTCATGTTCGACGCGACATACACCACCGGCGCCGAGCTTCCCGTGGATGGCGGCGGGTCACAACTGTGAGGGCCACCTTCGCCACGCTCGGGAACTTTTGCCTGTTTTGCACACCGACGTAGTAAAGCTGGATCTTGCACCGCTGCCGAACATTTCGGATCGGGAACGGTGCGGTCACGGATCCGGCTCGTTCCGATGCCAACTCGGTAGTCGGTCGGGAACCGTATAGACGGCTTTCCCTGGCTGGCTTACCGTTCAGCTGCACTAATTTTCGTGACAGTCATTTCTAGGCATCATCAAGGGAGTCGCCGGTGAGGATCAGCTTTGCTCAAATCGCCGTCAAAGTGGTTGCCGGCGCCGGATTGTGCGCCGCCGCCGCGGCGTTGAGCCCACACGCGGCGGCCACCCCGCTGAAAACAGGTGGATACAAATGCGTCGACAAGGCTGCCGGCACCGCAGCAGCCGCGCCTTGCAGCGCTGCCGCCGTCGAGGCGGCAGGGGTCGCGGCTCCGTTGGCACCGCCCGTCGCACCACCCGTGGGCGTCCCGCCGGTGCCCGTCGCACCGCCGGTTCCCCTCGCACCACCACCCGTGCCGGTCGTCCCGCCGGTCCCAGTCGCACCACCCGTGCCTGCCGCCGGTCCGGTCGCCGCAGCGCCTATCGCGGCCCCGCTGACCGAAATGGGCGGTGTCGCAAGCGGAAAGGGAGTACCGACTGGCAGGCCTGCCGGTGCAGACGGGCCCACCCCAGGGGTGCCGATCGAGCCCGGCCCTCAGGGCTGAGCCTGCGGTCACACCGCCGCACTCACGAATGGCGCTTCGAGCCGGTTTCCGGTTCGAAGCGTCATTCTTGTGTGGAGTACTTAGAGATGTCAGCCGAATCTGCCCTCGGCAGAACGCTATTCCTGCACGATTACCGGATCGCCGATGTTGACCGTGTTGAAGTACCACTCCGCGGCGGCCGGGATCAGGCTGATGCAACCATGGCTGACGTTCTCCAGCCCCATCGATGGGACAGCCCACGGAGCCGAGTGCACAAAGATTCCCCGGCGCGTGATCCGGACGGCGTAGTCCACCTCGAGGAGGTATCCGTCAGCAGCGTCCACCGGTATCCCGACGCTGCTGGAATCCATCGTCACAGAACGTTCCTTTTCAAGGACGGTGTAGGTGCCGACGGGCGTCGGGTATTCCGGTCTCCCCATGGAAGCCAGGAGCACGCCCTCCTCACCCATCCGGGGAAGGTGATGCGGTGCAGGCAGTGGAATCGGGGACCCTGCGCCGACCCCGTCGATGGTCACCGTGAACGTGTGGTCGGAGATGTCGGCAACGCCGACAACGGCCGGGCCGGTTTGGAACTGAGCCAGCTTGCTGTTCACCGACAGGCTCACGGTGCTGTGCGCGGGCCAGAACTGGTCTGGAACCCACTGCACCACATTGCTTTCCAGCCATTCGAACGTGCCGGTGCGGGCAGGCGTCGATTTGACCGCGATGGCACGCTCGACTGCCGACCGGTTGGCGATCGGCTTGTTGAACGTCACCACCACCGGGTGCCCGACACCCACGACGGCGCCTTGCTTCGGCGCGATCGATTCGATCGCCGAGTTCAGCGGCTGGCTGGCCGCTGCGGTATCGAAAGTCGTCGTACCAGCCGAAACGGTCACGGTGATAACGACCAACGCGAGAACACCCTGAATGATCGCCCGCATCAGTCCGATCCCTCTATTACGACCGCCCGGTCTTGACCGATGTCATGGTACGTGCCCGACAGCCTCCGAATGTCCGCTCATGCGTTGACAATTCGGTCAAGTGTTTGTCACGGATCGGCTACGGCGGCGGCGGTGTCACGGCCGCGACCGGACTTCCTCGCGGTGTGACCGAGCGCGTCGCCGAGCGCGTGTTCCGGATCGCAGAGACCCATGTCGCGGTGGAACGTGCACAAATGTTCAGCGCCAGCGAACGCGCACTGCTTAGCCCCGTCGATGCACAATCGTTATCAGTCGTTTACCATCTCCCGGAGCCGAGTCCTACCTGAACGTTAATTAGCTCGGCGGAGGGTGGTACGGCCGTGGATGAAAAAGATCCGAATATCGGTGAACATCCGCGTCCGACGGTGTCGCGGGTGTCGTTCGACGGCTGGCCGTTGCGCTGGAAGGTCGCGGCGACCCTGGTGCTTCCGATCCTGCTAGCTGCGACTTTCGGCGCGGTGCGCATCTACAACGAGCTGACGGCGGCATCGCGATTGAGCGTCGCGTCCGACAACGCCGTGATCGTGGTGCCCGCGGTCGAGTTGGTCGATCGGCTCGACGGGCTCGCCTACGCCGCCGCCTCGGGCGCGCCGATCGAGGACCCGCTCGCACAGTTCGACGCGAGCGCCGAGACCCTGGCGTCGGTCACCACATCCGCGGAGTTCGACCAGGCAGTGGCGGCCGAGCTCGCGTCGGCATCCTCGACCGCCAAGACGTTGCGCGACGACATCACCTCGCGCCCGGTTCCCCAGCCGGAGATCGCCGACCGGGCGCAGAGCGTCGCATCCGAGGCCATCGCGGCGGTCGCGACCACCACAGCGACCGTCGACGACCCCGCTGTCCGCCCGCTCGCGGACCGCCTCGTGACGGTTCTCGCGGCCCAACGGGCCCTGACGACGCAGCGGGTGCTGGTCACCACGCCGGGCTTCGCCGATTCGGTCGAGCTGCGCACCCAGGTGGCAGATGCGGCAGGTGCGGAAGCGGCGGCCATCGATCGGCTCGCCCAGCTGACCCTCACGGATGACGCCGCGGCGTTGCGCGACGCGTCCGACGTTCGCCGCGCTGCCTACACGCAACCGCTGAATGAGTCCATACCGGCGGCCGGATTCACGAACGCGTTGCAGGCGAGCGTCGACAAATACCGCGGGCTGACCCAGCAGCTGTCCGCCGATCTCGACCGCACGCTGCACGATCGCGCCAACGCCCTGCGATCCGACGCCCTGCGTGACACCGCGATCATTCTCGGCGCGGTCCTGACCGCACTCGTCTTCGCGCTGGCGGTCGGGCGCTCGCTCATCCGATCGATCAACCGCCTGCGCCGCGGCGCCCTGCACGTCGCGCAGGTCGAGTTGCCCGAGGAGATCGATCGACTCAGCAAAGGCGGCGGTCTGCCGGAGATCACCGCGCTGCCCGTCCGCACCAGAGAAGAAGTAGGCCAGCTCGCACGCGCGATCGATGACATCCACTACCAGGCCGTGCGCCTCGCCAGCGAGCACGGTGTTCGCCTGCAGATCGGCGACATGTTCGAGACCCTGTCCCGGCGCAGCCGGTCGCTCGTGGAAGAGCAGCTGGCGCTAATCGAGACCCTTGAGCTCGACGAGGACGATCCGGTGCGGCTGGAGCATCTGTTCCGGCTCGATCACCTCGCGACGCGCATGCGCCGCAACGGCGACAACCTGCTCGTGCTCGCCGACACGGTGGAGCGCCACCGCATGTCCGCACCCGTTCCGCTGCCGGACGTGCTGCGCGCGGCGATGTCCGAGGTCGAGGAGTACCGCCGGGTCCAGGTCGGTCACATCGTCGACGTGTCGATCGTCGGCTCGGCGGCAGGCGACATCGGCCACCTGATCGCAGAACTCCTCGACAACGCACTCAGGTACTCGCCACCCGAGTCACCCGTTCTGGTCACGGTCGGACGCGCAGTCGACGCCGGTGTCCTGGTGGAGGTGGCCGATCGCGGACTCGGCATGTCCAGGGAGGATTTGAGCGCGGCGAACGACCGGCTCGCGCTCGGCGGCGAGGTGACATCCGAGACGGCGAAACGGATGGGTCTGTTCGTGGTCGGCCGGCTCGCACGGCGCCATGAGGCCACGGTGCGGCTGCGCACCACGAGCCACCTGACCGACCGGCCCGGTGTGACGGTGAGTGTGCACCTACCCGGCGCGCTGATCGCCCCGCCGGTCGGAATGGGCGAGCCGCTCGGCGACTCCCCTGCGTTCGCGGACGCGCCACGTCGCGGCCTCGAGCCGTTGCGGGCGCCCGCACGCGAAGTGGGCGCTGCCCCGCCGCTCCACGGCACCACGGCTTCGTCTCCGGCCACGGCAGCTGTGAACGGTGCAGCCACCGCGGTCCACACCACCAACAACGGCAGCACGCTCCCGAAGCGGTCACCCGGTGCGAGCGGCGTCAATGGTGTCCCCGCTCCCACGAACGGACTGTCTGCTCCTCCGGCGCCGGAAGCAGCCGCCGACGAAGAACCCGGACGCCCGTCGCGACCGAATGCGCTGTCCTTCTTCACCTCGTCCCCGCCACCGGCCGCGCCCGCCGCGCCGAAGCCTCCCGATTCGGCACCGCCTGCCCCCGAACGTCCGTGGCTCGACATCGAGTCCGAGAGTGCGCCTATTTTCGAACGCATGACGTCCGAGTGGCTGATGGATCCGGTGGCGCAGGAATCGCGCAACCGGGTCTGGACGAGCTCGGCGGATGCCCTCTGGGCCGCCGCCGCCAAGGCGGTCGACCAGGAACCCAAGCGGCACACCCAATCCGGGCTGCCGATCCGCGAACGCGGTGCACGCCTCGTTCCGGACGACACCCGGCCGGGCGCCCACGCGAGGGCCGACGTGGGAAATGATCCCGCGGCGATCCGCGACATACTGAGCCGGCAGCTTGCCGGCGTTCGCAGGGGCCGAGCCGAAACCGATGCAGCACACCGCCGAATCGAAGGAGACCGATGAACACCGGCACGCAACCACACGCTGGGTCGGCTGGCTCTGCTCCTGAGACCAGACGTACCCTCGACTGGCTCGTGTCCAGCTTCGTCCGCGATGTGCCGGGCGTGTCGCATGCCATCCTCGTGTCGGCCGACGGTCTGCTGATGGCGTCGAACTCACATCTGCCTGCTGACCGGGCAGAGCAATTGGCCGCGGTGACATCGGGTTTGGCGAGCCTGTCGACCGGCGCCGCCCGGTTGTTCGAGGCCGGAAACGTCCGCCAGTCCATCGTCGAGATGGACGACGGCTTTTTGCTTTTGATGGGGGTCGGGAACGGTTCCTATCTCGCTACGCTGGCGTCGGTGTCATGCGACATCGGACAGGTCGGCTATGAGATGGCGTTGCTCGTCGACCGCGTCGGCAAGACCGTGCAGGCGACTCCGCGCGCCACGCAGGGAGTTCGATGACGCTCAGCATGGACAGGCCTGAGCAGAAACAATCAGCCAGTCGTGCGCGGCCCTACACGCTGACAGGGGGACGAACCCGCGCTCGGATCGAGATACCGATCGAGGCTTCGGTCGAGGCTCTGGTGTCGAGCAACGACCTCGAGTGGGCGCCGGGCGACGTCCACACGGTCATCGTCCGGTTGTGCGGCAGCCGGCCGTCGATCGCCGAGATCTCCGCTTACGCCGGTATTCCCATCGGGGTCACCCGGGTACTGGTCGGTGATCTGGTGGAAAGCGGGTATCTGCGGGTGCACGCCACGCTGACCGACCAATCGACCGCGACGGAGCGGCGCCTACTGATCGAAAGGACCCTGAGTGGACTACGCGCACTCTGACGCAGGCGCCACGGTGTCGTCGACGAAGATCGTGATCGCCGGCGGCTTCGGCGTCGGCAAGACCACGTTCGTCGGCGCGGTGTCGGAGATCGTGCCGCTGCGCACCGAGGCACTCGTCACGAACGTCTCCCATGGCCACGACGACATCGACGCGACCCCTGGTAAAGAGACCACCACCGTCGCAATGGACTTCGGCCGGATCACGATCGCAAGCGACCTCGTGCTGTACCTGTTCGGCACACCGGGGCAACGCCGGTTCTGGTTCATGTGGGACGACCTGGTCCGTGGCGCGATCGGCGCCATCGTGCTGGTGGACACCCGCAGGCTCGAGGACAGCTTCGCAGCCGTCGACTTCTTCGAGGCACGAAGCCTGCCATTCCTGATCGCCGTCAACCAGTTCGACGATGCCCCGACGCACACGATCGAAGATCTCCGCGAGGCGCTCTCGGTGTCACCCAACGTGCCGATCATCAGCGTCGATGCCCGACAACGCGATTCGGCCAAGAACGCGTTGATCGCCATCACCTCCTACGCGCTGGATCGTCTGCCGACGACAGTGCCCTGACCACCCCCTGATCCACCTGCACCACAGTCTCGAGGGACCCTCATGAACCATCATCACGTGCACCACTTCGACATGGGCCTCTGGCTGTTGTTTCTGGCGTACATCGTCTCGGTGACCGGCTCGGTCGTCGGGCTGGCATGCACCCGGTGCGGCGCCGCCGCGGCCACCGAACGAGACCGGCTGCGCTGGCTGCTGATGGCCGCCATCGCGATCGGCGGTGTCGGGATCTGGCTCATGCACTTCATCGCGATGCTCGGCTTCGCGATTCCCAACAGCGTGGTGCGTTACCACCTGGGCTGGACGGTGGCATCTGCCGTGCTCGCGATCGCGGCGGTCTTCGCGGGGTTGGTCACGATCGGCCGCACCTTCGATCTGCGCCGACTCCTCGCCGGAGGCGTCATCACCGGCCTGGCCGTTGCCCTCATGCACTACACCGGCATGTGGGCGATGCAGATCCAGGGCTCCATCGCCTATGACAAATTCCTTGTCGCCCTTTCCTTCTTGATCGCCGTGGTCGCCGCGACGGCAGCGCTGTGGTTCACCCTGGTCCTCAAATCATCGGTCCTGCGGTTCGCAGCCGGGCTCGTGATGGGTGTCGCCGTCGTCGGCATGCACTACACCGGTATGGCGGCGGTCCGGGTGACCGTCGATCGCACCGTGCCGGTTCCGGGTGGGCCCGAAGCGTTCTCGTTCCTGTTCCCGGTCTTCGTGATCGGCCTGCTTGCCCTCGTCGTCCCGATCACCGCGGTGATGCTGGCGTCGGATCGCAATGCCAAAGACGGCGAATCGGAGTCCCGCCCCGTCGCTTCGACATCTGGGCGTCATCGCTGAACCGAGCGTTCAGGACGCGATCAGGTCGTCGATCTGGTTGATCGCCAACGAGGCGCCCTCAACCACGCCCATGTCCAACACCTGCTGAAGTGCCTCGGCGGAAGTGTAGGTGCTCACGTATGTCGCGCGGGTGCCACCGTCGTGCGCCACGAAGGTAAAGACGTTGGTCGACACCGGCATGTCGGGATTCGGGTTGAAATCCAGATCGGCGAAGCCGTCGACGAACGAGAAGCTCGTCGGCTCATCGACCGCGGTGACCTCCCAGTAACCGGCGTGCTTGTCGCCTTCGGGACCGGTCATGTAGTAGGTCATGCGACCGCCGGCCGTGAGGTTGTGATCGACCACGGTCGCCGGATACGTCGGTGGCCCCCAGACCTTTTCGAGCTGGCGCGGGTCGGCGTAGACCTGCCAGATTCGTTCGACGGGCGCCGCGAAATCGGCGGTGATGGTCAGCGTCAGGTTGTCGATGTCGTGCTTGACGTCTGTCACGGGCATGGTTCAGTCCTCCTTGATCGGGTCATATGAGATGAGTTCGTCGATGCGTGCGATGCGACCACGCCAAACCTGTTCCAGCTCAGTGAGCATGGAACCCACTGACCGCACCGCATCCACGTCACCGCTCGCCAGTTGCTCGCGACCACTCCGTCGCTTGGTGATCAGACCAGCCTTTTCGAGCACGGCGACATGCTTTTGCACTGCGGCGAAGCTCATGTCGTACTTCGTCGCGAGCGCGGAAACCGAGTGCTCCCCGGCGAGCACCCGGCGCATGATGTCGCGCCTGGTGCGGTCGGCGAGCGCGTGGAACAAGGCGTCCGCCCGGTCCTCATCATGCTCGGTCACACCATAAACATACAACCAGTCGGTTGTATGTTGTCAAGAGTCAGTCTCGGCGAGCAGGCCCGTGGTGCCTCATCCGGGCCTTCTGCGCTAAGCGGTCATCGAACCGGGACGGGACGCGGCGGGCCGGTGTCGTCGGGCTCGATGTCCTGCGGCTCGGTGACCCAGGCGCTGAACACTGGCACCCCGCGCCAGGCAGCGGGCCCGTCTTCGCTTGCGGCGCAAGCCAATACAGCGTAGGGCCGATTGAAGCGCAACTCGATGCGCCGGATCAGCACCTCGTGAAATGACGGCATGCCCGCTGCGCGCATGCCCATCGCGGTCACCGCCGCGGCCTTGAATCCGGTGCGCGAGTATGACGCGATGGCCGTCTGCTTCGCGGTGAAGCTCACCGGTAGATCCTCCGGCCGGGCGAAACCGGTCAACGTGTCGAACACCATGGGCACGCCCGGGGCGTCCGCGAGGTCGTGGTTGCTCGTCGCCGACCACGCCGGCAGTAAACTGCGAAACTCCGCCTGCACCTGCGGACCGCCGGACCGTTGTTCGCGGCGCTCGGTCACGGTCCACGCGTGTCCGTCGGTGAGTTCTTCTGCAGGCAGCCGGCGCGCACCGCGCTCGTCGCCGCGGAGCATCGCGGCGATTTGATGAGCAGCCCTGTCGACCTCGTGGGGTGGAACATCCGGTGCTGCAATGACGCTCAACACCTCGAGCGCCGATGACGAATACGGCGCTGCCACCGCCACCGGCCCCGCCGCGTCGGTATCGGCAACCAGCTGCAGCCCGTGCTGAAGCGACAGGGACCGGTTGACCGCGTTACCGAATTCGCCGCCGAGATCCTCAACCGTTCCGAGTGGGGTGCCCCAGTGGATATCCGTCGCCAGCGCGGAGGCGAGCACGAGCCGAACCAAACTGTCGAGGTTGAGCGGGAATTCGTCGATCAAGCCATTCGTGCGACCCTGCGCCCAGGCGTTGGCGCGCACCTGATCCGGCACGGGCCCCCGCTCCACCACGTCGGGCAGCGTCTGTGCCCATGCGTCGAAAGCCGGACCTAATTCGCGGTCCCACACCGCCGCGATCGCAGACACCGCGGGGTGCGGTTGGCTCAACAGGTTGCGCGCCCGCTCTGCGGCGTCGTCGACCGTCGTGCCGAGGACAGCCTCGAGATCACGGCGGCTCGCTCCCCCGGCCGCCGGACCGACCAAGGCCAGCAGGAGCCATGCGCCCAACGGCGAGGTCACCGCGTGCCGGTCGAGCAGTGACCGGTTGAACTGGGCCGCATAGGCAGACACGATCTCGGAGGTCTCTGTGCCCGGCATGCCTGAAACCTTAGCGGCGGGGTGACCCCTACTGGCCCGCGTTACGGGCCAGGTCGATCGCGTACTGGTTGACGAACGTGCCGGCCGAGGCTTCCCCACTGCCGCACGATCCGTCGGACTCGCCCGGGCGCTTGACCCACAGGTAGGCGTCGGCATGCGGGCTTGCGGTCGCGGTGGTGGGCGGCACACCGAGCGCGCGGCCCGGCGGGTTGCACCAGGAGTCGCTGTCGACGGGCCCGAGGCCGTTGCGCGACGTGTCGATCACGTAGTGCGCACCGTTGGTCATGCCGGAAATAGCCTCGCCGTAACCGGTCGACTCCTCCGTGGTGAAGAAGTTCGCGGTATTGAGGCTGAACCCACGGGCCTTGGCCACACCGACCTCGTTGAGTCTGGCGGCCATGTCCGGGGCAGGCACCCACCGCGGATGGCCGGCATCGACATAGACGGCCGTGCCCGGATTGCGGGTGAGCGTGTCTACCGCATAGCGCATCAGGTCGAATCGTTCCTGACGCTGATCGGCCGACAGACAATCGGCCATGGCCAATGCGTCAGGTTCGAGAATGACCGCCGCACGTCCGCCGCCGATCGCGCCTGCGACGCCGTCGATCCAGCCGCGGTACGCGTCGGCCGACCCGAACCCGCCCGCGGCGTAGCTGCCGCAGTCACGATGCGGGATTCCGTAGAGAGCCAGGATCGGCATGGTGCCTGCGGCCTGGGCGTCGGCGATGTACTTCGCATCCACGGAAGGCGTCGAGATGTGGTCCATCCAGTACGCCGTCGGCGTGTTGGCGATTGCGGCCAGCTCGGGGCTCGGGTCGCTCTTCGACGCCCGCATGGCCTTGGAATTGGGATTGACGTAGAACGGCATCCCGACCAGCGGGTTTCCGTCACTGGTCAGGCGGACCGCCGGGGCCGAACCGACCTGCGTCGGGGCAGCGGCGAACACCATCGCGACCGCCAGGAACGGGAGAATCCACCGCGCGACTGCACCAGCAGCTGAGGACATCACCTCAGGAAAATTAGTGGGTCAAAGCTGTGAGTGCCAATCCCAGGCGTTCGCGCAATATCTCGAAACGCCCCGGATGACATCGCGCGCTGTCATACATTGAGCCGGCGTGGGTTCGCGACGGCCGGCACTCCCGCCATCGGCAGAGGCGAACAGCACCGTGGAATGTCAAGGGGGACATCGGAAATGGTGGATGCTTCGCGCTGCACAAAGAACGTTAGACGTCGGCACATCCGGTACGGCCTGGCCACCGCGGCGATCGGCGTCGGCATCGGCATCGGCCTCGCGAACGGCCAGGCCGTGGCGTGGGCCGAGCCCGATTCGTCAGGCAACTCGACAAGCCAATCGAGTGCGGAGTCCGCAGGCGGCCCCAGCAAGCCCGCCAACCGGCCGGGTATGCGCCACGATCGATCGTCGACGGCACCGAAGCCTCGCGACACCGAGACCGAGACAAAACGTCGCGACCCGGTGTCGGAGCGGCCGGATTCGCATGCCGCACAACAAGACTCGGCGACGAAGAAGTCGCATGAAAGGCTACGCCCCGTCAAGACGGCGGTGCGAGATCGCATACGGATCACCGAACCGACCAGACCGGTCACGCTAGACCTGCCATCGGTACGGAGCTTCACGAAGACCACGAACACGCCAACGGAGCAGAAGCTCCCGGCGGCGCTCGACACGACAACCGTCACACGAGCCACTCCCAAGACCGTCGCAAAGGCACTTCCCCTCTCCGCGAAGCTTGCCGAGGCAGCGGCCTCGGCGGCCGCGCCGGCACCGACGTCGTCGGCGACCACGACGGCTCCGCCTGAGCCCGAGCCGCTGTCGCCGATCGCCGAGATCGCCGCGCTGCCCGGTCGCGTCGTCAACACAGTGCTGCAGGCGCTGGACATCACGTCGTCGGCCAACGGCCCGACGAGCCCGCTGAACTTCGCGCCGATCAACGACGCGTTGTTCGCGGCGTTCCGAGACGTCGAGGAAAAGCTGGGGCTGACAAAGCCGCCGGACGCGCAGCCGATGCCGCCGGCCCTGACCTACACCGGACCGACCACCGGCACGACGCCGACGGTGGCCCAGTTCCTCAATGCCGCGACGACCGCGTATGTCCTCGGCGGCACTCCGGGCGGGCTGAAACCGTTCACGGTCGACGGCAAACAGATGTCGTCCACCAATGTGCTGACGGGCATGTCGGGCAAGGCGTGGGTGACGCCCGATGGCCAGGTCATCATCGCCTACCAGGGCACGACAGGCGGTACGAACCTGCTGTTCAACCCCCTGATCGCGGTCTCGCAGGTGATCACCGACGTGCAGGTGATCTTTACCGACACCACACCGCAGGCGTTCATCGATGCGCTGGAGATCCAGCAGGAAGTGGAGGCCGCAGCCATCGCGCAGGGTTACCGGAGAGAAGACATCTTCCTCACTGGACACTCACTCGGCGGTTGGGAGGCCTCATACGTCGCACAACGAACCGGCCTTGGCGGCGTCGCGTTCGAGAGCCCCGGTCTCAACACGACCGTGCCGGGCAACGGCGCCAACTCCGGATTCGTCAACGTACTCACCTACGGCGACACCGCGGCCTACTTCTCCACCGATCTGCCGGGCCTGCAGCCATTCATGCCGGAGTATGTGCCCGGCGGCGGCAGCAAGCCGCATTACGGCTCGATCGTGATGATCGGCAATCCCGACGCCGCAACACCGTTGATCAACGCGTCGGCGCTGTGGGGCACCGGTCCGATCGGGAACGCGATATTCCTCGCCGACATTCTGGGCAACTTCCTCCAGTACCACCTGCCCGGCATCCAGGCCTACCATTTGGGCGTCACCCCGGACCCCGGCGTCGTGCCGTGGCTGGGATACGCATCGGGGCCGGTCAACGCCGACTATGCCGACATGACGATTCCGGAACTGCAGAAAGCGGCATCGGACGCCGGGACGTTGTTCATGCCGTAGCGCTCGCACGTTAGTGTGCTTTGGTCGGCCTCAGCGAACAGCCGATAGAAAAGTTGAGCACTTCATGACTGCAGCACCGGAAGCGTCAGCGATCGAATCGCGAGTCGGCCACTGGTACCAAATGGACGATCCGTACCTGGTCGGCCGGGAAAAGGTCCGCGAGTACGCCCGGGCCGTGCAGGACTATCACCCGGCGCACTGGGATGTCGACGCGGCCGCGGAACTGGGTTACTCCGGGCTGGTGGCGCCTCTGACGTTCACGTCGACTCCGGCCATGGCCTGCAACCGTCGCATGTTCGAATCGATCGTCGTCGGCTACGACACCTACGTGCAGACTGAGGAAGTCTTCGAACAGCACCGCCCGATCGTGGCCGGTGACGAACTGCGCATCGACGTCGAACTCACGTCGGTGCGGCGGATCGCCGGCCGGGACCTGATCACCGTGACCAACACGTTCACCGATCCCGCGGGCGAGCGCGTGCACACGCTGCACACCACGGTCGTCGGCGTCACCGCCGAAGATGTCGACCCGACCATCAAGACGGCCGTGCAGAAGGCGATGATGCACGACGTCAACATTCTCGACGTCGGCGAATCCGACGCCGCCTACGAGAAGACGGTGCGTCCCGATGGCGAGATCCGCATCGCCGAGGCGGGTGACCGCACGCTGGGGACCCCGTCGTTCGACGACGTGAGAGTCGGCGACGAGCTTGCCGTGCACCACACCCGGCTGTCGCGCGGCGACCTGGTGAACTACGCCGGCGTGGCCGGCGACGCCAACCCGATCCACTGGGACGAGGACATCGCCAAACTCGCCGGGCTGCCCGACGTGATCGCCCACGGCATGCTGACCATGGGTCTGGGCGCCGGATTCGTCTCCGCCTGGTCAGGCGACCCGGGCGCGGTCACCCGCTACGCCGTGCGACTTTCGGCACCCGCGATCGTGTCGGCCGCAGAGGGCGCGGACATCGAGTTCAGCGGCCGAATCAAGTCCTTGGATCCAGAAACCCGCACCGGCGTCGTCATTGTCGCCGCGAAATCGGGCGGCAAGAAGATCTTCGGCCTCGCGACACTGGACGTCCGCTTCCGCTGACCTTTCGGCCCGGATGCGGTCGCTGAGCATCGGCTACCGTCGAAGTATGTCCCAGTCCCCCGCTGAAGGCCGCATCGACGACGTAGCCCCCGGTGACATCGTCGCCCTCGACCGCGGAACCGGTGAACAGGCTTGCAAGGTGGTCCACAAAGAGCCGATCGAATCCGGCTTCCTGATCACCCTCGAAGGCGATGACGGTGAGACGTTCCAGCACGAGCTGGCCGCAGGCACACCCGTCAAGCGGTCGTTGGAATCCAAGTGGGAGTCGGCCCAGAGCCCGACTCCGCATTCCGAGTAGCCACAACCGACCCTGGTGTGACGCTCCCGCGAGGTGGGAACACCACTGCGATGGACACGGTCGAATACGCCCCAGGACGCCTCGCCGACATATTCGGTGCGCCGTCGTCCCAGCCGACGGCGCTGTTATGGCACGGCATGCAGAGCGACTCACGCGCGGCCGTGCGTGTCCTGGCCCGAGCCCTTGCCGACCGCGGCGTCGGCGTAATCGCGCCGGATTGGGATTCGCACAGCCCCGACGGCGGGCGTGCGGACCTGATGAGCTCGGTGACGTTCGCGCGCAAGCAGACTGCCGATCTCATTCTCATCGGCTGGTCGCTGGGCGGTGTCGCCGCGGCAGGCCTGACGCTACGCGCTCAGGAGTTCAACATTCCTGTGCTGCATACCATTTGCCTGGGTGGCGCCTTCATGGCACCGGACCCGATCTCCGGTGGACCCGTCCTTGACGGTGTGCCCGAAGACGCTTCCCGCACACCGTTCACGCTGCTGGTCGGAGATGCCGATGACGTCGTGCCCGGTTCTGCGGCCACCGATTTCGCGGAAGCACTGCGGGCGCGCGACTGGCCCGTCGACGTCGTCGAACTGGCCGCCGACCACGGATCGATAGCCGGTGCACGTTATGAACCGGCGGCCGAGCGGTACGAGCCGGCCGACGATCCGGCGACGCACGCAGTGGTGCGTGACGTCGCCGCGCGCATCGCGGCGATAGCGCTCGGCTAGGGAGTCACGGCGCCCGGCACGCGGTACGCGTACGACTTCTTCTGGCGTTCCTTCATTTTCTCCAGGCACTCGTGGTGCTTGCGTGCGTGATAGGCCAGCGGAAAATACGTCAACCGGTCCGGCAACACGCGGTACGCGACGCGAATCGCCCGGTAAGCACGGTTGAGCTGGCGCTGTTCTTCGGGCGACCATTCCACACCGAGCTTGACGCGAAGCCGCGGGTCGAGCAGGCCGACGACCGACAGGTAGTTGAAGCGGAGCGCGGGCCGCAACGCCGCTTTGATCAAGGGGTAGAACAGCTTCGGCACCGATGGAGGTAACCCGACCTCGCCGTTGATCAAGTCGTCGATCAGTTTCCTGGCCTGCGGCGTGCCCTCCAACTTGTCGATCATCGACTCGAAGTAGTCGGTCATCTCTTGATGAGTGTTCGGGTAGTCGCGCATCGGCACGTGAAGCAGGCGCGCAAGCCTGCGGTTGTCGCGCAGCAGTTCCGCCTTCTCCGTGTCGGTGAAATCCCGCCCGATCAGCAGGCGGGCGCCGTGCACATTGACGATGTATCCCGTGCAGATCACCCACTGGTAGGCCTCCGGGTTCAGCGCGCTGATCTGCTTGCCGCTCGCCTCGCTCTTCATCGTCATCGGTCGGTGCATGGCCCTGACCCGGTTGCCTTCGGCAACAGCTTCGGTGCCGCCGTACGTCCAACGCAACACCGAGTCGATGGACCGGATGGCGCGGCCGCCCGGATCACCGTGGAATGCCGCCGAGTAGCGGCCGGTGACCTCGGCGATGACCGGGTGCATCGCCTGCATCATGAACGCCGCACCTTCGAATATCAGGAAGGTCCACCGCCCGGTGTGCTCGGCGGTCAGCGAATCCAGCGGCACGAGCTCCACGGGCTCGTCGTCGGCGGCTGAAGAAATCTCAAGGTCCGAAGTCGCGGTCATGGGCTGCGCCCACCTCCTGTCCAGGTGATGAACCGGACGCTAATATGACCGACAGGTCGCATTCAAGTCGCGTAAGGGACGTTTGTGAGCACTAATAAAAGCAGGTCAAGCGGGCGGAAGCTGCCACAGCAGCAACGCTCTCGCGAGATGGTCGCAAAAATCGTCGACACCACCGCGGCGTTGCTCCTCACCACCGATCCCAACCAGGTGACCACCAACCTGATCGCCGACCGGGCAGGCGTCAGCAAGGGATCGATCTACCAGTACTTCAACGACAAGGACGAGATCATCGGAGCGGCCATCGAACACCTCGCCGCGCGGGAGGCTCCCGCGCTCGAAGAGCGCCTGCGGACCGTCACGCTGGCCCAACCCGCCGAGGCAATGGCAGCCTCCATCGACATTCTCATCGATTTGACGATCGCCAACCGCGGCCTGCTCCGCTACCTCGCGGAACGACCCGATCACGTGCGGACCTTCGAGAACATCTCCGGCCTCAACGCGACCCTCGTCGCGATGTCGACCTTGCACATGAACCACTACCACGACCAGTATCGCAACGAGCTGAGCCCAAAAGCGTTGGCGTGGTTGTTCTTCAACATGGCGGTGGCGACCACCCTGCGCTACGTCGAGGCCGATGACCCGATCCGACTGGAGGAACTCCGCGCCGGACTCAAGTTCGCGTCATCGGGACTGTTGGCCGGCGGGCGGGACTGAGTCACATCGACGGATCACTTCGGGGCCTTCCTGTGTCGTTCCTGTGAGAGTCTGCACGATTACTTAGGTCATGTAGCGTTTTAAGAGGTGCGCGCACAGTGCTGACGCCGAGCCGAAGTGAAGGAGCGACACGGTGAATCTTGGTCCGTGGGGTGATCTGACAATCCTTGCTGCCGTGATGGAAATCGTCTTCGCCACTTGCGTTTTCATCTACATCAGTCGGCTGGAAAGGCGGACATCGCACCCGCTGGGCGACCAGGTGGGCGCGCACAAAGCGGTACTGGCCAAGATCCGCAAGCGCCAGCCGATGACGCAAGACGAAGTGGACTATGCGAACGAACTGATCGCCGATGCACGGTCACCGCTCGCTTACGCGATTCCCGCGGCGCTGTTCACCATGGGATTCTTCTACGTGGTGGGCTGCCTGTTCATGCTCCATCTCTACGGCGGTCATCCGTCCTTCCGGACATTCATCGGTGGAATCCCGATGTTGACTTCCATGAACATGGCCGGTCAACTGCGCCGCGTCGCGCGGCTGAAAGGGAAACTGCAGCAGGTTCCGGTTGTCGAGGCCGAAGCCGCCGGTGAGCCCGTGCGCGTCGCAAGCTGACGAAACCTACTTCAGCCCTCGGGATTCCGCGTGGCTCGGTCCGCCCGCGACGGGGTCGCCGTCCTCCCACAGCAGTAGCTGTCGAACCGATTGACGCGATCCGTACGGCTGCAGCATCTGGCTGGCCGGGCGGGTCCGTACTTTCAGCGGCCACCAGAACCAACGCCCGATCAGCGCCGCGAAAGCCGGCGTCATGAAGGACCGCACGATGAGCGTATCGAACAGCAGACCCAGTGCGATCGTCGTCCCGATCTGACCGAGAATTCGCAAGTCGGCGAACAAGAATGAGGCCATCGTCGCGGCGAACACCAGACCGGCCGCCGTCACAACCGCACCGGATCCGGCCATCGCCCGGATGATTCCGGTGTTCAATCCGGCGCCGATCTCCTCCTTGAACCGGGAGATCAACAGCAGGTTGTAGTCCGAGCCCACCGCCAACAGCAGGATGACGGCCAAAGCCAACACGATCCAGAACAGGTCGATGCCGAAGATGTCCTGCCAGATCAGGACCGAAAGCCCGAACGAGGCGCCGAGCGACAACGCGACCGTGCCCACGATGACGAACGCGGCGACGATGCTGCGGGTGATGAACATCATGACGAGAAGGATGAGACACAGCGCTGCGATCGCAGCGATCATCAGGTCGTATTTGGCGCCGTCCTGGATGTCCTTGTAGGTGGCCGCCGTGCCGGCGATGTAGAGGTTGGACCCGGCCAGGGGCGTGCCCTTGACGGCTTCCTGAGCCGCATGCCTGATCGCGTCGATATGCGAAATGCCCTCGGGCGTCGCGGGATCTCCATCGTGGGTGATGATCATTCTGGCCGCTTTACCGTCCGGCGAGAGGAACAGCTTGAGCCCGCGTACGAACTCCGGGTTGGTGAACGCCTCCGGCGGCAGGTAGAACGAGTCGTCGGTTTTCGAGGCGTCGTACGCCTGGCCCAGCGCGGTTGCGTTCTTCAGTGCCGCCTCGGTCTGGTCATTGATGCCCGATGTCGTGGCGTAGTTCGTCAGCGTCAGATCGCGATTGGTCTGCTGGCTCTCGATCTGCGGTGGAAACAGCGCCAACAGCTTCGGCTGCAGCTCATCGAGCTTGGCGATGCTGCCCGAGACGTTACCCAGCTGCTCGGTCAGCTCATCGATACCGTCGAGAGCGTCGAACACCGATCTCAGCGCCGCACACATCGGGATGTCGAAACAGTGTGGCTCCCAATAGAAGTAGTTGCGCAGCGGCCGGAACTGGTCGTCGAAGTCGGCGATCTTGTCACGCAGGCTCTTGGCCGTGGCGACAGTCTGCTGGAACGCCTTGCTCTGCTCGTCGGTGATCGCAGCCGACTGCTGCTGCAGCTCATACTGTTGCCGCAGGATCGCGATCGAGCTGTTGATCACGTCCACCTGTTTGAGCAGGTCGGCACCGCGGGCTTGCTGAAACGGCAGGTTGTTGATCTGAGAGGCGCTGCTCGCACTGATCTGGAACGGAATCGACGTGTGGTCGAGGGGCGTGCCGAGCGGCCTCGTGATCGACTGCACCTGCGCGATGCCGTCGGTGTGGAAGACGGCCTTGGCGACGCGCTCCAACAGGATCATGTCGGTCGGGTTCCGTAGATCGTGGTCGGCTTCAACCATCAACAGCTCGGGATTGAGGCGCGCTTGCGAGAAGTGCCGTTCTGCGGCCGTGTAACCCACATTCGCCGGAGCACTGGCAGGCATGTATCCCCGTGCGTCGTAACTGGTCTGGTATCTCGGCAGGGCGAGCAGACCGATCAGCGCGACAGCGATCGTCACCACCAGGATGGGACCGGGCCAGCGGACGACGGCGGTGCCTATGCGCCGCCAGCCCTGCGTGCGCATGGGCCGCGCGGGTTCGAAGAGCCCGAAATGGCGGCCGATGATGAGCAGGGCCGGCGCCAGCGTCAGTGCCGCCACCACGGCGACCAGCACGCCGATACCGGCGGGAATGCCCAGGCTGTTGAAGTACGGCAGCCGGGTGAAGGTCAGACAGAACACCGCGCCGGCAATTGTCAATCCGGACCCCAAGATGATGTGCGCGGTGCCGTGATACATCGTGTTGAACGCCGAGACGCGATCCTGCCCGGCATACCGCGCTTCATGGAATCTGCCGAGAATGAAGATCGCATAGTCGGTGCCGGCCGCGATGACCAGCAGCGTCAGCAGATTCGTTGAATACGTGGACAATTCGATGATGCCCGCGTTCGCAAGCACTGCCACGACGCCGCGGGACGCGGTCAACTCGATCATCACCGTGAAGATCACCAGGAAAACCGTGGTGAGCCGGCGGTAAAGCCAGAACAGCATCACGGCGATCACGCCGAGGGTGATCAGCGTGGTTTTCAGGGTCCCCTGCCGGCCGACCTCGAACTGGTCGGTGACCAGCGGCGCGGCGCCGGTGACGTAGACCTTGAGACCGGACGGCGGCGGGTTCTGATTGACGATGTCGCGCACCGCGTCGACGGACTCATTCGCCAGCGACTCGCCCTGGTTGCCAGCCAGGTACAGCTGTACCAAGGCAGCCTTGCCATCGGCACTCTGCGAGCCGGCCGCTGTCAGCGGGTCACCCCAGAAGTCCTGGATGTGCTGAACGTGCTTGGTGTCCTGCTCGAGCTTCTTGATGAGATCGTTGTAGTAGCGATGGGCTTCGTCGCCGAGCGGCTCGTCGCCCTCCAGGACGATCATTGCCGAACTGTCGGAGTCGAATTCGTCGAAAACCTTGCCGATGCGCTTGGCGGCCTGCAGCGACGGCGCATCCTGCGGGCTGAGCGATACGTTGTGCGCTTCGGCGACGGTCTCCAGCTGCGGCACGAACACGTTCGTCAGCACCGCAAGGGTCAGCCAGAACAGCGCGATGAGCACCGAGAATCGCCGGATGAAATCCGGAATACGGTGGCTGCTCATCCGGACTTGTCCAGGCAGTAGGTGAAAGCGTTCAAGGTTTCTACCGTTCTCTGGTCCTTGACCACGTCGTCGATCTTGATGCGGCAGCCGATCCAATCGGCGTCGCCCTGCGCGGAGATGTTCACGGCGACGGCCGGTTGGGTCGTGGTCGCGTCGTAGGCCCACGGCAGGTCGACGCCGTCGGCACGCTGCGGCTGGGCGTCGACGTCCAGGTACGTGATGGTGGCGACCGTTCCCGGCGGGCCGAAAACCTCCAAGACCACATGCTTCGGGTTGAACGGGACGATCTCGTTGGCCGAACCGCTCGGTGTTGATACGACGTCCTCTGAGGCGAAGATGCCGTGCAGCCGATTCACCGCGAATCCCGCCAGCGCGACGACAACCACTGCCACCACGATCATCCAGTGCCGACCGAGTCGACGGCTGACCGAAACCCGCTGCATCCGTGACCCTTTCATGAGCGGCGACAGTCGCGACCAGTCGTAATTCTTCTAGGAGGTCTAATCAACTAGGTTGACGGTACGACACGGGACGGTACTCCACAACACCGCGGCCCACGTATGTTGGCTGTTCACAGCAACTTCGGAGGTTGCGCCCCTGGTCTGCCACCCAGCCATCTGGTACTCGGCGCTCGCGGGAGGGCAGGCCGCGACGAAGCGATCCGCCGATGATATGGTTTTCATATAATATGGTTACCATAGTTTTTACCGCCCGGCCCCAGTCCATGGACATCGGCAGGAGAGAACATGCACGACTATCCGGCCCCACCGTTTCGCGACACTCTCACCTCGGCGTTCATGTACGCAGCATGGAGTATCGATCCGGTACGCATTGGCCCGTTCGTACGCCCTAGTTCCATTCGGCGCATGCGCATGGACATGCTCGGCGCCCTCGCCCATGAGGTCGAGCAGCGGGACGATGTCGAGAGCGTGCGAGTCTTGGAGGCGTCGTTCATTCCCCCGCTGTCAGGCGTCCCGAAACGCGACGTCGTCATGCTGGTCCGAACGTCGAGCGTGTCAGCGGCCCAAGCAATTTGCCGTAGCTCTTTGCTTGACGACACTGAGCCCGCGGTGACATTCGTTGCGACCAACGCAGCGCGATTCGGCGACACCGAACACCCGGCCTCCGGCGTCAACATATTGCTGAACCACTTCACCGGACCACCGGATCGACCGGCGGCAGCCGAGGCATGGCGCCAGATCTCACGGTGGTACGTCGCCAAGGCGGGGGTCGACAACTCCACACTGCTGCGCACTGAGGAGGGCGCGCCCTACGTCGTCGTCAACTACGTGCGCATCCCCGGCAAGGTGGTGCCGTTCATGTTGCAACAGGTGGCGCGCCCGAGCTTTTACCGCTACGTCCGGCGTCTGCTCAAGCAGCACCGGCTGACTCCGCTACCGGTGTTCTTCCGGCCCGCATCGTTGGAAGCGACCGATGACTGACGCCGGTGAGCTCCGAAACGCTCTGCGCGCGTTGCGGATCGAGCTGGCGATCGGCACCCGTCGTGTCGCGGCGGTGACCGGGCTCAAGGAGTCCGATCTCGATGTCCTCGACGTCCTGGCCCGCCACGGTGCGCAATCGCCCACCGCGTTGGCCCGACGGATGGGCATCCACCCCGCAACGATGACCGGCGTGCTGACCCGTTTGGAAAAAGCGGAGTGGATAGTGCGCCGGCGCGACGAAACTGACCGGCGTGCCCTACAAGTCGAGCCAAGCGGGTTCGACCGACTCACCGAGATCTACCGCGGGGCCAACGAACGTCTGGAAACCATCGCCGCAGAACTCGATCCCGACGCGGCCGCGATCATCCTGGACTACCTCGGCCGGGTCTGCGAAGCCGTGCGCGAGGCCTCCGCCGAACTTGTCAACGACCAGCAGGCGCCGCCTGCGCAGGCCTGAGGAGATCTTCACGCGGGGTAGCAATTTTCGGGGCGCCGGGCCTACCGGACTACTGCTGACCGATCCGTAGCTCCTCACCCGGGTGAGAGCTGAGTGTGACGACGATCGTGCCGCGACCCGTCCTGAACGTGGTGTTCGCGTATCCGATGAAGCCGTAGTGCCCGTCGATCGTCGACACCGCGGTGATGTCACTGGTTCCCGAGGCACCGGTGTCGAGGTTCTTCCACGTGGCCGTCACGGTGAGCGCGCAGGAACCGTCGTAGATGCCGGCGTCGTAGTGGATCGCCACGCGGACACCGTCCTCGACCCGATCGCCGATCTGCACCGGTGTCACCTGTGCCTCGGCGCTGACGCTGCCGGCGCACGTCGCCGACGCCACCACAGGAACACGATCCAACTGCGCGGATCCCGCGGCGTGAGCTGTCGCGAGCGACAACCACGGCGCCGTCAGCGCGACGGCGAGCGCACCGGCAACACGGAACCGAGTCATGCCCAGGTAATCGGCGCCCACCGGGGCGGTGTTAGCCAGCATGGCTATTTCAGATGATGGCGGAGTCTGGCATGGGACCACGGCGTGAGACGGAACCGGCCGTCTCGGATGACCGCGATGGCAACGTCGTCTGTGTCGAGTCCGGAATGGTCGGCGTGGGAGAAGTTGTATTCGCCTTCGGGCGTGAGACACGACAGCGACTCCATCGCCCGCTGGACTGCGTGTGGCTCATCATCGCCGGCTGAGTCGATGGCGGCCGCGATCAGCTTCGCGGCGGTGTACCCGTCCACCGCGAACTGTGAAGGCGGTGACCCGTGCCGGCGCCCGAACGGTTCGGTGAGCGCGGAGATCGCCGTGCGCGTCTCAGACGGTGGCAAGTCAGTTTCCACCCCTACCAGTGACGTTGCGACAATCAGGCCGTCGGCGCCCGATCCCACCGCCTCCACGAACGCCGGACTCGCGGCGCCGATCCCGGCAACGAACGGGATGTCGAGCCGGGCAGCCCCGAACGCCCGCGCCAAGCCCGTCGCGGGCGGACCGGTCACCCACGCCATCAACGCCTGCGCACCGCTTTCGGCGACGGCGGTGACGGTCGGATCGAAGTCCTCCGTGTCGACCTTCACGGACTCGACCGCGATGGTCTCAATTCCGTACTGGGCCAACATTGTCGCCTGCACTGCCCACGCCTCACGGTTGAAGACACTGTCGGCGTCGAACGCCACCGCGATCATCGTGAGACCGTGGTCGCGGAGATACCTGAGTGACTGTTCGGCGACCAAGTGCCCGGTCGGCGGCGTCATGAACACGTAGGGCCGGACGGGATCGACCTGGGTATGCGCGGCGCCGGTCGACACATAGACGATTCGTCGCTCGTCGGTGTGCGGCAGTACGGCGAGGCTCGCGTTGGAGAAGGACGTGCCGATCACGGCGCTCACGCCTTGGCCGGCGAGCCGGTGGTAGGCCTCGACCGCGCCTTGCGGCGAACTCTGGTCATCCACCACGGTGAGTTCCACTCGACGGCCATCGAGCACGCCGCCGCCGTCGTTGATCTGCTCAACCGCGAGCTCGGCCCCGTCCCTGTTCTCAAGGCCCATGTAATTCGAGCCGGTCAGGGACGTCACTTGGCCGATATGTACGGGTGGACTGTCGGAAGCCATCACGTGCATCCGCACGAATTGCGGTGGTGGAACGTCGTCGGTACGCGAATGTGCTCCGGCGCGAATTCCTCACCCCGAATGCGGCGTAGCAGCAGTTCGACCGCCATGGCCCCGATGGTTTCGACGTCTTGCGCCGCGGCACTCAGCCTCGGCTCGAACAGATTCGACCATTCGAAGTCGTCGTAGCAGACGAATGCCAGGTCCGACGGAATCGATAAGCCAAGTGCGCGAACGGCCTTCAGCGATCCGATTGTCATGGCGTTGTTCAAGGACACCAGTGCGGTCGGTCGGTTGGCACTCGACATCAGCGAGCTGACTTCACGCTCCGCCACATCCGTGTTGGATTCACCGTCGAGGACCAGGGCTGCGTCGACCGCTATTCCGTATTCTGCGAGCGCGGCGCGGTAGCCATCGAAACGCTCGGTGGTGGAGGAGATCCCGGCAAGGCCCCGTACGACTGCGATCCGGCGATGCCCGAGCTCGAGCAGGTGCTCGGTCAGCGACCGTGCCGCTGAGAAGTTCTCCGGTCCGACCTGGTCGCAACCGATGTCAACACCACGGTCGATGAGGACCAAAGGAGTTCCGGTGCGGGTGATTTCGGGTATGGTCACCCGCTCGGACCCAGCTGCGGGCGCCACGATCATCCCGTCGACCTTCCGGTCCAGCAGCGAGTCGGTGACCCGCATTTCTGACCCCACGTCGTCGTGAGAATCCCCGACGATCAGCACATAGCCGGCCTCCGACAGCGCCCGTTCGACCGCATGAACCAGGCTCGCGAAGTATGGATTGGTCAAGGCGGAGATCGACAGCCCGACTGTGTGCGTGCGCCCGGCAGCGAGCGACCGCGCGACGACATTGCGCCGATAGCCGGTCTCCTCGATCGCCGCTTCGACGCGCAGGCGCGTCGCGGTGTTGACCTTGCGCGTGCCGTTGAGTACGTGCGAGACCGTGGATGCGGACACGCCGGCGATGCGCGCGACGTCACCCATCGTGGTCATGGGAGCCGCACGATGCGGTCCGCGCGACCGGCGGTCGACTCGATCAATCTGGCATTGCGCTCGTCAGACCCGAAGGCCCAGAACGCTGCTTCCTCGGGAGACTTTCCGTAGGCCTCATGTCGGCTCAGCAGCCGCGCGTGCCGAATCTCGGTGTGAGGGGCCAAGAACCACACCTCATCGATGTAGGACCGTGCCGCAGACCACGCATCGGATTCCAGCAGCAGGTAATTTCCCTCGGTGACGACCAGCGGGACGTCGGGCCGAACGGGTATGGACGACCCGATCGGCTCTTCGATCTCGCGCCGAAACCGGGGCGCGTACACGACTGGGTCGTCGATGCGCTGTGCCCGCAGGGTCGCGATCAGCCGTGCGTACCCGCCGTCGTCGAATGTGTCATGCGCGCCCTTGCGGTCCAGGATCCCCAGGTCGGTCAACACCTCATTGGCCAGGTGGAAACCGTCCATGGGCACGAGCACGGCGGTGTCCGGACCCAGCGCGGTGACGAGCATCTCTGCGACGGTGGACTTCCCGGCTCCCGGCGCTCCGGTGAGACCGAGAATGCGGCGTTCGCCGGGAATGACGAGTGCCTTTGCCCACTCGACCAACTGGTCAAGTGTGGCGTCCAGCGCGTCCTGCTCGAGGGTCACCGTTCCCGCTTTCGAGTCTGATCTTTGTGGAGTTCGGTCAGCCATGCCCGTGGGCCGACCACCGAACACCGTAGTGCCGCCACCCGAGCGGAGCGATCGATGCGCTCGGCAACACTGCTTCCGATCTGGGTTGAGAAGTACGAGTATGCGCCGTGGAAGACATCGCCTGCGCCCAGTGTGTCGACAACCACCACCGGTTCCACCGGCACGGACCCGGACTTGCCATCCGACCACCACTCGACGGGATCGCCGCCGTGCGTACAGACGACGGTGCGCACACCGCTGCCGACGAGCGCAGCGGCGGTGGACTCAGGGTCGTCGGCGCCCGGTACGCGGAAGTCATTGGAGCACACCATGTCTGTCGCATAGGAGGCAATGTCGCTCATCACCGGTTTCCATCGACCGGCGTCGACGACGAGTGTGGTGGCCAGCGCCGTCGCATGCGCAACGGCAGCACGGGCGATCAGTGGATGGTGCCCGTCGACAAGCACCACATCGGCAGCTGCCATGATTTTTCCGAGGTCGTCCGGTGGCAACGCTTCGGAGTTCACGGCGTCGAGCGAGACGACCGATCGGTCACCCGTGGATTCGATCACCGACACCGCGGAGACAGGTACCGCCCGAGTGCTACCCGCCGCCGCGTCGACGACGCTGACGCCGTACGCCGCGAGGTCGGCTCGGACCAGGTCAGCGACCGGATTGTCACCGAGCGCCGTCACGAGGATCGCCTCGCCGCCCAGCGCCGCGAAGGTGACGGCCGCATTCGCAGCCGGCCCGCCCGCTGCGACGAACTGAGCGGTCGACGTGACTTTCTCGTTGACCGCAGGCCGTTTCGTGATGCGGTGGATGACGTCGAGCGTCGCCAACCCGACGAACACCCCGACGGGAGCCGCCTCAGAGACCGGCGCGTTCCTCATCCGTGGGCTCCTCTGCGCCAGTCATGAGCGCGACGACCTCGGACATCGAGCGCTTCTTCGGGTCGACGACACCGGCGCGCTGCCCGAGCCGGTGGATGTGGATCCGGTCGGACACCTCGAACACGTGCGGCATGTCGTGGCTGATGAGCACCACCGGGATGCCGCGGTCGCGGATCGACTTGATCAGATCGATGACCTGTCCCGACTCCCGAACGCCGAGCGCGGCAGTCGGCTCGTCCATGATGATCACCCCGCGGCCGAACGCGGCGGCCCGTGCCACCGCGACACCCTGGCGCTGTCCACCGGACAACGTCTCCACGGACTGGGTCGCGGACTTGATGCCGATCTTCAGGTCCGCGAGATGCTGCGACGCCTCCTGGCGCATCCTCGGCATGTCGAGCCGGCGGAACAGACTGCCGGCGAGGCCTTTCCGCCGGACCTCGCGTCCGAGGTACAGGTTCGAGGCGATGTCGAGAGCCGCCACCACGGCGAGATCCTGGTACACCGTCTCGATGCCTGCGGCTCGCGCGTCGCGGGTGTTCCTGAACGAGACGCGCACGCCGTTCATCAGGATCTCGCCGGAGTCCGGAACCACCGCGCCCGCCAACGCCTTGATCAGACTGGACTTTCCGGCGCCGTTGTCACCGACGACCGCGAGGACCTCCCCCTCGCGGAGCTCGAAATCCGCCCCGTTGATCGCCGTCACGTTGCCGTACTTCTTGACGAGTCCGCGTGCTTCGAGAACGGGTGCACTCATTGTGATCTCCTGCGGGCGAATTGATCCACCGCCACCGCGACGATCACGAGTATTCCGGTCGCGATGTTCTGGTAGAGACTGTCGACACCGGCCTGGGTGAGACCGTTGCGGAGAACCGCGACGATCAACGTGCCGACCAACGTGCCCACGACGCCGCCACGCCCACCGAACAAGCTGGTTCCGCCGATGACAACCGCGGTGATCGTCTCGAGGTTGGCGTTCTGGTACGCGTTGGGGTCGGCGTTCGGGATGCGGCCGAGGGCAGCCCACGCGGCGATCGCTGCGATCACACCCGTCGTGAGGTAGACCGAGAACAGCACCCGACCGGATTTGACGCCCAACAGATTCGACGCGCCCGGATTACCGCCGACGGCGTAAATGTGCTTACCCCAGGCGGTTTGGGACAACGCGTACCACATGACGGCATAGACCAGCAGCATCGCGACCACGCCGTACGTCGTCGAGAACGATCCGATGCGAAAGGACGTACCCAAGAACGTGAGCGGTCCCGGCTCCACGCGGTAGGTTTCGGAGCCGGCGAGCAGACGCGTGCCCGCCAGTATCGCGGTGAACGTTCCCAGTGTGACGATGAACGGAGGCAGTCTCAGCATCGTGACGAGCCCGCCGTTGATCGCACCGAACACCACACACACGAGCAGCGTCGAGCCCAGTGCCACGACCGGCCCGTAGGCGCCTGCGCTCTGGGCCATCACGATTGTCCCGAAGACGGCCACCGCGCCGATCGAGAGATCGATCCCCGAGGTGAGGATGATCAGCGTCTGGCCGACGGCGAGAATGCCGACCACGACTGACTGTTGAAGGATCAGCGACACGTTCTGCGGATTGAGGAACGAATCCGAGACCGAGCTGAAGATGACGATGGCGATGACGAGCGCCACCAGCGGGCCGACCAACGGTTCACGCAGGATCGTCCCTACGTTGAATCGGCTCGCTGCCGGTGGTTTCGCTCGCGCGGGAGCACCGGTGGTCATGATGGCGCTCAGCCCCAGCAGTTCTGTTCGCCCCAGGCGGTGTCCTTCGACTCGAGCCCGGGAACGGGCCTATCCGTGATGAGCTGTGAACCGGTGTCGTTGAATCCGCTGGGCTTGGTGCCGTCCTTGGCGAACTTGACGACCGCCTGCACGCCCTGCTCGGCCATCTTCGCGGGGAACTGCATGACGGTTGCCCCGATCTTTCCGGACTTCACGTCGGCGACGCCCGTGCAGCTCCCGTCGATCGACCCGATGGTGATCAGGCCCGTACGGTTGGCGGACTGTATCGCCTGGTAGGCGCCGGCGGCTGCCGGCTCGTTGATCGTGTAGAGCGCGTTGACACCCGGAGCCCGCTGCAGGAGGTTCTCCATCGCCGTCTGTGCCTTGGTCTGGTCGCCGTTGGTGTTCTCCCGACCGACGATCTCGGGCGACTCGTTCGTGATGCCGAAGCCCTCGAGAAACCCGTCGTGACGGAAGGTGTCGACGGTTCCGCCCGGGGTGCCGTCGAGCATCACGATCTGTGGCGCGGTGTTGCCGAGCGCGGCTTTCACCCATTTGCCCTGGCTGACGCCCGCGGCCTTGTTGTCGGTCGCGAAGGTCGCGTCGACTGCATCTTCCGGGTCGGTCGCGGTGTCCAGAGCGATGACGACGATGCCGGCGTCGCGGGCCTTCTTGATCGCGTCGAGTACGCCGGTCGAGGAGTTCGGGGTGATCAGGATGCCCTTCACACCTTGCCCGATCATGTTCTCAATGGCTGAGACCTGGCCCTCGTTGTCACCGTCGAACGCACCCGCCACGGCGATCAACTCGGCACCGTCCTTGTCGGCCTGCGCCTGTGCGGACTCACGCAACTTCACGAAATAGGGATTCGAATCCGTCTTGGTGATCAGGCCAACCTTGACGCTGCCCGAATCAGATCCGCTACACGCGGTCAGGCCCAATACCAGTGAGCCTGCCAAGAGAACAGTCCCGACTGTGATCGTCCCTGTGCGCTTTCCCAACATGTGGAACTCCCCTGTCCCCGCTGGGACGCCGATCGCCCCGCGTCTGCAGGAGCCTAAAATCTAGGCAAGCGCTTGCGCATGCGCTTTCGCGAAATTTTCGACGCCTTTTCGATACGAGAACTCCGACAGCGCTTGCGCGAAGATGTCGGTTCGGGCGCCTACCATTCCTCCGGCACACCTTGTCGATGAGAGGACCACAGGAACCCGCGGACATCGCGGCGTTTCGGTTCTGCCCACACCCGGCCCTGATGGAGAGGGATAGCAGTGAGTTACAGCGCCGCCGACATCACCGAGCTCGATGATGTCCAGCACACGCGGCTGCGGCCGGCGGTCAACCTGGGACTCGACGTACTCAACACCGCGCTGCGCGAGCTCGTGGACAACGCCATCGAGGAGGTCGCCGATCCCAGCCACGGCGGCTCCACCGTGACGATCACCCTGCACGCCGACGGATCGGTCAGCGTCGCCGACGACGGACGCGGGCTGCCCGTCGACTCCGATCCGGTCACGGGCAAGAACGGCATCGTCAAGACGCTGGGCACCGCGCGGGCCGGCGGCAAGTTCTCCGCACACGCCGACGCCACCAGCACCGGCGCGGGACTCAACGGAATCGGGGCCGCGGCAGCGGTGTTCATCTCCGCCCGTACCGACGTCACGGTGCGCCGCGGCGGAAAGACCTATCTGCAGAGCTTCGGCGGCGGCTATCCGGGCGTGTTCGAGGGTAAGGAATTCGACGCCGACGCCCCGTTCACCCGCGCCGACAACCAGAAATTGCGCGGTGCCGGCAACCGCAAACCCGATGCGCACGGCACCACGGTGCGCATCCTGTTCGACGCCGCCGTCGTGCCGGATTCCAGTATCGATATCGGCGAGGTGCTGTTACGGGCCCACGCGGCCGCACGGATGTCGCCCGGCGTGCACCTCGTGGTGGTCGACGAGGGCTGGCCCGGCGAGGAGATTCCGCCGGCGTTGATGGAACCGTTCAGCGGGCCGTGGGGCACCGAGACGCTGCTTGACCTCATGTGCGCCGCGGCAGGCACACCGCTGCCCGAGGTGCGCGCGGTCGTCGAGGGCCGTGGCGAGTACACCACGGGACGCGGCCCCACCCCGTTCCGCTGGTCGTTGACCGCCGGCCCGGCCGAACCGGCGACGGTGGCCGCGTTCTGCAACACCGTGCGCACCCCGAACGGCGGGTCGCACCTGACCGCCGCGGTGAAGGGACTGTCCGAAGCGCTTGCCGACCGTGCGTCCCGCATCCGCGACTTGGGCCTCGCCAAGGGTGAGGACGGTCCGGAAGCACAGGATTTCGCCGCCGTGACCGCGCTTGCCGTCGACACCCGAGCACCCGATGTGGCATGGGATTCCCAGGCGAAGACGGCGGTGTCGTCGCGGTCGCTGAATGTGGCGATGGCGCCGGATGTGGCACGCAGCGTCACGATCTGGGCGGCCAACCCCGCCAACGGCGACACCGTGTCGCTGTGGACGAAACTGGCCCTGGAGTCGGCTCGGGCACGGCGCAGCGCCGAGGGCGCCAAGGCCCGGTCGCGAGCGGCGTCGAAGGCCAAACTGGGTACGAATCTGTCGCTGCCGCCGAAGCTGCTGCCCAGCCGCGAGACCGGGCGGGGTTCGGGAGCGGAGCTGTTCTTGTGCGAGGGCGACTCGGCGCTGGGCACCATCAAAGCCGCGCGCGACGCCACGTTCCAGGCAGCCTTCCCGTTGAAAGGCAAGCCGCCCAACGTCTATGGGTTTACCGTGAGCAAGGCGCGCGTCAAAGATGAGTTCGATTCGATCGAGCGCATTCTGGGCTGCGGAGTGCGTGACAACTGCGACCCCGAGCAGTGCCGCTATGACCGGATCTTGTTCGCCTCCGACGCCGATCCGGACGGCGGCAACATCAACTCCAGCCTGATCTCGATGTTCCTGGACTTCTACCGCCCGCTCGTCGAAGCAGGCATGGTGTACGTGACGCTGCCGCCGCTGTTCGTGGTCAAGGACGGCAACGAGCGGATCTACTGCCAGGACGAGTCCGAGCGTGATGCGGCCGTGGCCCAGTTGAAAGCGAAGTCCAAGCGCAAGGTCGAGGTGCAGCGCAACAAGGGTCTCGGCGAGATGGATGCCGACGACTTCTGGAATACCGTGCTGGATCCGCAGCGGCGCACCGTCATTCGCGTGCACGCCGACGACGCTGAGAAGAAGTTGCACCACACATTGTTCGGTGGGCCACCGGAGGGCCGGCGCACGTGGATGGCCGATGTCGCCTCCCGTGTCGACACCTCAGCGCTGGATCTGACGTAGGACCTAGGAAAACACTGTGACCGCCACCCTGGACATTCCCGAGCAGAACGCCGACCTGGTGCTCGACCAGAGCGCCGATGACTACTGGAACCACTACCAGCTGACCTTTGCGCTCTACAGCGTCAGCGACCGGGCCATCCCCTCGGCGTTCGACGGGCTCAAGCCGGGCCAGCGACGGCTGCTGTACCAGATGCACGAGTCGAAACTGCTGCCCGGCAACAAACCGCAAAAGTCCTCGAAGGTGTGCTCGGCCGTCACCGGCAACCTGCACCCGCACGGCGGCGCGTCGATGTACGGGGCGGCCGCCTTGATGGCCGCCGAGTTCCAGCGCGTGAAAGTCATTGACGGACAAGGCGCATTCCCCCGCATCCAGGGCGACATCCCGGCGGCCGACCGCTACACCGAGATGCGGTTGTCCGCCCCCGGTGCGGCGCTGACCGCCGAACTCAACGACCATGCCGTGCCGATGGTCTCGACGTTCGACGGCGAGTGGATCGAGCCGACGGTGCTGCCCGCCCAATGGCCGGTACTTCTTTGCAACGGTGCCGTCGGCATCGCCGAGGGCTGGGCCACCAAGGTGCCCGCGCACAATCCCCGCGAGGTGATGGCCGCCTGCCGGGCACTGCTGAAAACCCCGAACATGACCGACGACAGGCTCGTGAAACTCATCCCCGGCCCCGACTGGGGGTGCGGGGCGACCGTGGTGGGCACCGCCGGGCTGCGGGAGTACATCACCACGGGCCGCGGCGCGTTCACCGTGCGCGGCACGGTGTCCGTCGACGGGAAGAACTGCATCATCACCGAGCTGCCGCCCGGTGTCGCGAGTAACACTGTGCAGGACCGGATCCGGGCCCTCGTCGACTCCGGCGAACTGTCCGGAGTGGCCGACATGTCCGATCTGACCGACCGCCGCAACGGCCTGCGGATCGTCGTGACCGCCAAACGCGGCCACAGCGCCGAGCAGATCCGCGAGCAGCTGCTCGCGCTGACGCCGCTGGAGTCCACGTTCGCGGCGAGCCTGGTCGCGCTCGACGAGGACCGGGTGCCGCGCTGGTGGTCCGTGCGCGAACTGATCTCGGCATTCCTGCACCTGCGTGATTCGGTGGTGCTGCGGCGCAGCGAGTATCGGTTGGAGAAGGTCACCGCACGCCGCCACCTGGTGGCGGGCCTGATGCTCATCCACCTCGACATTGACGCCGCCGTCGCGGTCATTCGCGGATCCGACACCGTCGACGAGGCCCGTCAGGGTCTGCAGGAGCGGTTCAAGATCGACGTTGAGCAAGCCGATTATGTTCTTGCACTGCAGCTTCGGCGGCTGACCAAGCTCGATGTGATCGAGCTGCAGGCCGAAGCCGAGAAGCTGGACGCCGAGTTCGCCGAACTCACCGAGCTGGTGTCCAACCCCGATGCACGTCGGAAGGTGATCGACCAGGAACTGGTCGAGACCGCAAAACTGTTCAAGGGACCCGAATTCGACCGTCGTACCGTGCTCGACTTCGATGCCACACCGGTCGCGTCGTCCGCCGCCGACGATGGCGCGCGTGAGCGCAAGGTCAATGCCTCCTGGCGCCTCGACGACCGCGGCGTGTTCTCCGACAGTCACGGTGAGCTGCTCACCTCCGGCTTGGGTTGGGCCGTCTGGACCGACGGGCGAATCAAATTCACCACTGGTGGCGGTCTGCCCTACAAGATCCGCGACATCCCGGTGGCCCCGGACATCACGGGTCTGCTGCGCTCTGGTGTGCTGCCCGACGGCTACCACATGGCGCTCGTGACCCGGCGGGGCAAGATCCTGCGGATCGACCCCGCGGCCGTCAATCCGCAAGGCGTGGCGGGCAACGGCGTGGCCGGGGTGAAACTGGCGGGCGATGGCGATGAGGTCATCGCGGCGCTGCCCATCTCGTGTGAGAACGGCGAGGCGATCCTGTCGATCTCCGAAAAGGGCTGGAAAGTCACCGAAGTCGCCGACATCCCGGTGAAGGGACGCGGCGGCGCCGGCGTCGGATTCCATCCCTTCGTCAACGGCGAGAATGCGCTGCTGTCGGCGTCCATCTCAGTGACCGGCTTCGTGCGCGGCAAGAGAGCGGTGCGTGCCGAGAACCGGGCGAAGGCTTCGGTCAAGGGGTCGGGGACGGACGTCACGCCGGCCGCCCCGGCTCTCAATTAGGACACGAGCCGACATCGACCGGTGCGTCACATTGTTAACATCAATCACTTTGTTAACATCGCGACGTGCAGGTTTCCCGGCGTGACGCGCTGCGCTATGCCACGGCGCTGGCGGGCTTAGGTGTGGCAGCAGGCATCGGCGCGCCCACGGCGTCGGCCGCCGCCCCCACACTGATCGACTTCGCCATGCGCCAGATTCCGGCGCAAGATATCCGGGCCGCCGGCCACGCCGGGGTGATCAACTACGTCTCGACATCGCGTCCGGGCTCGTCCTTCGGAGCCAAGCCGATCACCCTGCCCTACGCCCGGGAGCTGACCGCCGCCGGGCTGATCATCGTCAGCAACTACCAATACGGCAAGCCGGGCGGTACAGCGCCGTCGGACTTCACCCGCGGGTACGCCGGCGGCGTCGCCGACGCTCGCACCGCCTGGCAACTGCATACCGCGGCGGGCGGCGGCCGGAGTGCACCGATCTTCTTCAGCGTTGATGACGATATCGACCAGAACACCTGGAACAACGTTGCGCTGCCGTGGTTTCGCGGCATCAACTCGGTGATCGGAGTGCAGCGCACCGGTATCTACGCTGGCATCCGACCGTGCCAGTGGGCTATCGCCGACGGTGTCATCGGGAAATCGAGCACGCCCGGCCGCGCGTGGGCATGGCAGACGCGGTCCTGGTCTGGGGGCCAGGTCCACCCCGCCGCAGTTCTCTACCAGCGCATCATCGACACCGCGTCGAATCCCGGCCCGGTGGTCGGCGGCATCCGCGTCGACGTCAACGACGTCCTGGCTCAGGATTGCGGTCAGTGGAACAAGCATCCGTGACGGTGTGATCTGAGCCGTGTCCCGGCCGGGCGTCGGTGGTTCGCGACGATCCTGCCAACCAACCTTCGACAAATGACACCACGCCGGAGCGCCGCAACGGCGCGGTCACCAGTCGTTCGGCCAGGCGGAACGTGCTCTGCGCGAGGGATGGTGGAACCTGCGACGGGTCCATCAGATCGTTCTCGGCGAACGGACTGGCATCCGCCGACACCATGGTGTCGGTCAGCTTTCGGAGTGACCGCCCGGTCCCCCGCAACGCTTCGACACCCTGGAGGAACGACCCGTGGCGCTGCATCGAGTCACGGAAGTCGACAACGGAAACTCCGAGATGCTCGGCCACGAGACTGTCTCGGGTGAAAAGGATTTGGCGTTCGATCTCCGCAGAGGTCACGCAAGCGGGGTCTGCTTCCAGTGCGATGTCGCACTCGCTGTCGAATCCGAGTGACCTGTTGTTGAAGTTGGACGAGCCGATCCGAAGCACTCGACCGTCGACCACCATCACCTTCGAGTGCACATACACCGTGACCCCGTTACCGGCAACGGGCCAATAGACTCCCAGCCGCCCATGCAGATCTGCCGACCGGAGCACATCCATGAGTCGCTCACGGGCGCTGTCCATCGACTGTTGTTCCAGACGACTCTCGGAGCTACGCGGAAGAACCATCACGACTTCGGGTCCGTCCGGTTCACGCAACCGCGCGGCGATCGCCTCCGCGATGCCACGCGCGGCAAAGTACTGGTTTTCCAGGTAGATGACATCTCGAGCGGCGGCTATACCAGCCAGGTTGAGGGCTTCGACTTCGCGTACCTCGGTGCGCTGCGCGAGCGCGGGAAGCGTCCGCGCGATGCCGACCGTGACGTTGCGCAGTGCGGCATTGAGCCCGGCGGGCCAAGCTGATTCCGACCGACGCACCGAATCCAGTGATTCTCCGGTCGCACCATTCCACCGGTCGCGAGCCTGCTGCGCGAGTAGATGCGCGGCGTCTCCGTCGACCGCTACGGCAACCTCGTGACGCGGACCGTAGACACCGCCGGGGCCGTGCCGACGGCGGTCATCGGGAAGGTGTGCACGAATGTCCCAGCGGCCAATCGTCAGGTCGATACCGCCGCAGAATGCCATTGCATCATCGATCGCCACAATCTTCTGGTGATGCACCGCGCCGGTAGGGTGTGCCCCGTCGACTGCGAAATGCATTCGTGCCGAGGTGAATTGGTTCAACAGCCCAACAGGTGCGACACCGAACCAGAAGCCGTCGAACGCGGGCAGGAGCCGCAGGTTTGACTTCAGGAGGTAGACATTGAGTTCGCGACGGCGCCACAACAGCCAATGGAGGAAAGGGCCGAGCTGATTGGGTCCGGCCAACGTGTGTTCGCCCCGCTCAAAGGCCGTGCGGTAGTCCAGGTCCCAGCCGATCAGGACGATTCGGCTGTATGCGTTCAACATCGCGGCCTTGACGTGATACAGATAGTCGGCGCCGTCGACAATGTGCGCGTAGCGATCGGCCTGAGCGGTCCGCCAGCACGTCCTACCCCGCACGACTACCTGCGCGTGGTCATGGCCCACGATGTCACGCCTCGATTCATCGTTGTCCACGGTCACCACTTCCGTCGAATCGGCGGGCTGCTACTCAGGACGCGGTTCTCGATTATCTTCCGTCATTGATGCATCGGGCGACAGTCGGCGGGCTCGTGGACTGGCGTTCACGACATGCCGGGGGATCGCCCAACCTCTGCGCGGACCTTGTTGTCGGCTGCGTGTTTCGCGGCACTCAAGTGTTTGCGAGCGTGTTCTGCGGGGCACACCAGCGGGCAGCGTTTCGAACGCCAGATCACCGCTCACCGGGAATCGGTGGGGGTGGGCCGGTTAGGCTGGGTTACCGGTGGGCACGCGTCCATCCCAAGTCACCTGGCTCAGAATCTTCGGAGGACTTATGCGGCCGCAGCTGTCGAAGTGGGCGATGACGACCATGGCAGTTGTCGGGGTGGCGGCGCTCGTAGCCGGCTGCGAGGCACAAGCGACGGCCACGCCGGCCACCCCGCAAGCGCCGATGCCCGCGCTGCCCCAAAGTCCGCCCGCCGCGCCCTTCGACGGACTCGACGCCCGCACCCAGCAAGCCGCTGCCGCTGCGGCGGAGTCTGGAGCCGACATCACAGTCGCCGTCCTGGACCGCAACACCGGCCAGATCATCTCCACCGGCGCCAATCAACCCTTCCCGATCGCCTCCGTGGTGAAGCTGTTCATCGCCGACGACCTGCTGCTGCAGGAATCCAAGGGCGAGACGAAACTGACTCCTGCCGACCGCAAGTCACTCGACATCATGCTGCGCTCCTCCGACGACAGCGCGGCCCAGAACTTCTGGGATCGCAGTGGAGGAAACGCCGTGATCTCCCGCATCGTGGCGCGGTACGGATTGACGGGCACGACGGCGCCGTACAACGGGCATTGGGACGTCACGCAAAGCACCGCAAGCGATCTCGTTCGCTACTACGACATGCTGCTGAACGGCGCGGGCGGATTGCCACCCGAACAGGCCAACGTGATCATCGGCAACCTCGCGCAGTCCACACCGTCGGGAACCGACGGGTACCCGCAGCGGTTCGGCATCCCCGACGGGCTCTATGCGGAGCCGGTTGCGGTCAAGCAGGGCTGGTTCTGCTGCTGGAACGGCGGCAACCAGTTGCATGTGTCCACCGGCGCAATCGGTCCCGAACGTCGCTATGTCATGGCGATCAGCTCACTGGATCCCACCAGTGCCGGCGCTGCCCGTGAGAACATCACGCAGGCCGTCAAGACGATGTTCCCGCAGGGGCGCATCTAGACGTCGCTGAGGAAGGAACCCGTGAACGACAGCGAATTCTCCATGCGGGCGCGGCGCATAGCATCTGCGCTGGAACCCGTTGCCGGGCAGGTGTACTTCTCCCCGGAATGCCACGCCAATTACGAGGCGCTCGGATTCGGGCCCAGTCCAGGTGAATTCGGCGGTGTCGCCGGTCCCGAGATGGAGTCTTACTTCAGCAGCCGGGGTTCGGTGATGGGCCAGGTTCCGGGCGCGGTGATCGCCGCCGCATTTGGAGTGTTCAATCCCGTAATCGTCGAGAAGTTGGTCGAGCGCGCGTGGCAGAAGGTCGACGCACGCACCATCTGCCAGGCCCGCGATGACGGGGCCATCGCGCAGTTGCGCCGCATACTCGGCGACCGACCGGACAACGTCGAGTATGTGCGCGACGTTCTTGCCAGAGCCGCGGATGTCCTGGAGCCGTACGGCAAGCCGCTGTACGCCGGACTGACCGCCTGCCGACGCTTCGACGATCCGCTTGCCGACGCCTGGCGGCTGGCCGACCGGCTTCGCGAGTTCCGGGGCGACGCCCATGTGGCCGCGTGGACGACAACCGGTGTCGACGCCTGCCAGATCGGTCTACTCACCGAACTGTATTGGGGCTTGCCGGCCCGCTCGTACTCGCGCACCCGGATGTGGAGCGAACAGCAGTACGACGCCGCCGAGGCCGCGCTCGAGGCTCGCGGCCTGCTTGCCGACCATCGGCTCACGGACAACGGCCGCGCGTTTCGCGAGGAGATCGAGCTGGCTACCGACGTGCAGTGTCGGCCGCTGGTGGAGGCGATCGGCGCCGATTACGAACGCCTGCTTGGGATTCTGACGGATTGGGGTGCGGCGATCCGCACCGCCAAGGGCTACCCAGCCTCCGGCCCGCACGATCTGGCCGAACTCGCCGACCGGTAGCTCGTCGGTCAGCGGCGCGGTGTCGTGGTGATGTGCACGTGGTCGTAGTGACCGTAACCCGATGCCTGCGGACCCGCCGGCGTGTAGTACGTGCCACGCCAGATCACATCCTGTAGTCCGAATCGGGCTGCATTGCTCATTGCGAACGCGAGGATCTCGTCGCCGAGCGCGATGCCCTCGGGGCTTTCGGGGTTGGGAATCATGATGTCGATCGCCAGACCGTTCGGATGCCACGGCTTCGAGTCCGGCCGCACACCGTCGATGTCGGCGATCTGCGGAAACCGTGCGCTGACAGCCCGGGCGGCCAGGACGGTGTTGGGTTGTAACCCTGCCTCGTTCGCGACGCCGACGGGCAACGCCTCCGGGATATCGACGCGAGCAGCCGCGAGAGACTGTCCGGGTTCGACGGGAGGCTGGCCGGGCATCGCGACGATCGCCGGGTCTGCCGGAGCCGGCGCACTCGGCGGCGGGCTCGCATTGTCGACCACCGCTTGTTGTTGCGGTGTCAACGCCGCGTACTGCGCCTCCGCGGCGGCGATCTGCCGCATCAGGTCACGCCACTTGGCCTCGAGGTCTGCGTGCACCGCAGAGGCCCGCTCCGCCGCGGCGCGAGCGTCGGCGGCCGATCTTTCCGAGGCCTTGGCGGCGGTGGCCGCGCGCTCACGTGCTGCGTGAAAGGCCTTCAACTGCTCGGCGGTCTGGGCGGCTACCGTCTGGTGAAGCGACAGCTGGTCGATCAGCTGTTGCGGGGAGGCTGCGGTCAGCACCGCCACCATCTCACCGGTACTTCCACTCATGTAGGTCATCGCTGCCACCCGGTCGGCCGCGGCCTGATGGGGCGCGAGCTGAGCGTTCGCGGCCTCGAGGCCCGCGAGGTCGGCACGATGGCGGTCCACGGCCGCTGTCTGCTCGGCCAGTCTGGCATCGGCATCGCGTTGGGCATTCGTGACTGCCTCACGCGTCTGGACTGCCTGACGGGACAACTCGTCGAGCTTCGCCAGCGCGTCAGCCGCAGGGTCAGCTTTGACGTCACCAAACGACGTCGCCAGCACCAGGACCGCGGCAGCCGAACCCAACACCGTTCGCCGCAGTAACTGGCGCACCCGGGTCATTCGGTCTGTCTCGATCCTTCATGTGCAAGGACCTAACTTGGCCCGGCGGTGTGTGACTCGGACAGGCTACGAACTCGCTCAGAGGATGTCCACCCGTCCTTTACAACTGGTTGACGAGCCGCAACATGCTGTGCGTGTGCGGTGCTTTGCGGCGCTACTCGGCACCGAGCCTGATGATCTGACGTCCTCGGTCTCTGATCGCGGCGATGACGTAGACGTTGCCATCACCGTCGACGGCAATTCCGGTTGGGCTCTTGATGGCGCTGAATGGTAGCTGGGCACGGTCAAGTCCACTCGTCCGGCAAACCGGGACGCCGTGTTCGCCGCCTGCAACGGCACATCTACAGACGGCGACGTCGCGGTCTCCTGCGAACATGCCACCGTGCCGGCCACGACGGTTGCTATGGCCCACCTAATGATTCACTTGCTCGCATCCGGGCTGACCGAATTGTTCCGTACGGGCTTGGAGACGACGGCGCGACGCGCGCGTCGGCCGCCGGCAGGTGGCGGCGTTGTGCGGGTCCAGCGCGCGCGGCGGATTTCGTCGCGGATCGCGGCCGCGATTTCCTTGCTCGTGGCGCCGATTTGGTCTGGGTGGTCGCGGAGCGTTCGCCCGGCGGCGACGGCGAGCCGCCTTCTGGTCAGCAGCTGCGCCGGTTTGAGCTCGTGGTTGAGCACCCGAAGCAGCGTCATCGTCGCGTCCGAGTCCGCCGCGATGTCACGCAAGACCTGGGTGACCAGCGGGGTCGGCGGCCCGGGCTTGCCCATGTCTGTGGCCAACCAGTACATGGGAAGGGCGTCGTGGTCGCGCCAGCGCCACCACCGCTGTGTCGCGGCGTCGACGGCGCGGTGGTCGGCGAGGTCAGCAGGCAGGGTCTCGGCGAGACGTTCGGCTTGCCGCAGCGCATCGGCGATGCCCTGTGCAGGCGTGAAGTCTTTGAAGTGCCCGGCATCGCCGAGCAAGACCCAGCCGGGCCCTGCGGCCTGACGGAAGTAGCCGTGCCACTTGGTCATTACCCGAATGGGGCCTACTCGTCGGCTGCCGACGAGCAGGTCAGCGAGTTCGGGCCAGCCGGCAATGCGGGCGTCGAATCCCGCGTCGCGGTCCACGCCTAGACCCGCGCCATCAGCGATGCACGCCATATAGAGCCCGGAATCAGCGGGGCTGGCGAGGTATGCATGCTCACCGATGCGAGCGAGTCGCAGCCTTCCTTCCCGCTCGGCGACTCCCTCGAAGTACGCCCAGGCCGGCACACGGCCCCCAGTGGTAGTCAGGTACTCCGGCACTCCGATAGCCGCGGCGACGGTGGACTGCCGACCGTCGGCACCGACGACCAGACGCGCACGGATCGGTCCCCGCTCGGTCTCGACGCCGACGACCCGTTTGCCGGCGGTGAGCAGACCGGTCGTCTTCACCCCGGTGCGCACGTCCGCTCCCGCTGTCGCCGCCGTGTCGACCAGCACCTCGTCGAGGGTTAATCTCCGCACGCACAGTCCCGACCGCGAGAAGATGGCGGGATCGAGCTTGCCGTCAATACGCACATCCTCGTTGACCAGCGTGAAGCGATCGAGCGGCACTGCGCCGGTCCCCAACACCGCGTCCAGTGCACCGATGCGTTCGAGCACTTCCAACCCACACGGCTGGATGACGTGCGTGGATGGCGTTTCGGACGGGAACCGAGCCTTATCCACCACACACACGCTCAACCCCTGGCGCGCGAGCATGACTGCCAACGGGGAGCCCGCACACCTCGCGCCGACTATCACCACATCGAAGGTCTCCATCGGCCGCCCCAACCTCGTGAACTTACCAATGGTTAGTCTGGCGCAACCGCCACATCTTATCAATGGTTAGATCGTAGGTTAGGATCGCGCCGTGTCGGCCAACCCTCGGTCCTACCACCACGGCAACCTGCGAGAAGCCGCGATCACGGCAGCAATCGAAGAGGTTGAACGCGTCGGCGCCGCCGCGGTAAGCATGCGCGAGGTCGCGCGCCACGCCGGCGTGACACATGCTGCGCTGGCCTACCAGTTCGGCGACAAGGCAGGCTTGTTCACCGCGGTCGCCACCGAGGGTTTCCGCCTAGCCGCCGTCGCCATCGGGTCAGCAGCGACGGGTCCCGACGCCTTCCTGAACGGCGGGATGGCCTACGTCATGTTCGCCCTCACCCACCCGGGCCACTACGAGGTCATGTTTCGCCCCGACCTCTACAGCAACGATGATCCCAACCTCATCGAAGCGCGGAACGCGGCCTTCTCGATCCTCTACGACAGCGCGCGGACCAGCCTGGACGCATCGCCCGACCACGACATCACCGGCGTCGTCATCGCCGGATGGTCGATGTCACACGGCTTAGCTGCCCTCTGGCGCACCGGCAACTTGCGCGGCCGGATCACCGACGACCCGACTCAACTGGCACGCCAGATCACTGAAGGCATCATCGAACTCGGAGAGCTCGCCAGCCGCCGCTTCGAGGCCCTCGACAAACCAAAGCTCGGTCCCGGGCCAACGCCGACCAACGACGGCACGGTGCCAACCGAGTAGGTCACGAGCGCGTGCCCCCGGGGGCGGTCCCGAGAAGTGTGAACGGGGTCGGCGGATGGCCGAGCCACATCCGCCGCGACTTTTCCTCGGGATAGGGGGTGGTACAGGAGGGTGTCGTTAGGACTCGGGTCGCTCGCTGGTCTGTGCTGTAGCGGGGCCATCCGGGTTGGCCTGCGGTGATGAATCCGACCCATGCCTGGTGGAGTTCGTGCGACACCGCGAAGGCATCCGCCGTGGGGTGGTCTCCGAAGAAAAGTCGGCCGGTGGGACTGTCGAGGGTCGCGAAGGCCAGTGGGACGTCGATGCTGTGACACGCTCCGTAATGCTTTGTGGCATAGGAGAGTTCGAAGACAAACGTGTTGCCTCCGGCTTCGGTGTTTGCTTCTGCCAGCAAAAGCGACGGCATGCGGAAGGTGGCATCCGAGTACACGATTTCCACGAGTTCCTCCGGACCGGCGTCGGGAAAGGCCGAGCGGTATGCGCCTGGACCGTCGGGACGCGGAGCGAACACTTCCATCGCTGTGATCGCATCGTTGTCGGTGAAGGTGCCCCGGACGCCCATCATGATGCTGAAGAGCCGGAATTCGTCGCGAGTATGGCCGACGAGGAGATCGATCCCTTCAGCACGACCCTCAGTGAGGGCGGCCCACGGCGTGTGGACAAGGAGTTCTCCGTCGACCACCGGGCAGACGGTGATGCCCAGGTGAGCCAGGCGGCCCCAGCGTTCGCGATAGGAGGGCATGTCGACGCACAGTGCGGTGACCTCGTCGGCCAGGCGCTGTGGGGCGACGGTGCAGAGCCCTTGTGCTGTGGCCGCGACACCTAGGCGATGGGCGAGCGTAGCGGTCACTTCCTTGGCCAGTGCAGGCGTGCAGTGCAGTCCGGGAACCGAGTGGGTGATGGCCCGGTGAAACAGTGAGCGGGCGCGGGGGATTGCGAGAAGTGCGGCGACTGACCCGGCTCCGCCGGATGTCCCGGCGACGGTGACGCGGGTCGGGTCTCCGCCGAAACCGGCGATGTTGTGCTGAATCCATTCCAACGCCGCGATTTGATCGAGGAGGCCGCGGTTCGGCGGAGCGCCGTCGATCAGGGCGAAACCTTCCGCGCCCATTCGGCATTGGACGCTGACTACGACGATGCCTGCGTCGGCCAGGGCGGTGGGATCGGTCATCGGGTCGGCCGCGGTGCCGGCCATGTAGCCGCCGCAGCACAGCCACACCAGCACGGGCAATCCCGTCGTGCCGGCGTCCGGGGTGCACACGTTGAGTGTCAGCCAGTCTGGATCTGGGGACGGGTCCGCCTGCGGGCCTGGGCCGGATTGCGGTGGAGCTGGACCGAATTCGACCGCGCGCCGAACGCCGTCCCACGAGGCGACAGGTGCGGGAGCAGCGAATCGCAGCGCACCGACCGGGGGCTGGGCGTAGGAGATGCCGCGGAAGTCGGCGTTCCCTCGCCGTAGTCGACCCTCAACGAGCCCTTGCTCTGTTCGGACGCGCGGATGTCCGTGCATGCCTGCTCCCAACTGTTCGATGCGCCGACGGTAATCATCCACCTGTATTATTTCAAGTGTATTGGACCGTAGGAGGCCAAATGCCGAAACAGGTCGATCACCGCGAGCGTCGCGAGACGATCGCTCGCGCTCTATGGCGTGTGGTGGATCAACGCGGGGTTCAGCGCTTGAGTCTGCGTGAGGTGGCGGCAGAGGCCGAGATGTCACATGGCCAGCTCCAGCACTACTTCGCGAGTCGCCAGGAGTTGCTTTCGTTCGCGATGGACTTCGCTGCCGAGCAGACTGCTCAGCGAGTGGCGCGTGGTCTGCAGGCGCTTGGCGCGGCACCGCACCCTCGAGACGTCCTGCGGTTGACACTCATCGAAATGCTGCCGCTGCACGACGATGCGCGCGCGACGAGCCGAATGAACGCCGCTTATGTTCTCGAAGCACTGCACGACAACCTAATTCGCGATCGTGCGCGGGAAGGCTTACGTCAGGGACGAGAACAGGTCAAAGACCTTATCGCGCAAGCGATCAGTGATGGAAAGATCGCTGGCGGTCGCGACGCGAACATCGAAACCGACCGCATCCTTGCGTTGACCGGCCTGACGCCGCTTCTCGACCTGGACGTCATCAATCCTGCGGAGGCTCTCGCCGCAATCGATCGGCATCTCGATGAACTCTTCACCTCGTAGCGAATTCGGAGTCGCTGTCGCGTCGGGGGTCCGGACTCTGGTCTACATGTCGTCGGAGCGAACGAGATCGTCTCCTGTCGCGAGGTCGGTTGCAAGTTGCTGCCGGATCTCCCCCGGCACGCGCACGCCCCGCGCCCGAAGTTCGCCGATGAAGCGGGCGGCGAGTGGGTCAGGCGCTGCGGGAGTGATGGCCACGAGCTGGCGAAACCAGCGGGGTGAGAAGGACCGTACGGCTCCGGGAAAGCCTTCGCCGACCGCACTGATCGGTGTGATGGCAACGCCGATCCCCGTTGCGGCGAGCTGGGGTGCGGATGCTGTCACCGCGGTTCTCATCACGGGATCCGGACGAACGCCGGCCTCGGCGAGCGAATAGTCAAGCCAGGAGACGAGACCATTCTCAGGTGCGAAGTGAACGATTGGAACGCCGTCGAGTTGATCGAGTCGCACTGCGGATTGTTTGGACAGGAAATGATCCAATGTTGTTGTCAGGACGACCTCTTCCTCAGCGACCGGAGTGACGGTGAACCGGTCAGGAATGGAAGTGGGCGCGGCTACGAACGTCACATCCACCTCATCGTCGTCGAGGACTTGCAATAGCACGTCCATCGAGGTCGATTCCCGCAGCGTGAACATCACTGCGCTATCGCTGTGGAGCCATCGTTGGATCACCGGGGCGAGGAACGCGACCGTGAGGCTCTGCGCGCACGCGAGCCGCAACGACCCGCTGGCGCCTTCCCCGACGACGCGCGCTGAGCGCACCGCCGCCGCGGCGGCGGCGAGGGCCCGCCGCGCGTCGGACAGGGCCGCACGACCGGCGGGCGTCAGCCGCACTCCGCGTCCTTCGCGATGGAACAACTGCGTGCGTGTCTCACGTTCGAGTGCGGCGAGCTGTTGAGACACCGCGGGCTGCGACGAATGCAGCGCTTCCGCGGCGCGGGTGATCGATCCGTGGTCAGCTACTGCCACCAGGGACTCAAGTGCCCGCAATGACACCATCACCGCAGGTTACCTGTTTAAACCTCGTCGGGACGGTGTGCCCTGAGCGCGCCATGCGCCGTGTGGTGGTGATGGGCAAGGGTGTCGACTCCGAAGTCACCCGTTGGATCCCTCCACACCGCGTGAATGTGGTTGGCGCGGCGTTGGGTGTTGTCGTACTCGATCAGAATTCCTGGACCTTGGATGCGGTAATAGTGCGGTTCGCCGGCGTTCATCGCCCCGGCCCACGCGACGTGCAGCGCGTCCAACTGGTCATCACCCCGGTATCGAACGCGGTACGACTCGGCGATCGGTTCGGCCGCCCGGGTGAAGTACAAGTCGAGCAGAATCCGGAGTACGTCCCGCTGTGTCGTCGTCATGGCGCCGGCAGGCAGTCCTTTCGGAATCCCGGTCAACGCGACTTGGGCGTCGTCTTCGGCCGAGTAACCGGAGCCGGCCTGCATCGCTTCGTTGACCTGGTCGAGCTTGGTCGCCACCTGACTGTCGGTGAACCGACCGCGGAACACATCCGGCAAAGGGAGCCGCTGATTGCCCTCGGATACCAGGGAGCGGTTTGCTCCGACGAGATCCGACACCGCCCGGGGATGAATCAGCGCACGCGTCCGCTGGTCGGTATCGAAGGATCTCATCAGGTCAAGGGCGACGTCCTGCACGCTGACCAGCGGTTGCAGCACACCGCCGATCAACGGCGCAGCGGCCGGGTCCGCCCCCAGAAACAGCGGGGTTGTGGATACGACGCGTCCGTCGACGATCAGTTGATTGACGGAGACATGATGACCGCCGAATCGCCAGCCCCACAGCCGGTCACCCGGCGACCCGAACACGCTTACGTAGTACATGCCGGGGTCTCTGCCGCGATCTCGTTCGAAGGTCATCGACCACCCCTCCAGGCGGTCGAGCACGTTCTCCATGCCCATGACCGTGACCAGGGTGACGTACCCGGCCTCTGAGAGTCCGGCCGCAAGAATCTGCATCGCCAGGCGATGCTGGGCCGGGCGCTGGTCGACCAACGGAAGTCCGCCGTGATCGGTCGGAGTATAGAACCAGAGCAACCGCTCCTCCTCCGAGTTGCCGGGAGGTCCGAAGGTGGCTCGTGCGAGCTGCTCGCTGGACAAACTCTCAAGCCATGCCGCAACTTTGGCGGCCAGCTCGATCGCGAGAGGTCGTGTCGCGTCGAGCGCGCCGATCTCGGCGGGAGTGCGGGGCGGCCGGACGGTGAACGTGTCGAAAGTCATTGCCGAATATATGGTTTCAGTCTGTCCCGCCGTACAGATAGTCGATAAGGCCGTCGACCGGTTCGTCGGCCTTCAGCAGGGCATCGAAACCGATCTCGGACGCCGCGATCTGCTCTGCTCGCTCAAGAACTGTGGGGATTAGATCGCGTGGAATGCAACAAATCCCGGTCTCGTCGGCGACGATGAGATCGCCGGCCGTGACCTGGATGTCGGACAGCCGGATCTTTCCGTTCACCTCGGTGGTGATGCTGCGCCACTTGCCGGTGACCGGAGTGTGGTCACGCGACCACACCGGGAAGTCCAAGGAGCGCGATCTCCCCAGATCGCGGACGCCGCCGTCGACTATCGCACCCGCCACGCCCTGCCGCTTTGCCACCGAAGCCATCAAGCCACCCATGTTCGATACCTCAGCAAGGCCCTCGATGACCAAGACGTCCCCTGGGCTCGCAGTCCTGAGGGCGAGGATTTCGGCCATGCGCCAATCCTTGTCGGACACCGCGGCATACGCAGACCGCGACTGACCCACGTTACGCACCGTCGTGGCGTTTCCGACGATTCGTTCCTTCGGCATCGACGGACTCAGGCGTGAGGTGGGAATCGCACCGCGCACGCCCAACTCGTCCAGCACATCGGACACAGTGCTGGACAGGTCATCAAGGGCGAGGAAACGCTGAATGGTCGTGGTGTCGGTCGGCGGGAGCGGATCGTGAATCGTCACCCAGTCAAACCTGACATCGACAGATCCGGCGTACCTTCGGTCGGTCATCAACTCTCCTCTTCAAAACACTTTGTAATGCAATCGGTTTCGATGCGAATAACGCGGTACCGCCAATCGCTCAACCGTATCCGAGACCGGTTTCACGTGCCCTTCGATCTTTGAATGGCAGCCATTCGCCAATCTTTTGGATCGCCACCTCCGGGTTATGACGGTTTTCCCGTACTTGCCAAGGAGTTCCAAATCACTTAGCGTTCAACATCACTCGTGTATCACATGCGAGATTCGAAGTTCACTTTCATCAGGACGTCATCGAATGACGGGACTATCAATGGAGATGGCACATGGACTACCTGCTTTCAGGAAAGACGGCGATCGTCACCGGCGGGGCGTCGGGCATCGGACTCGAGACGGCGAACCAGTTGCTTGCCGAAGGCGCCAACGTCCTGGCGGTGGACATCGACGTCGACCCCCTTGCTGGTCGGCAGGACCCGCAGCTCGGGTCGTTCCAGTGTGATCTCACGGATCCAGACTCGGCGTCGGCCGCGACCGCTGCAGCGCTGGAGGCGTTCGGCTCCATCGACATCCTGATCTCGTGTGCCGGGATCGCGCCAGTCCGAAGCAGCTCACTCGAGGGAACCGACGCTGATTGGCGGCGCACACTCGATGTCAACTTTCTGAGCATCGTGCGAATGTGCCGCGAAGTGGTGCCTCACATGAAAGCCGCCGGCGGGGGATCGATCGTCAGCGTTGCCTCCGATGCCGGCCGAATGCCTGACCCCTTCTTCGCTGAGTACAACGTGTCCAAGGCGGCGATCCTCATGTTCATGAAGGCACTGTCGATTGAGTTCGGTGGCGCGGGAATTCGTGCCAACACCGTCAGTCCGGGCCCTGTGCGCACACCGATGTGGGACCGGCCGGGTGGATTCGGCGATTCCGTCGCTGAGTCTTTCGGGATGGAAAAGGAAGCCGCGATTGAACACTTCGCCGTCAACGTTCGCAAGCTCCCCCTTGCCCGACTCGGCACGGTAGCGGAGGTGGCGGCGGTCAACGTCTTCCTCGCGAGTCCGCTCGCATCATTCGTCACGGGTGCCGAATACACGGTGAACGGTGGCAGCATTCCGACCGTTTGAGATGAAACTTCCTACTGCCGGACGCGCGATCTCGCTGGTGACAGAACTAGAACTGGAGGTACACGTGACGACTCAATCTATCCCTACCGCAACCAATGTCGACCATGTCAGTTGGTCGGTCCATGACCTCGATGCTGCCGTGTCCTTTTGCGTCGAGGTTCTCGGAGGTCAGGAAATTCTCCGGGCCGGACCTTTCTCCGATCCCTCCGGCGACTGGATGTCTACGCATTTCGACGTTGACGCCCGCGCCTCGGCCACACTTGCCTACGTCAGGCTCGGGGCGACTCAAGTAGTGGAGTTCATCCAATGGAGCACCACGAATCGAGAAGAAGAGTGGCCGCTGAACAGTGATGTCGGGGCGTCACATCTGGCGATTCACGTGGGCGACATCGACCAAGCGATGCGATACCTGAAAGAGCACGGATGTAGTGCGTGCGGCGGCCCGGTCCTCCTCGAAGGTGTGCCCCATGCCGGCGTGACCATTCTCTACGTCCGAACGCCCATCGGGTTGCTGCTGGAACTGGTGTCCCGTCCCGCGCATGAGCTCCCCTACGAGTCCGCCACCGATGCTCGCCTGCTCGCGCCGACGCAAGAGTGGAGCAACGGACCATCTGCACCTACGAACAAGGAAACGTCATGAGTGTTGACAGTGTTGCCGGCCCGGATGTCGTTCCGCTTCCACGGGAGATCATCAAGGACGCTCGAATGATGATTATCGGGTACCGGCCCGCGGATCCGGCCGCGGCGCGACGGGCCCTCCCGAGCCGGTTGGAGCCCCACCCCGACGGAGTCGTGCTGCTCAACCTCTGGGCCGCAGAGGATCCCGGACGCTCGTCGGGCATGGGGACCTACGGTCGCCTCTCGTGCGGCTACATCGCTCCAGAAGTCAGCGGATACGACACCCAGACAAGTGATGGCAATGCGACTGGGCACGGCCGCTTCTTCGCGCATCACTGGTTGGAGTCCGCGGGCATGCGGTCCTTCGCCGAGGCGTCATGCGGAAACCGTGCCGACATCGGATATGTGCAGCAGACCGAGCCGCATCCAGGCGAACTGGTCCAGGAGCTCTACGTCGACGGCAAGGTGGTCGTGAGAACGACGTCGTCGGTCAGTACCGAAAGGTTGGCAACGATCGGCGGGCACTTGAACTACTTCACGACCTTCGCCGGCCCGGATGATGGTGAGCAGATCGCGCGGGTCGCGGTACCGTTCGTCGCCGACGTGAAGGAGGCTCAAGTCAAGTCGATCGAATGGCTCTTCGATGCCGATCATCCCGCTGCGGCGCTAGCTCCGAGTTCGGACCCGGACGTGGCCAGCGTTCTCTACGGTGACATCACCTGGGCCCCGTTCACGGTGGCCGAAATACTCTGAAGTCGTCGCGACGACAGCCTCTCGGTTGCTCGAAGCGGTTGAGGGTATTGAGATTTCACGTGAGGTACGTACGTCGAGAGGTAGAGAACAATGGCTTATGACTTTCATCCGGAGGCCCGCGCGCTCATCGAGTCACGGCCGTGCGCACATCTGGTGACAATGCGGCCCAACGGCCGCCCCCATGTGTCCTTCATCTGGATCGACATAACGAACGACGGGCAGATCCAGTTCGGAACACCTCCGTGGCGGGTCAAGGGAAAGAACCTCGCACACGATCCGAAATGCACTCTCTCGATCCAGGATGATCGGAAACTTGAAAGCGGTTTGACCCGACATCTCCTCATCGAAGGCATCGCGTCGATCGACAATGATCTCGAACGCGGCCAGAGGTTCATGGATCAGCTGTTTCACAAGTACACCGGCGCGCCCAGCTTCGAGCTGAACGAAGGCGGGCATCTCCTCGTCACTGTTGACGTCACACGCGTCTCCGGCGTTGGGCCCTGGCACACCGGAAAGACGACGTCCTATGGGACGCCGATCTGAGCTGGTCTGGATTATTTACGGGTTGCCTTGTGAAACGGTATGTGCGTTGACGAAAGGTCCAGTGCTGCAAGGAATACTTGGACTTCCGGCGGTGCAACGATTCCTACGAACGCACATAGCTTCTCGAGCTTCGTGTCATGCCGCAGTGCTGTGACCTGCGGCAGCTCACCGTGCCTCACCTGATGTCATCCCCGAGTTGTCTCATATTCGTGTTATTTCTCATGAGCGCACATGTTGGTGGCTCGGCTCGCTGTCCGCGACAGCGTCGTGTGTGAATACATTCACGATAGATGCCGTCACCGTGACATCACAGGCCGCCTCGAGCTCGGCTCGGAACCGTCTGCGCAACAGTTTATTTGCGTGCAACGCAACTAGATTTGGGAGCCACTGCCGGCACTAGGGAGTACCGGCGAAACGGCCCCTCCTTTTCGCGGTAAATACCCAGCCATCCGTAGGCCTTCACATTGCCCACCCGCGGAGATCTGTTGCCTCGAAACGAGATACGCAGCGCACTGGCCTCGATGGAACCCGCCAACGCCCCAGCCCAGGCCAGCACCCCTGGCATCTATCAAATTACGGGCGTAGCTTCTTCTTCGGCGGCCTTCACATGGCGATGGCTGGCGGAGAGTCGTTATTAGATTCATCCTCTTCAATCTGGGCAACGGCAGCGGCAAGGAGCTGCAGCGCTCCGTGGGGATCTCGCTGGATACCGGGGTTGGGTTCGAGTGCCCTTATCTCGCGAGTAGACAACTGCCGGATGACCGCCGCTGGCGTGCCCCTTTGGCTGGCGGTGGTGTCCTGGGGCCGGGCCAGAAGGGTTGTGATGATCGCTGGGTGGGCAGCGCCATTACACCACGTAAGAGGCCGGGTGAGCGTTAGCGTCGAAGTCAGGTAGCGCAGTACTCGCGACATGGGGGGCGCCATGTCGAATGCTCGCATTGAGCTTGAAAAGGGGTGAGCACGTGACCGCATTCATGGAATACGGCCTAACCGCTGAATGTCTGCTGACGTGGTACCCGAAAGGGTCGACCGAGAACTTGAGCGATCCAAAGATGGAGGGCAAGACGACCGAGTTCTCGCCCGCAAGCTTCGCTAGTCCTGGTCTGGGCATGGGCACGAGTCAATCGATCAACTGGGGCCGCGGGTGGTCGGCTGCTGCTGACGCATTCGATACCGAACAAAAGATCGGCGCCAACATCACTGTTGTTACACCTCCAAACGCCTTACTTCCCACCATCGAGGCCACATTGGAGCTCTATGTGGGCAAGGTGACCCGACGTAGGAAGCTCGTCTTGCCACCGGATACGACAACTGCGTTCATGCTGAATGCCGACGCCCGATCAAATGAACCGCGCCTGGCAGACACAGCTGCTGTGTTCCAGGGCGTATTCATCACGGGTACCCGGCGCGGATTGATGGTCATCCCATGGCTCGGTCGCGGTTGAAAGCCCCACACCTCGGCGGCCACCGCGTTTCCCCACGGCAGTTACGGCCGGGTCTCTCAAGAACATTCTTGATGAGCTGTCGACCGAGGTTGCGTGTAGTCGGTCCAGAGTATTCGCAGCCACGCACGAAGCCGAGAAATCTCAGTCGGTGCCAATCGGCCACTCGTTGGCCATTCGGATTGAGATTGGCGATCTCAAATGAGACGCACAGTACTCACTCAACACCAGTACCTCACCAGTACCTCGTCAAGTGTGTTTCACCACGAATCGTCGTTGAGCAACTGGTCGACGTTGTGGCTATCGATTTCGATGTCGCGGTCTGAGCCCGTGAGCAGCACGCTCGGACGTGATCTGTCGCCGATGCCCACTTCGCCAATCTATCTAGCATCTCGGCGTAATCCGTTCCTTCCTCGCTGGGCCCCCTTCGATCAATCCGATCCGTTGCACGCCGCGTTAACGTGGTGATGTGACCCACGATGCAGAAGCCATTGTGCTGCCCACCAAGCTGCAGGGTATCGACGCCACATTTCTGACCCGTGCATTGTCTCGTCGTCATCCGGGCACCGAGGTGTCCTCCGCTGTCATCGCTGACCTGCGCCAGGGCTCGGCAAGTAGTTTGCGGGTGCGGCTCGAGTACCGGTCGAACCCACACGATCTGCCCTCGTCGATGTTCATGAAGGGTGACTTCATCGATCATGACTTCAGCTCGGCCGCGGCCTTCGCTGGAGAGGCGCGCTACTACGAGCACCTAGCCCACAGCTTGGACGATGCCGTCGTGCAGCCGCACGCCTACTTCGCCGGAATTGATGCCGGCGGTCAGGCGATTGTCCTGTTGGAGGATCTCTCCCGACGCGGCGTCGTGTTCGGAGACTGCGAGTCCCCGCTCGACACCGACACTGTCGCCGACGGCGTACGCCAGTTGGCGGCCATACAGGGTCGTTACTGGAGCGGAGAGGGACTTGACCAGCACAGCGACATCGTGGACATTTCGACGGTGTCGGATCTGATGTTGTTCTTGGTTCAGCCGGAACACTTCGACGACTACATCAACCGCGACCGCGCCGACTTCCTGTCTGCACCGCTGCGTGACCGAAGCAAGATCGAACGAGCGCTGCGGGCGATGTTCGAGTCCGACAGCCACCTACCGAAGGCGTTCGTTCACGGAGACGCACACCTGGGCAACACGTTTCGGGAGAAGTCGGGGCGGCTGGGGTTCTGCGACTTCCAGGGAATCGGACTGGGCCCCTACATCTGGGATGTCACCTATTTCGTCACCGGTTCTTTGACCCCTGCCGATCGGCAAGCTGCCGAGCGGGATCTGCTGGCGCTCTACCTGGAGGAACTACGGAGTCACGGCGTCACTGACGCGCCCACTCTGGAGACTGCATTCACGGCACACCGCCGGCACATAATGCATGGATACCTCAGCATTCTCACGCCCGTCGAAATGCAACCCGACCGGTTCGCCGTAGCGATGGGCCGCCGCTTCGCGGAGGCGGCAGAAGACCTCGATACCCTCGCAAGCTTTGCGTGACCGAGCCGTCACGCGGTGCACACCCGAAAGATACACCGGAGCAGGGACTTTGGCCCACATCAGCTGAAGGTGGACATACGCCCGGTGTATGGCCCCCACGGGCCGGCCGATCAGATCATGCTGGGCAGAACTGCGATCCGCGTGCACGTCTCCACGAAAATGCCAGGCTGAGCATTCTGACTTCGGGTTTGATGAGCACGGCGCAGTCCGAATAGTGGCACAGTGTCAGTGCTTCCAGCCTTGCTTTGAACGGAAACCGTCACATCGGCGGTCCGTCCACCGCCGGACCCGCCTCGACCATCTCAATCTCACGGGCGGAATCCTCCGAATCCGTCCCCGGTGCGTCTCACATTCATTGCACAAGTGCAGTCCGAGTGCAGCCGACTTGAGAAGGTGCAGTCAAACTTGAGAACCTACAACAGCGCAAAACTATCGCGCCATATTCGTGAACCGCGAAAAATGCAGCTGGTGGGCGACGGTGATGTTCGCCGTCGGGCCGTTACGGTGCTTGCCCAAAATAATGTCGGCTTCACCGCCGCGCGGGTCATCACGGTCGATCGCGTCGGGCCGGTGGAGCAGCATGACCATGTCGGCATCCTGTTCCAAACTATTATGAGCCGAAATGCCTTGTGCCACAAAGTTATGCGTGCCCGGAACAGTTCCATCGTAGACGTCTTGTTCGCCGATGCTGGTGATCTCGACGATTTCGTCCCAGAACACGTCGTTGATCGCGAGGTCGTGCAACTCGACGTCGTTGAGGAGTGCTGCCGCACGATGTAACCGTGACCTGCTGGGTGCATGCTTCCACATCGCCGAGCCGCAGAACTGCGTGCCCATAGCGACGGCGAAGCTGCGATGCGACATCTTTTCGCGGGCCAGCGCCGACTTCACTTGCTGCCAAACCTGTTTGGGCACCGTATCGAGATTGGTGTTGCGGGTAACGCCTTCCAGGTTGGTCAGGACCTCGCGCGCCGACTCGCCGCGCGCGCCGTGCACACCGACGTGCGCGAGGAACCGTTTCTGGTTCTCCGCGCCATAGATCAGCACATGCCAGGAGTCGCGGTAGCCCGTCTTCTTGGCGCGCTTGATGCGCGCATACACACCAACTCGCAGCAGCAGCTGCGTGACGTCGTCAGCCAACTGCCGGCTTGTGGTCGCGTAGTAGACGCGGCCCTGGCCGGCCTTGGCGTCCCACCGCACCGACCCGTCGGTCGCCCACAGGTGCTTGAGGAACAAGGCCACCTGATCATTGGGCAGCGCGAAAACCTCTTTGGGAACGAACTTTTCGTAGCTGCGCTTACCAAACAGCCCGAGGTTGTCCAACCATTCGGCGATCGGATTCCGCTTGCCGTGAGTCAGCCGGTAGGGCGCGGGCAGCCGCATGGTGGTGACCCGCGCGGCCGGGTAGTCGTCGCGGATCGGCGTGATGCCGAAGTACGCGGCAGAGATCTCGACGGCGTCCAGATTGGCCTCGTCGATGGACGCGTAGCGGATCGGCTGACGTTTCACGCACGAGCCGTCGCCGATCATGTGCGCGAGCATCACGACCTCGGAGTCGTGCATCCGCTGCGTCTGCACGGGCTCGGGCACCCGTCGTGGCGTGGCCAAACGGTCGCCAGGTTTCAGCTCTCCCAACGGAACCCAGCCGTCCACGGTGAGGAACGGATGATTGGCGGTGGCCTCGACTTCGCGTCCGGACGCGAGCCGGAGCTTGAACACCTCTTTGTGCCCGCTGTAGAACACGTTGGTCATGGACCGGGCCACCATGCGCTTGCGCTCGTCCAGTGTCCAGACCAAGGGCCGTTCGCCGGTGGCCATCAGTTCGCCGAAGGTGACCTCGGCGCCGGTGTCCGCCCGGAGAATTCGCGTGTTCGCGGTCAGGCAGCCCGACTCACGGAGGTCGGACACCTGCGGCCGCTTGTCGGTGCGCTGCTCGGGACCACGGTTCAGCTGACTGATCGCCACCACGGGAACGTCGAGTTCCTTGGCCATCAGCTTGAGGCTTCGCGAGAAGTCCGAGACCTCTTGCTGACGCGACTCGTACTTCTTGCCCGAGCTCATCAGCTGCATGTAGTCGACGACGACGAGTCGCAGGTCGGCCTTCTGGGCGAGCCGCCGGCCTTTGGCCCGGATCTCCATCATGGTCAGGTTCGGTGAGTCGTCGATGTAGAGCGGCGCCTCGCTGATCTCACTCATACGGCGGGCGAGACGGGTCCAATCGTCATCGCTCATACGGCCCGAACGCATATCGCCCAGCTTGATCTTCGCCTCGGCCGACAGCAGCCGCATGACGATCTCGGACTTGCTCATTTCCAGCGAGAAGATGACGCTGGCCATCCGGTTCTTGATCGAGCAGGACCGCATGAAGTCGAGCCCGAGCGTGGAGTTGTGGGTGGGCACCATGCCGCGACCGGCCAGGTACAGATGCGCCGAATTGTCGACCTCGACGCAGCGCACCGGCACGCTGGGCAGACGGCGTACCGCGGCGATCTGTGCCACCGCGGTCAGCAGGTTGCCACCGCCGGAGGGCGCCACAACGGAGTCGCGGCCGGGCCGCAACGCGCTCGTCGTACGGATGCCGTGCGCGGTGGGCCACTGGTGTTGTGCGTCGGCGACGATCGTTGTGCCGTCGGAGAACTCGACCGTGAAGCACGGCCGGTCAAGCATTACGTCGGTCGCGGCCAGCACCCGCGTCGGCTCACCGTCGGACGCGAGCAGCCAGTCCCCCACCGCGACGTCGCCCATGGTGGTCCAACCGCCAGGCGTGGGTAGCGGGGTGTCGAGCGCGAGCGCCTTACCCACACCAGGACGCGCGGCGATGATGATCATCTGCCCGGCGTGGAGCCCGTTGGTGATCTCGTCGAGTTCGGTGAAGCCGGTCGGCACACCGCGGGCGATACCGCCCTGGGATGCGATGGCGTCGATCTCGTCCATCGTCGGCTGCAGGAGGTCTTCGAGGGGCACGAAGTCCTCGGAGGCGCGGCGCTCGGTGACGTCGTAGATCTCGGCCTGCGCCCGGTCCACCACCTCGGTGACATCGGCGCCGTCGGCCCCGGCGTAGCCGTACTGGACGACGCGCGTGCCGGCCTCCACGAGCCGGCGCAGCAGTGACTTCTCGGCCACGATGCCCGCGTAGAACCCGGCGTTGGCAGCGGTGGGCACCGTGGAAATCAGAGTGTGCAGGTAGGGCGCTCCACCGATGCGGCGCAGCAGCCCGCGGCGGTCGAGTTCGGCGGCCACGGTGACAGCGTCGGCGGGCTCACCGCGCCCGTAGAGGTCGAGGATCGCGTCGTAGACGTTCTGATGCGCGGGACGGTAGAAGTCGCCGGGACGCAGCCGCTCGAGCACGTCGGCGATGGCGTCTTTGGAAAGGAGCATGCCGCCCAGGACCGCTTGTTCGGCAGCCATGTCCTGCGGAGGTTGGCGACCGAACTCCTCACTTGGCGGCGGCCCGTCCATACCGGCATGCCCATCCGGATGTCCCAGGTCGTCCACGACAGCCACGGACTACCCCACCCCCTCACGAGACCTGCCGACGACAAGCTCGAACGTCTATTCGAATAGGTACTGCAACTGTAAAACAGGGCGCCGACAGATCGTTGCAACGCGCCGCGACGCAACACGTTAGGCGTTGCTGGCGACCCCCGAAAGCCAGCCTGTTGATGGAGCTGTGGATGGCATGGGGAAATCTGTGGGCAGGTGTGTTGAGTCGTTGGGGAGAACCTGTGGATTACCGCGTTGTGATCCACTGTTTTCCCAGGTCAGGATGCCAGGTGCCCGGTGGATCACTGTGGATGGGAAATTCTTCGGCGTGTCGCTGCTGGTTGCCGTCTCGGGCGTGTTGTGTTTCACGGAGGGGCCACCTGGGTTAACAGCCGGTTAGCTTCGCTGTCGAGGTTTTCGCGCAACGTGTTCGCCAGCACGGACAGCAACGCCCGGGTGAGGACCGGCTAAGGTCCTCACCCGGGCGTATCAGCGCTGGCGGTACTAAGCGGCGACTACGCCGCCGCGCACTCGGCTACTTACTCGGCCACGACGTTCAGCGACACCTTGGCTTCGACGCCAGTGTGCAGCTTCACGGTCACCGGATGCGTACCGACGGACTTGATGTGCGCCTTGGGCAGCTGCACGGTCCGCTTGTCGAGATTCGGCCCGCCGGCCTTCTTGATGACCGACACGACATCAGCCGCGGTCACCGAGCCGAACAGCTTGCCGGTGTCGGCGGCGGCGTTCACAGGCAGCGACACCTCGCCGAGGTTCTCGAGCGCGGTCTTGAGCTCGTTGGCGTGCTCGAGGCCACGGATGGCCTTGGTCTCGCGGGCCCGGCGGATCTCGTCGGCCTGGCGCTCGGCGCCACGCGACGCCACGATCGCCAGCCCACGGGGCAGGAGGTAGTTACGGCCGTAGCCGTCCTTGACCTCAACGGTGTCGCCTGCGACACCCAGGTGCTCCACCTCAGCGGTGAGAATCAGCTTCATATCTCTCTCCGTTCCTGGCTCTAGCGCGTCGACGAGCCGAACGGCAGCAGAGCCACCTCACGGGCATTCTTGACCGCGACGGCGACGTCGCGCTGATGCTGGACACAGTTGCCGGTCACCCGGCGGGCACGGATCTTGCCGCGCTCGCTGATGTAGGTGCGCAGCAGTGCGGTGTCCTTGTAGTCGATGATCTGCCCCTTGCCCTTCTTGGAGCAGAACACGCACTTACGGGTCTTGACCGGCTTTTCCGGTGCCGGCCGACGCTTGTTGGTCTTGGCCATTGGTTATCTCTTCCTTGCAAAAAATTCGTTGTTGATCAGAAGGGCGGCTCGTCGTCGGCCCCGCTGAAGGAACCCGACGCCGGGGCGCTGCCCCACGGATCGTCCTTGGGCTCGGACTGGCGGGATCCACCACCGCCGCCACCACCGAAGCCGCCGCCACCACTGCGGCTGGCCTTGTTGACCTTGGCCGTGGCGTAGCGCAGGGACGGACCGATCTCGTCGACCTCGACCTCCACGACGGTGCGCTTCTCACCCTCACGGGTTTCGAAGGACCGCTGCTTGAGCCGCCCGGTGACGATCACCCGCGAACCGCGAGTCAGGCTTTCGGCCACGTTCTCGGCGGCCTCACGCCAGATGTTGCACCGCAGGAACAAAGCCTCGCCGTCCTTCCACTCACCGCTCTGGCGGTCGTAGATGCGCGGCGTCGACGCAACGGTGAAGTTGGCGACGGCAGCGCCGGACGGCGTGAAACGCAGTTCCGGGTCGGCGGTCAGGTTTCCGACAACGGTGATGGTGGTGTCACCAGCCACGAGATCCTCCTGAGTGGACGGACAGTTGGGCGCGAGCCTACGCAACCTGCATGACAGGTTGCAGCGCTTCGCCTAGTGCTTGTCGGTCCGCAGCACCTTGGTCCGCAGCACCGACTCGTTCAGGTTGAGCTGACGGTCGAGCTCGGACACGGTGGCCGGCTCAGCCTTGACGTCGACGACGGCGTAGATGCCCTCGGCGTGCTTGGCGATCTCGTACGCCAGCCGGCGACGGCCCCAGATGTCGACCTTGTCGACACTGCCGCCGTCCTTGCGGACGACGTTCAGGAACGTCTCCAGCGAGGGAGCTACGGTGCGCTCGTCAAGTGTGGGGTCGAGAATGACCATGATTTCGTATGGACGCATTAGAACCTCATCACCTCCTATGGTCGTCGCGGCCACGGCGTGTTCCGTGGCAGGAGGGTCGCCTGCGTCGGCAACCGGCCCAGGCTACCTGAACACCTCCTGAACTGCGAAATCGGTGCTGTGCGGGGCCGCCGCCTGGCGATAGGCTGAATTCCTTATCCATGTAGCCGAGGTGGTTGTGTGAACTATCCGTACGGTCCTTACGGTCAGGGCTTCCCTGGCCAGCAGCCAGGACATCCGCAGCAACCCGGTTACCCCCAGCAGCAGCCCGGCTACCCGCAGCAGGGATATCCACCGCAGGCCGGATACCCGGGCGGATACCAGTACCAGTACCAACCAGTGCCACGCTCCTCACCGAGCGGCGGCACCGCGATCACCGCGATCGTGCTGGCCGGGCTCGGTGGCGTGGCGAACTTCTTTGGCGGCCTCCTCATGGCCTTCGGTCTTGCCACGATCATGGAAGACGCGACCTTTCAAAACACCTCCGCGGTCACCGACGGTGCGTGGACGGCGCTGATCGCCATCGTGATGCTGAACATCGTCTGCGGGCTGCTGCTCCTGGTCGGGACAGTGATGTTGATGCTCCGCAAGATGGTTGGTCGCTGGCTTGTAGTCGCAGGATGCACCGTATCCGGTCTGAGCGTCCTGATCAGTCTGACGTTGGTGGCCTCGACAATAGGAGACTACGAGTACAGCCGCGGAGCAGGGTCTGACCTTGTGGGTCTGCTGTTTGCGATTGCGACGCTCGTGCTTGTGTTGCTGCCGTCCACTACCGCGTGGATTCAGGCGAACCGGAATCCGGTTCCACCCCAGTACTATCCGCCGTATCAGGGCTGAGCACCGACCGAAGCGGGCTCAGGCTCGGGGTCGGGCTTTGGTTCGACCCGCACGCGGCCCGTCGACGGCCGAAGCCAGTCGGGCAGCCAGCGCGGCGGGTTGTCGCGAGCTCCGTCGAACACGCCGCCGGTCGGGTCGTCGACGCGCCCGCCCCACCGGACGAGATCGAGCTGCGGACGGTAGATCTGACGAATGACCAATGCGCACAACGCAATAACTGCGATATCGCGCAGCAGCACCGTCGTCGTGAACCACTGTTCGGGCAGACCCTTGTTGGCCTCGCCGTACAGGTAGAGCATGCGCGGAATCCATACGAGCGCGTCAATCGTCATCCACGCCAGCAGGATTCGTCGATGCGGTAGCGCCAGCACGGCCAGCGGCACGAGCCACAGGGAGAACTGCGGGCTCCACACCTTGTTGGTCAACAGGAATGCCGCGACCACCAAGAACGCGAGTTGCGCGACGCGCGGCCGCTTGGGCGCGGTCAGAGCGATGTAGCCGATCGCAATGCAGCAGGCCGCGAACAGCATCGCCGTTACGGTGTTGAGTACTGTCGGCGGTTCCCAGAAGCCGAGCTCAGGATCGAATCCGCGCCAGTTGGTGAACGACTTCACCACGTTGTAGAGGGAATCCATGTCGTCACCGCGGCGGGTGTTGAGCCGGAAGAACTCCGACCAGCCCCGCGGGAACAACACCATGATCGGAAGGTTCACCGCCAACCAGGTCAGCACCGCGGTCAGCGCGGTCTTGCCGACCTCACGCAGCCGGCCCGCCCGAACCGCGAGCATCACGAGCGGGACGAGGAGCAGCAGTGGATAGAGCTTGGCCGCGACTCCGAGCCCGATCAACGCGCCGGCCAGTACGGGTTTTCGCCGCGCCCACGCGAGCATCGCGCCTGCCGCGGCGGCGGTGGCCAATGCGTCGAAGTTGGTGAAGATCTGGAAGATCACGATGGGCGATCCGGCCACGAGCGCGGCGTCCCACACGCGTCGGCCTGCCATTCGCGACGTCGCCCAGATCGTCGCCAGCCAGGCCAGCGCCAAGCCGAACGCGGCGATGTTGAAGAACATCACGACCTCGGCGATGATCGGGATCGCGACGAGCTTGGTGAGCGCGGTGTAAGTCTTCGCCAACGTCATCGAGACGTATTGGTAGACACCGGTGATCACCGGATATTCCATGTAGCGGATCGCGGGGCTGCCGTCGTACTGGACCCGGGGCTTGCCGGTGCCGTCCTTCTCGATCCAACTCGACTTGTAGGGAAACTTCCCCTGGTTCAACAACTCCGCGGTGTAGAGCGGGACGGTGTCGGAGTAGCAGAGCTCATAGTAGGCGCGGTTGTTCTCCCAGTTGGCCACCCGCTGCCCGGCGGTGCCGGTCCCGGTGCTCTGTAGGCAGGCCGCTTTCGTCGTGTAGCCGAGCGCCAGGAACACCACCGCGATCACGAGCATCGCGCGCAGCGGCGTCATGAACCACGACCGGCCGATCAGCGCATGCCGGCCCACCGGACCGCCGACCACTTGTGAGAGCGCCGAACTCAGACCGTCGGTGCGGCTGGGCAGGTCGCGGTCGTCATCGCTCCGAAGGTCTCCCGCGAGGGGCGCCGGCGATACGCGGTCCGTCACGGAGGCGGCGGCTGTGCCGGACCACCCGGTACAACCGGGACGCCGGGCGCTCCCGGCGCCACTGGCACACCCGGCGCGCCTGGCGGCGGTCCGATCGGCACGGTCGTCGGAGGCCCGATCGGGATCGTGATGCCCGGAGCCACCTCGATGGTCGGCTGGATGACGGTCTGTGACGGCAGCGCGGGGTTGGTCGGCGGACCGGACGTCGGCGGTCCGGCGGGCGTGGCAGGAGCCTGCGGCACACCCGCGTAGCCGCCGATCTCGGTGGGCTTCGGGAAGGACTCGTTCTCGGTGTCCTCCAGCGCGCCGTCCATCGTGGCCTTCCAGATGTCGGACGGCAGCCCGGATCCGTAGACCGGTGAACCCCATTGGTTCTCGAGCGGTTTGTCGCCACCGGTGGTACCAACCCACACCGCGGTCGACAGCGACGGCGTGTAACCGACCATCCAGGCGTCGCGGTTGGCGCCCGTGTCACCGAGCTGGTTGGTTCCGGTCTTGGCCGCCGACGGACGCCCGCCCGCGAGGTTGTGACCGCGCGAGTACCCGGCGATCGGCTGCATCGCCGCGGTGACGTTGTCGGCCACCGCCTTGTCGATGCGCTGTTCGCCGTTGTCCTGTTCGGACGCGTCGAACAGGACCTGACCGGAGGAGTTCACGACCTTCTGCACGAAGTGCGGCTTGTGGTACACGCCCGACGCCGCGAGCGTCGCGTAGGCGGAAGCCATGTCGATTACGCGGGACTGGTACTGCCCGAGCACCACACCGTTGTTCGGCGGGCCGCCCTTGCCGTCCTCGGACAGCGTGTGCTCGACGCCGGGGAAGCTCTCGGCGACGCCGGCCTCGTGCGCGGCCTTGGCGACGTCCTCTGGCCCGTTCTGGAGCTTGAGCATCAACCGGTAGTAGCTCGTGTTGAGGGAGCGCTTGAGCGCCTCGGCGATCGAACAGGTGCCGCAGCCCTCACCTTCCACGTTTCCGATCTTGATCCCATTGACCGTGAGCGGTGAGCTGTCGACCTGGTACCCCAGCCCGATGCCTTGCTGCAGCGCGGCCACGAGCGCGAACACCTTGAACGACGAACCCGTCGGCAGGCCGGCCTGGGCGAAGTCGAACCCGTTGGCGTCCGATCCGCCGTAGTAGGCCTTGACCGCGCCGTCGCGTGGATCGATCGACACGACCGCCGTCCGCATGTCGGGATCCTGGCCGTCCATGTACTCGGCCACGGCTTCCTCGGCGGCCTTTTGCGCCTTGGGGTCGATCGTCGTGGTGATCTGCAAGCCCTCGGTGTTCAGCGCCTGCTCGCTGATGTCGAACAGGTCGAGGAGTTCCTTGGTGACCTGGCGTTCGATGAGCCCGTTGGGCCCGGTGGTCTGGTTCTGCTGGGTGGCCTGATCGGGCGGGATCGTCGGCGGGAAAACCTGTGCCTTGCGGTCACTTTCCGACAGCGCGCCGATGTCGACCATGCCGTCGAGCACCCAGTTCCACCGGTCGGCGGCACCCTCGGGATCCACCGCGGGATCCAGCGTCGATGGCCGCTGGATCAGCGCGGCAAGCAGCGCGCCGTCGGCGACCGTCAGCTGTTCGACGGGTTTCCCGAAGTACGCCTGCGAGGCCGCCGCGATGCCGTACGAGCCGCGGCCGAAGTAGATGATGTTCAGGTAGGCCTGCAGCACAGAGTCTTTGGACCATTCACCGGCCATCTTGGTCGAGATGACCAGTTCCTTGGCTTTGCGGACCAGACCGCCGACACCCGAACGCTCGTCTCCGACGAGTGCGTTCTTGACGTACTGCTGCGTGATCGTGGACCCGCCCTGCAGGCCGCCGCCGCCGAACAGGTTGTTCTTGATGGCCCGCAAGAAGCCCGTGAACGAGAACCCCGGATTGGAGTAGAAGTCCCGGTCCTCGGCGGCCATCACCGCATCGCGCACGTGCACCGGGATCTGGTCGATCTTGACGTCGACCCGGTTGCCTTCCGGCGGCACGATGCGCGCGATCTCGCTGCCGTCGCTGGCCAGGATGGTCGACACCTGGGCGGTGCGGATGTCACCGGGCTGCGGGACGTCGACGATCATGTACGCCATACCGAAGGTCACCAACGGCAACAGCACCATGACCGCGACCGCGGCGATCGACCCGCGACGCACCCACTTCCAGTTGATGCGGAACTGCTTGCCCGGCTTCGGGGGCTTCGGACCCGATGGCCCCGACGGTCCGCCGCCGCCCGGTGGGGGCGGCGGTGGTTTCGGAGGAGGCGTGCCGTCGAGCGCGGCCTTGACGACGTCGATCGGCGCGGGGCCGCCGTCACGGACGGGCGGCAGCACGGCCGTCAACCGGTCGTCGGGCGGAACCGCGGGACCGGAACGAGCCGGCCGGGCCGGTGGCTTCTGGCGTGCACCAAGGCGGTCAGCCGCGTTACGGACGTCGTTGGCTGACCGGCTGTGGCGCCCTTCGCTATTCACTGGCCGTGCGCGCGGACTTGCGCGCAGATCGGGTGCCGCGCGCCTTCGGAGGCCGAGGGGCGCCGAGCACGTACGACTTCACCAAGTGATTCCAACTGCAGGTCCGACATACCTCCACCACGTGTACCGCGAACTCGTCATAGCGGCTGGCCAACATCACCAGCTCCTCTGCCGTGCGTGCCGATCCCGACACTGGACCCAGGTGTTCCCCGAACACCCAGGAAACCAACGTGAGCTGTTCTTTGCGACAGATCGGGCACATCACCGAGCTCTGCTTGCCGTGGAATTTCGCGGCACGCAGCAAATACGGATTGGCATCGCAGACCTCCGACACACCCGTGCGGCCCGAGTAGACCTCGGCCAGCAGGGACCGGCGCCGAAGCGCGTAGTCCACCACCTGTCTCTGCAATCGCACGATGACCAGAGTACGTCGGCACCCCAGAGACCGAGGCGCGACCGCGTCACAGCTCCTACGATCATCCGCGTGGCAACGCGGCAGACCTCGAATACACGCGCCAAAGACAGTGATCGCAACGACACCTGCAAAGTGCTCGACAGCGCACTGAGCGAGGGCCAGCTGTCGATGGAAGAGCACCGACAGCGCGTGGGCGCCGCCACCAACGCCACGACGCTCGGCGATCTGGCCGCCCTCGTCGACGATCTGCAGAACTCCAACGCGCCCGTGCAGCTCCCGACGCTCAAGCCACCGCGCCCGCCCCGGCAGCCCGGCTCGGGTGGCTGGGGATTCAAGCTGGCGACGGCCGCCGTGCTGGTGCTGCTGGGCATGGGCATCGGCTGGGGCGTGTACGGCAACACGTCCTCGCCGCTGAGCTTCCAGACCGATCCGGGCGCCGAACCCGACGGCATCGCCGCCGAGGTTCTCACGCCGCCGCGACAGTTGCAGAGCCTCAACGGCGTCAACGGCCTGTTCCAGCAGATGCGGAACAAGTTCGGCAACACGATGGGCTACGAGCTGCACATCGACCCCGATTCGGCGATGTTGTACCGGCCCGATCCGCAGGACAACCGCAGGGAGGTCTACTACCGCTATGTGGGCGGGTGGGGTGATCCGCAATCGCCCGACGCGGTCGACGAAGACGACCGGATGGTCGACCTCGCGAAGTTCGACGTCGAGAAGGCGCTGGCCATCCTGCGGGGTGCTGCCGAGACGCTCAACACCAAGCCGGAGGACGTGAGCAGCTCGTGGCTGCGCATCACGCCGTCGGAGGACCCGTCGACGCCCGAACTCGTCAACGTCGAAGTGATCGTGAGCAGCGATTTCGGGGGCGGAACCATCGACCTCTATCCCGACGGCACCGTCAAAGAGATCTACCGCAGCAGTCGCTGAGCGGGTGCGTTCAGCGTTGTCCGATCAGCCAGGCATGCGAAAAGTCGGTGCGCCGCAAGTCGGCGTGCTTCGCCAGGTAATAGATGGTGAAATCCCCGAGCCAGTCATCGAAATACCGAACGGGACTTGTGCGGTGCTTCTCGGTGATGCGGGCGTCGGCATCGAGCTGGAGCAACAACCGCCACTCTGACGGCTCTGGTGCGCCGGTTTCGTGGTCCGCCCAGACAAATGGCTCATGGTTCGCCGGTTGCGGACATCCACCGACCTGGTGCCCGCGGCGGGTATCGGTGAACAACGGTTGTCCGGACGATTCGCCCAGGTGGCCGAACGCCATCTCCAACCCCCGGTAGGCATCCACGGTTGCTTCCGCCGCAGGCTCTTCATCGGCGAAGACCCGTGCGCGCACCTCGGCGTCGCTGACCCTTGGATGGCTCATCGCCGGCTCTGGATCCAACGTGCGCGGCGCCCACACCGTCACGCCGGCGGTCGGCTCTGGCTCGGTCGCCGCATCCGACGCGGTGTGGATCACTCGCCAGCCGGCGGCTTGGTGCGCCTCGCCCCACGGCGGCATCTCCGCGTCATCGGCGTAAAAGAACGTCAGATAACCGTCAGTCGGAAACCCGGTCACGGCCGCATACGGAGTCAACTGCGCCAAGTCCAGGACCGCCAGGCACACCAAGGGCCGCTCGTCTCCGGTGACCTCGTCGATGCACGACGGCCACGTCTGCCCGCGCGGCAGGATGGGGCTTCCACCGATCCGGCAGCCGACCGCAGAACTCGCGCTCGCGCCGCCGAGCGCCAGATGAACCGCTGGTCGGCCTAGGGCTGCGAGCCGTCGGGCAAGCTCCGGACCGAGGTGAGCGGCCGTCAGCTCCGAAAATTCCCCAGCCAGCCGCTCCGGAACGATCACCCACGGAGCGTATGCCGACCCACCACCGGCAATGTGACAAAGCAATTACTTTGTCATCCTCGCTTGGCGCTCAATATATCGGCGCGATACAGTTGCCCGAGGTGTTGATTCGTCGTAGCGACAATCCATAGTTCGGTTGAGGGGGTGGTTTACGTGCTGGAGCTCGCGATTCTGGGTCTTCTGCTCGAATCGCCCATGCACGGCTACGAGCTGCGCAAACGACTGACGGGTTTGTTGGGGGCCTTTCGGGCCTTCTCGTACGGCTCGCTCTATCCGGCACTGCGCCGCATGCAGGCCGATGGACTGATCGTCGAGGACGCCGCACCGCAGGGGGCGACGAAAGTGCGCCGCGCGCGCCGGGTCTACCAACTGACCGACGCCGGCAAGCAGCGGTTCACCGAGCTCGTCGCCGACACCGGACCGCAGAACTACTCCGACGACGGATTCGGTGTCCACCTCGCCTTCTTCAACCGCACCCCGGCCGAGGCCAGGATGCGAATTCTGGAGGGGCGCCGCCGTCAGGTGGAGGAACGCCGGGAAGGTCTGCGTGAAGCAGTCGCGCGGGCAAGCAGTTCGTTCGACCGGTACACCCGCCAGCTCCACCAGCTGGGGCTGGAGTCCAGCGAACGAGAAGTCAAATGGCTCAACGAGTTGATCGCGGCGGAACGCACAGCGCAGGGACGCCCAGAAAACACCTGAGCAAAGCCCTGACACCACAACATAGGCCGCTGGCCGAGCAGTACGGAACGAGTAAGGAGACCGTCCATGTCTGAGCACGCAGGAGAAATCCGGGTCGCCATTGTCGGCGTCGGTAACTGCGCATCCTCCCTTGTGCAGGGCGTGCAGTACTACCAGAACGCCGACGAGAACACGACCGTGCCCGGCCTGATGCACGTCAAGTTCGGGCCCTATCACGTCCGGGACGTGAAGTTCGTGGCCGCGTTCGACGTGGACGCCAAGAAAGTCGGCTTCGATCTGTCCGAGGCCATCTTCGCCTCGGAGAACAACACCATCAAGATCGCCGACGTGCCGCCGACCAACGTGACGGTGCAGCGCGGCCCGACCCTCGACGGCATCGGCAAGTACTACGCCGACACGATCGAGGTGTCCGACACCGATCCGGTCGACGTCGTCAAGGCGCTCAAGGACGCCAAGGTCGACGTCCTCGTCTCCTACCTGCCGGTGGGTTCCGAAGAAGCCGACAAGTTCTACGCCCAGTGCGCGATCGACGCCAACGTCGCGTTCGTCAACGCGCTGCCGGTGTTCATCGCCTCGGACCCGGTGTGGGCCAAGAAGTTCGAAGACGCGGGCGTTCCGATCGTCGGCGACGACATCAAGAGCCAGGTCGGCGCGACCATCACCCACCGCGTGATGGCCAAGCTGTTCGAGGACCGCGGCGTGCAGCTCGACCGCACGATGCAGCTCAACGTCGGCGGCAACATGGACTTCCTCAACATGCTCGAGCGTGAGCGCCTCGAGTCGAAGAAGATCTCCAAGACGCAGGCCGTCACCAGCAACCTGCAGCGCGAGTTCAAGACCAAGGACGTCCACATCGGCCCGTCCGATCACGTCGGCTGGCTCGACGACCGCAAGTGGGCCTACGTGCGCCTGGAAGGCCGTGCCTTCGGCGACGTGCCGCTGAACCTGGAGTACAAGCTCGAGGTGTGGGACTCCCCCAACTCGGCAGGCGTCATCATCGACGCGGTGCGCGCCGCCAAGATCGCCAAGGACCGCGGCATCGGCGGCCCCGTCGAGGCGGCCTCGGCCTACCTCATGAAGAGCCCGCCGAAGCAGCTGCCGGACGATGTCGCGCGTGCGCAGCTCGAAACCTTCATCGAAAGCTAGTTTTCAGCGACTTGTGGAGCCTTGACCGCGCAGCGCGGTTAGGGCTCCACAAGTCGCGTTTTATAGGGTCAGAGGATGGGTCTGCGTGGTCGCGGGAGCGAATGCGAGACGCTTCGTAATCTGATATCGACAGTGCGATCGGGCAGTTGCCAGGTGCTGGCACTGCGCGGCGAAGCAGGTGTGGGCAAAACCGCACTCCTCGAACATCTTTCGGAACAGGCGTCGGGGTTCCAGCGCGTGCAGATCGCAGGCGTCGAATCCGACATGGAACTCGCGTTCGCGGGCTTGCAACAGCTGTGTGCGCCGCTGCTGACCTACCTCGATGAACTCCCCGAGCCGCAACGTGAAGCGCTCAACGTCGCATTCGGCCGCACGGGCGGGACCACACCGGACCGGTTTCTGGTCGGGCTGGCCGTGCTGAGCCTGATCGCCGCCGCGGCCGGTGACAAACCGCTGCTGTGCATCGTCGACGACGCGCAATGGCTCGACCAGGTGTCGTTGCAGACGCTGGCCTTCGTTGCCCGGCGACTCCTGGCCGAGCCGGTCGCCCTGGTCTTCGCGACGCGCGGCGGCGCCGGGAACCGCGATCTGGCCGGCCTCCCGGAGATGGTGGTCGAGGGACTGTCCGACGCCGACGCCCGCGATCTCTTGGACTCCGTGCTGTTGACCGGCATCGACCCTCGGGTGCGCGACCGCATCGTGGCGGAGACGCGTGGCATACCCCTGGCGATACTCGAGGTGCCGCGGAGTGTGTCCGCGACCGCTCTTGCCGGCGGGTTCTGGATCTCCGGCAAGCGCTCGTCGACGGCAGCGATCGAGGAGGAGTTTCTCCGCCGCATCAAGTCGCTGCCCGAGGCGACTCAGCGGCTGTTGCTCCTCGCGGCGGCCGAACCGGTAGGCGACGCAGCCCTGTTCGTGCGCGCCGCGGCCGAGCTCGCGATCCCGGTCGACGCACTCGCGCCGGCGGAAGCCGCGGGCCTGGTGGAGTTCGGCGCGCGGGTCCACTTCGCCCACCCGCTGATGCGGTCGGCCGCCTACCGGGCCGCCGACCTCACCGATCGCCGCGAGATCCACCGAGCCCTTGCCGACGCGACCGATGCCGAGCTCGATCCCGACCGCCGCGCCTGGCACGCCGCGAACGCCGCATCCGGCCCCGACGAATCCGTGGCCCAGATGTTGGAGGCCTCCGCAGACCGGGCGCAGAGCAGAGGCGGGGTCGCGGCCGCGGCCGCCTTCTTGGAGCGAGCCACCACTCTCACGTCGGACCCGGGCCTTCGCGGGGCCAGAGCGATCGCCGCCGCCCAAGCGAAACGCGACGCGGCAGCACCCGAGGCCGCCTACGAGCTACTCGCGATGGCCGAACTGGCTCCGCTCACCAAGCTTCAGCATGCCCATGTGGTGCGGATGCGGGCCCAGATGGAGTTCGCGCGCAGCCGCAGCGGCGCCGCGGGTGCGATCAGGACGGGCCAGGCCGCCGAGCAATTGCTCAGCGCCGCAAAGGGACTCGAAGGGCTCGACGACGACTTGGCGCGCGAGACCCATCTCGAGGCGCTCGCCGCCGCCATGTACGCGGGTCGGCTCGGCTCGGCCGGCACCTTGGCAGAGGTGGCTCGAACCGCGCGCGCAGCCGTCGATCACCTCACCGAACTGCGCCGTCCGGTCGATTTTCTGCTGAGCGGCATGGCAAGTCGCATCCTCGACGGTCCCGGCGCAGGCGCCGACCATCTCCGTACGGCGCTGCAGTTGTGGAGCACCGCGGAGTTGCCGCGCACCGGCAGACACTGGCCGTTTCCGATCGCACAGGAATCGGCCGCCCACGAGCTGTGGGACGACAAGGTGCTGGCCGACATCGCGACCGACACGGTCCGGCATGCCCGCGCCACCGGCGCACTCGCGGCGCTGTCACCCGCACTCGTATACCGGGCCGGAATTCACGTGTACATGGGCGAATTCACCTCGGCCACCCGCCTTCTGGAGGAAGCCGAGGCCATCGCCGCCGCGACGGGTGGTGCGCCGAGGAAATACCACACGCTGAACCTCGCGGCATGGCGAGGTGTCCATGGCGAGGCCACTGATCTGATCGCGAACGCGGCCGCGGCCGCCACCGCACAGGGCGAAGGCCGCCTCGTGGGCCTCACCGAGTTCCTGTCGGCTGTGCTGTTCAACGGGCTCGGCCGCTACGCGGAGGCGCTCGCGGCTGCCCGCAGGTGTTGCGAATACGAGGATCTCGGGTTCTTCAGCTGGTGTCTGTTCGAGATGATCGAGGCCGCAGCACATCTGGGCGACCACGAGACCGGTGCTCGGGCCCTGGCACTGTTCGAGCAGCGGGCCGGGGCAAGCGGCACGGACTGGGGCCTGGGTGTGGTCGCGACCGCGCGGGCGATGCTGGCCACCGACGACTCGGCCGAGGATCTGTTCCGCGAGGCGATCGAGCGGCTCGAGCGCGGGCAGATCGCACTTCACGGTGCACGTGCCCGGTTGGCCTACGGCGAGTGGCTGCGACGTGTCCACCGCAAGCTCGACGCCCGCAAGCAACTCAACGACGCCTACGAGATGTTCAACCGAATGGGCGTGCAGGGCTTCGCCGAACGGGCGCGGCGTGAGCTCGTCGCCACCGGGGAGAAGGCGCGCAAGCAGGCGATCGGTTCCGGTGACGAACTCACCGCCCAGGAAGCCCAGATCGCCAAACTGGCCGGCGAAGGTCTGACGAACCAAGAGATCGGCGCGCAGTTGTTCATCAGCGTGCACACCGTCGAGTGGCATCTGCGCAAGGTGTTCGTCAAGCTCGGCATCACGTCAAGAAGGCAACTGCGCACGGTCTCGTGGGCGAGCTGACGGTTTTGTAGGGTCGGTGCGTGGTCAACCCGGGAATCTCCGATGACGAACTGCCCGGGCTCGATGAGTTCGGGCTCCTGCATGAGAACGCCGAGCAGATCGGCGCGAGCGGGCCGCTGCCGCGCGTAGAGCGCATCGAGCACGGGCCGATCAGCGCGCTGAAGTTCGGCGCCGAGCCGCCACGTGTGGTGTTCCTGCACGGCGGCGGGCAGAACGCCCACACCTGGGACACCGTGATCCTCGGCCTTGGCGAGCCCGCGCTCGCCGTGGATCTGCCGGGGCATGGCCGCTCGCAGTGGCGCGACGACGGCGACTATGGACCCAAGCTCAACGCCGAGACGCTCAAGCCGGTTTTGCGCGAGCACGCACCTAACCCGCGCCTCGTGGTCGGGATGTCGCTGGGCGGGTTGACCGCGCTGCGCATCGCCGCGACCGAACCGGGCCTCGTGCCCGAACTTGCGCTCGTCGACGTCACGCCGTCGGCTCCCGAGCGCCACACCGAGATGACGAAGGCCCAGATGGGCACCGTGGCGCTGGTTCAGGACAACCGGACGTTCCCCACTTTTCAGGCGATGCTGGACGTGACGATCGCCGCCGCACCGCACCGGGACCGGAAATCGTTGCGCCGCGGCGTCTTCCACAACTCCAAGCGGCTCGATGACGGCACCTGGACATGGCGCTACGACTCGTTCCGCAAGGGCGACGGCTTTGAGGGACTGTGGGACGACGTGCCGTCGATCACCATGCCAACCACACTGATCCGCGGCGCGAAATCGTTCTTCGTCAACGACGAGGACGCCGAGTTGTTCGCCACCACGGCGCCCGGCTTTCGGCAAACCCATGTGGTGGCCGACTCCGGGCATTCGGTGCAGGGTGACCAGCCCGCGGCGCTCGTGCAGATCCTGCGGAATCTTCTTGATAGCTAGCTGGTTGCCTGCTGTTAACCCGCTGCTAGTTCGGCTCCCGTAGGTTTCCGCCGGACCCGGCCGCCCAGCCCTCGGCCGGTATCGAGCGGAAGGATCTGCGCGCGATGGCGCTTGTACCGTTGAATCTCTTTGTCACCCACCGCGGAATCTCGTCGCGTCAGCACGTGACCTGCCGCTACCGGTGCGGTGACGCGTGTTCGAAGCCCGTTCCCAACACCAGTGACAACGAGTATTTCGGCGACATCGTGCAGCAGATGTCGCGGCGCTCGGTGCTGCAGGCCGCGGGTGTGACCGTCCTGGCCGTCGGCGCCGGATCGGTGCTGGCCGCGTGCGGCACGGGCGATCAGCCCGCTCCGACCCCCTCCCCCGCGGCCGCCCCCGTCGAAACCCCGCCGGGCATGAAATTCGCCGCGGTGGCCCCGAACACCGAGGACGCCGTCGTCATCCCCGAGGGGTACCGGCAGCACGTGGTGATCTCGTGGGGCGATCCGATCCTCCCCGACGCGCCGGCGTTCGATCTGAACAAGCAGACCGCCGACGCGCAGCGCAAGCAGTTCGGCTTCAACAACGACTTCGCGGCGCTCATGCCGATCCCCGGACAGAACAATCGCTTCCTGCTTGTGACCAACTTCGAATACGTCACACCGCAGTTCATGTTCCCCGGCTACAACGCCGATGCTCCCACCCGCGAACAGTTCGACATCGAGATCGCCGCGATGGGCATGGGCGTCGTGGAGGTCGAGCGTGGCGCCGACGGGGCGCTCAAGCCGGTCATGGGCCGCTACAACCGCCGGATCACCGCCGACGCCCCGTTCACGCTGACCGGGCCCGCCGCGGGAACGGACTTCGTCAAGACTGCCGCCGACCCGACCGGCCGCACCGTCGCAGGCACCTTCGCGAACTGCGCGGGCGGCGTAACACCCTGGGGCACTGTGCTTTCCGGTGAGGAGAACTTCAACAGCTACTTCGGTGCGGCCGAGGGCAGCCCGGCGCCGGGGCCCGTCGACGCCGATCGCTTCGACCGCTACGGCATCGCCCTTGAGCCTTCGGAACTCAAGTGGGAGAACTTCGATCCCCGGTTCGACCTGGCGAAGTCGCCCAACGAGGTCAACCGGTTCGGCTACGTGGTCGAGGTCAACCCGTGGGACCCGGCGTCGACCCCGGTCAAGCACTCGGCGCTCGGACGGCTCAAGCACGAGGGTGCCAACGTCTACGTGACCGATGACGGCACCGTCGTCGTCTACACCGGCGACGACGAGCGCTTCGACTACATGTACAAGTTCGTGTCGGCCAAGAAGGTCCAACCCGGGACCGATCCAGCTGCCATGGCCCACAACATGACTCTGCTCGACGAGGGGACGCTCTACGTCGCGAAGTTGAGCAGCGACATCCCGGCCAGTGAGATCGACGGCACCGGCAAGCTTCCGTCGAAGGGTTCGTTCGCCGGTTCCGGCACCTGGGTCCCGCTGCTCAAGTCCGGCCCGAACGGGGCAGGCGAATCGCTGGTCGACGGGTTCACCGCCCAGGAGGTCGCGGTGTTCACCCGCATGGCCGCCGACAAGGCCGGCGCCACCAAGATGGACCGGCCCGAGGACTTCGAGGCCAACCCGCACACCGGCAAGGTCTATGTCGCGCTGACCAACAACGACAAGCGCGGCACCGAGGGCAAGGCACCCGTCGACGCGGCCAATCCCCGCAACGAGAACAAGAACGGTCAGATCCTCGAGATCACCGACAACCACGCGGGCACCGACTTCACGTGGGACCTGCTGCTGGTGTGTGGCGACCCCAAGGCCGCCGACACGTACTACGCGGGCTTCGACAAGGAGAAGGTCAGCCCGATCTCGTGCCCGGACAACCTCGCATTCGACAGCCACGGCAATCTGTGGATATCCACCGACGGCAATGCGCTCGACGCCAACGACGGCTTGTTCGCCGTGGCGCTCGACGGGCCGAATCGCGGTGAGACCAAACAATTCCTGTCGGTGCCGGTCGGTGCGGAGACGTGTGGGCCCGTGGTGACCGACAACCTCGTGACGGTGTGCGTACAGCACCCGGGCGAGGGCGACGACTACAGCCTGGAGAAGCCGCTGTCGCACTGGCCGGGTGGCGGTGACACGCCGGCGCGGCCCGCGGTCGTCGCGGTGTGGAAGCCGGACAGCCAGATCGGCATGTGACGTCGGTTTCGAGTGCTGGGGCGTCTGAGTACGCTCGCGAAGGTGACCTTTCCCATTCGCATCGGTGTGCAGCTGCAGCCCCAGCACTCTCCCAAATACAGCCATATCCGCGACGCGGTACGCCGCTGCGAGGACATCGGCGTCGACATCGCCTTCAACTGGGATCACTTCTTCCCGCTCTACGGTGATCCCGAGGGCGCGCACTACGAATGCTGGACGATGCTCGGCGCCTGGGCCGAGCAGACGTCGCGCATCGAGATCGGCGCCCTGGTGAGCTGTAACTCCTACCGCAACCCAGAGCTCCTGGCCGACATGGCCCGCACGGTCGACCACATCTCCGATGGCCGGCTGATCCTCGGAATCGGATCCGGTTGGAAACAAAAGGATTACGACGAGTACGGCTACGAATTCGGCACCGCGGGCAGCCGGCTCGACGATCTCGCGACTGCGCTGCCGCGGATTCGCGCTCGCCTCGCCAAGCTCAACCCGGCACCCACGCGCGACATCCCGATCCTGATCGGCGGGCAGGGGGAACGTAAGACCCTGCGGCTCGTCGCCGAGCACGCCGGAATCTGGCACGCGTTCGTCGACCGCACCACCTACCCGGGCAAGGCGCAGGTACTCGCCGGACACTGCCAGTCGGTCGGCCGCGATCCCGCGACGGTCGAGCGGTCGGCCGGAGTCCAGGAGTCCGGCGGCATCGACGCGATGCTCGCCGAAGCCGACGCCCTCGCCGACCTCGGCGTCACGATCCTCACGGTCGGCGCCAACGGGCCCGACTACGACCTCACCGCGGCCGAGGCCCTGTGCCGCTGGCGTGACGGCCGATCCGGCGCCTGACTTCCCACAACGCCCGAACCGGCATTGACTTAGGCCACCACCGGGGCAAGCGCGTGAGAAACTGGCGCAACGCATACACCGCAGGGGGTCCGAGGCAGGGTGCCGAAGAAGTACGGGGTCAAGGAAAAGGACCAGGTTGTCACCTACATCATCAACCAGGTGATGACGGGCAAGCTGCGTACCGGTGACCGCATCGACCGCAACGAGATCGTCCGCGATCTCGGGCTGAGCCGCGTCCCCATCCAGGAAGCCGTCGTGCAACTGGAGCACGACGGCATCCTGTCCACCCGTTACCACCGCGGCGCGTTCGTCTCCAGATTCGACGAGGCCACCGTCGCGGAACATCATGAGCTCTACGGCATCCTCAACGGCATCGCGTCGGCCCGCTGCGCCACCAATCCCACCCCGCGCATCCTCGCGCATCTCGACGACACGTTGCGCATCCTGCGCGCGACCAAGGACACCCGCTCGTTCCAGGAAGCCTGTTGGGTGTACCGCGACGCGATCAACGAGGAGTACGCCGGGCCACGGCTACATGCCACCATCCGCGCCGGGAAGAGCTTCGCGCCGTCCGAATTCTGGCTGTCCTACCCGAAGGCCAAGGCCGACTTCCTCGAAGGCTATGAGGCAGAAACCGCGGCGATCCATGCCCGCGACCCCGAGGGTGCCCGCCGGGCCTGCGTGGAACGCGCCGACCTCATGGCCAAGATCATGATCGCCGAGCTCACCCGGCGCGGGGTGTTCGGAGACTTGCGGTCGCCTTGAGCCGAATCCCTCACCGCTGCCCGTGCGCCCACTAGGTTGCAACAGATGAGCGTCAGACAACTCGCTGCGCTGCTGGCATCGACCCTGATGGTCATGGGGTTGGTGCTGGCGGGCCCGGCCAACGCCGATGTCGATCAGTGCGCTCCGCCCGGCGTGCAGAGCGCGAGCGCGCTGCCGACGAATCTCGCCGCGGCGGCGACCGGGCCGGGTGCCGACAAGTACACGACGCCGACCGTGCAGCCGTTGGATACGGTCCGGACGGATGCGCTCGGGCTGTCGACTCCCGGCGTGCTGACCGTGGGCACCCTTTCGGACGCACCGCCGAGCATCTGCATCAATTCGGCAGGCCAGTTCACCGGATTCGACAACGAGGTGTTGCGGGCCATCGCCGACAAGTTGGGCCTGCGGATCAACTTCGTGGGCACCGAGTTCTCCGGGCTGCTGGCCCAGACCGCGTCGCGGCGCTTCGACGTCGCGTCGTCGTCGATCACGACAACCGACGCGCGCCGCCGCACAGTCGGATTCACCAACGGCTACGACTTCGGCTACTTCTCCCTCGTCGTGCCGACCGGCTCAGCCATAACCGGTTTTGACAAGCTAGGACCGGGTCAACGCATCGGCGTCGTGCAGGGCACCGTGCAGGAGTCCTACGTCATCGACACCCTGCGCCTTCAACCGGTGAAGTTCCCCGACTACAACACCGTCTACGCGAGCCTCAAGACCCGCCAGATCGACGCGTGGGTGGCGCCCTCGCAGCAGGCGTCGGGCACCGTACAGCCCGGCGACCCCGCCGAGATCATCGAAAACACCTTCAGCTTGGACAATTTCGTGGCGTGGGCGGTGGCCAAGGAGAACCAGCCGCTGATCGATGCGCTCAACTCGGGCCTCGATGCGGTGATCGCCGACGGCACGTGGGCCCGGTTGTATTCGGACTGGGTGCCGCGCGCGCTGCCGCCCGGCTGGAAACCCGGATCCAGAGCTGCGCCGCAGCCCCAGCTGCCCGACTTCGACGCGATCGCCGCGAGCCGCGAACAACCGGCTGCAGGCGAAGCGGTGGCGCCCAAATCCACGTTGTCGCAACTGGCCGACTCGTTCCTGGACTGGGAACTCTACAAACAGGCCATCCCCGATCTGTTCAAGACCGGCTTGCCCAACACCCTGATCCTGACCGTCAGCGCCAGCATCATCGGCCTCGTTCTCGGCATGGTGCTGGCCGTGGCCGGAATCTCCCGATCGGCTTGGCTGCGTTGGCCGGCCCGGGTCTACACCGACATCTTCCGCGGCCTGCCGGAAGTGGTGATCATCCTGCTGATCGGGCTTGGCATCGGCCCCGTGGTCGGCTCCTTGACGGGTAACAATCCCTACCCGCTCGGCATCGCCGCGCTCGGCTTGATGGCCGCGGCCTACATCGGCGAAATCTTCCGGTCCGGCATCCAGAGTGTGGAAGCCGGTCAGCTGGAAGCTTCGCGCGCCCTTGGCTTCAGCTATGCGTCGTCGATGCGTCTTGTCGTGGTGCCCCAGGGCGTTCGTCGCGTGCTGCCCGCCTTGATGAATCAGTTCATCTCGCTGCTGAAAGCCTCGTCGCTGGTGTATTTCCTCGGCCTCATCGCCAACCAGCGCGAGCTGTTCCAGGTGGGGCGTGACCTCAACGCGCAGACCGGGAACCTGTCGCCGCTCGTGGCGGCCGGCCTGTTCTACCTGATGTTGACGATTCCGTTGACGCATCTGGTGAACTTCATCGACAACCGGCTGCGCCGCGGCAGGCCCCCGACCGAGGAAGAACCGCTGCCCGCCGCCCACCAGGAGATGATCTGATGCCGGCCGCCGAAACCACTCCGGCAGCAGTCTCGTTGGCTGCCAGCGACATTCATCTGTCGTTCGGCCCGAACCCGGTGCTGCGCGGGGTCGACCTCGACGTGCCCGCAGGCACGACCACCGCCGTCATCGGGCCGTCGGGCTCCGGCAAGTCCACGCTGCTGCGGACGCTGAACCGGCTCTACGAACCCGACCGCGGCGACATCCTGCTCGACGGCCGTTCGGTGCTCGGCGACAATCCCGACCAGTTGCGGCAGCGCATCGGGATGGTGTTCCAGCAGTTCAATCTGTTCCCGCACCGCACCGTGCTCGACAACGTCACCCTCGGGCCGCGCAAGCTGAAGGGCCTCGACGCCGAGGACGCCCGTGAGCTCGGCCTGGCTCAGCTGGACCGGGTTGGCCTGCGGCACAAGGCCGATGTGCGGCCGGCCACGCTGTCGGGCGGTCAACAGCAGCGAGTCGCGATCGCCAGGGCACTCGCGATGGCACCGCAGGTGATGTTCTTCGACGAGGCCACCTCCGCGCTCGATCCCGAACTGGTCAAGGGCGTGCTCGAGTTGATGACCGAACTGGCCGCCGACGGCATGACGATCATCGCCGTGACCCACGAGATGGGGTTCGCCAGATCCACCGCCGACAGCGTGGTGTTCATGGATCACGGGAAGGTCGTCGAGTCCGGTACCCCGACGCAGATCTTCGAAGCTGCCGAAACAGATCGACTGCGCCGCTTCTTGTCCCAGATACTTTGATTCGTCGCGCCAAATCCGCAACCTGACATCGTGACAGGATCAGACAGGTTAGACTAGCGAATTATGGTGGAGACCGAATCGCAGGTCACGGAGCTTGCTGGGGAGCTTCAACGTGTCCTCTCCAAGGTGTTCTCTGTGCTCCGCCGCGGAGATACCCATAAGGGCACCGCGGGCGATCTGACGCTGGCTCAGCTGTCGATTCTGCTGACCCTGCTGGACCAGGGTCCGATCCGGATGACCGAGCTAGCCGCGCGCGAACGCGTGCGCACGCCCACCACGACCGTCGCGATCCGCCGGCTCGAGAAGCTGGGCCTGGTCAAGCGCTCGCGCGATCCCTCGGACCTGCGCGCCGTGCTCGTCGACGTCACCCCGCGCGGTCTCGTTCAGCATCGCGAGTCATTGGCGGCGCGCCGCGCCGACCTGGCCGCCCGGTTGGCGAAACTCAGCGCGGAAGATCTCGAAACCCTCGCCAAGGCCCTGGCTCCGCTCGAGCGGCTGGCCGGCCAGGAAGAGGAAAGCGCGGCGTCGCAGGCCAAGGCCGAGGAGTAGTACGGGCTAGCCGAGCCAGTCGAGCACCGCGGCCGCGGTCCACGACTGCTGCATGCTGCCCAGCGGCTCGCCGGTGAACGGTTCGTAATACTCAGCAAACGTACCGTCGCTGGCCTGGCGAAGTCCTTCCTGACGCAGCAGCCGCGCGCGCTCGGCCCAGCCCCTTCGGGCGAAGCACCACGAGAACAGCCACGTCATCACCGGCCACACCGGCCCACGCCAGTACTCGCGAGCCCGGAAGTCGCGTGACACAGGCGAAGTCGACGGGATACACGCGTACTTCAGGTCGGGATGACCGCAGAATCGGGGCCCCTCAAGGAGTTTCACCAACGCCCGCTCCTTGTCGTGCGGAAGCCCCCCGCACAGCAGCGGAGCGAATTGCGCCACGGTCTCGGTGGCCACCCACTTCTTCGCCCGTACATCGTAATCTCTTGCCGCACCGGTGCGCTCGTCGCTCGTTTCGACGACGCCGCCGCGGAACCGCTCCGCCCACGAGTAGAGATCGCGCACATCGGCGTGCGGGCGCTTGTAATCCTCACCGATCTCGGCAAGCACCTGGCAGGCCACCGAGAAGATCGCCGAGACGAAGACATCCTCGACCGCGAAGCTCATGACCTTGGGCAGTAGATCGTCGTCGTAGCGAACTGACTTCATCTCCTCCAGCAACCACAGGTACCGGTCGTACTCGAGATCGGACGGCCGCTGGGTCGCGTCGGTGACGATCGTGTTGTCCTCACGCTGATACTCCGGAACATTGCCGGGAATCACGTTGGCGTAGGCGCTGTCCCAGCGCGGCGAGTTGTCCATACCGGATTCCCAGCCGTGATACAGCGTGATCCGGCCCCGGCTGTCCTGATCGCGGCATTCGGCCAGCCAGCGGTGCCAGCGCACCAGATCGCCCCACCGCCGGTCCAGGAACGTCGCGGCGACCGCCCGGGTGGAGCGGCCGCGGCTGCGCGCGTGGTCGAGGATGCGTTGCACGGCGATCGCGTGCACCGGCGGTTGAGTGATGCCGGACGTGTGCCGGATCCGCGGCGCGTTGGCCGCGAGCGCCGACGTGGCCCACCGCGCCGGACCGGGAAAATAGCCGTCGACACCGTTGGCGAACACGATGTGCGGGATCATCCCGTTGCGCCACTGCGCCGACAGCAGGGTGTCGAGTTCCACCACGGCGCGCTCGACGCTCAGCGGAGCCAGCCCGATCGCCACGAACGCGGCGTCCCAACTCCACATGTGCGGGTAGAGCAGCGGCGCCGCTGTGGTCATCACGCCCAGGTCGTTACCGCGCAGCAGATAGGCGGCGCGCGCGGCGAGCTGGGTCGGGGCGAAGGTGGGATCGGGAGGCATCCGTACCATGATGCGACTCCTGGGCAAGTCGCGCAGGCCGGTGGGGCCGGCGGAGGGGCCTAGTAACGTTTCAGGAGTGCCGACCGCGCTCATCACCGGGGCCGGCGGCGGCATCGGTTCGGCCATTGCCGCCGCGCTCGCCCCCACCCATACCGTGCTGCTGGCCGGGCGTCCGTCCGCTCACCTCGATGAACTCGCCGAGCGGCTGGGCGCACCGACCTGGCCGCTCGATCTCACCGACGCCGACTCGATCGAGGCCAGTTCCGAAGTGCTCGCCGAGCTCGACGTCCTCGTCCACAACGCCGGCGTGCTCTACCCGGGCCGCGTCGGCGAATCGAGCGCCGAGGAATGGCGGGCCTCGTTCGAGGTCAACGTCACCGGGGCGGTCGCGTTGACACTGGCGCTGCTGCCGGCGTTGCGCGCGGCCCGCGGCCACGTCGTGTTCATCAATTCCGGTGCGGGCCGGACGGTCTCGGCCGGCATGGCGTCCTACTCGGCGAGCAAGTTCGCCCTCCGTGCCTTCGCCGACTCGCTGCGTGCCGACGAGCCGGCCCTGCGCGTCACCTCGATCTTTCCCGGCCGTACCGACTCCGAGATGCAGCGCGAGCTCGTCGCGTACGAGGGCAAGGAGTACGACCCCGGGCGCTTCCTGCGCCCGGAGACCGTCGCCGGCTTGGTCGCCAACGCCGTCACAACCCCGCCGGACGGCCACGTACACGAGATCGTGGTCCGCCCCGGCTGATCAGACGACGATGTTGACCAGCCGGCCGGGTACGACGATGACCTTCTTCGGCGTCGCGCCTGCCACGAAGGCCTGCACCTTCTCGTCGGCCAGAGCCGCGGCCTCAAGCGTCGCCTTGTCAGCATCGGCTGCGACGGTGATCTTGCTGCGCACCTTGCCATTGACCTGAACCGGGAACTCGATGGTGTCGTCCACCAGGTACTGCGGGTCGGCCACCGGGAACGGTCCGTGCGCGAGCGACGTGTCGTGGCCCAGCCGCTTCCACAACTCCTCGGCCAGATGCGGCGCCAGCGGTGCCACCATCAGCACCAGCGGTTCGATCGCGGCCCGCGCCGAAACACCTTCTTTGGTGAGGTGGTTGGTGTACTCGATCAGCTTCGCCGCGGCCGTGTTGTTGCGAAGCGCGGCATAGTCTTCGGTGACCCCGGCGATCGTGCGGTGCAGGATCCGCAACGTCTGCTCGTCGAGTGCCTCGTGTGCGGCGACCCGCACGGCTCCGGTCGTCTCGTCGATCACGACTCGCCACACCCGCTGCAGGAACCGGTGCGCACCGACGACGTCCTTCGTCGCCCACGGGCGCGACGCCTCGAGCGGACCCATCGACATCTCGTAGACCCGAAGCGTGTCAGCGCCATAGGTGTCGCAGATCTCGTCGGGCGACACCGAGTTCTTCAGGCTCTTGCCGATCTTGCCGAACTCCTGGTTGACCTCGATTTCGCCATCCGGGCCCGGCCAGTAGAACTTGCCGTCCCGCTCGACGACTTCGGCTGCCGGAACATAGGTTCCGCGCGCATCGGTGTAGGCGAAGGCCTGAATGTAGCCCTGGTTCACCAGACGCCGATAGGGTTCCCGCGACGACACGTGACCGAGGTCGTAGAGCACCTTGTGCCAGAACCGCGAATACAGCAGGTGCAGCACCGCGTGTTCGACGCCGCCGACGTACAGGTCGACACCGCCCGGATCGTCCGGCCCGTGCTCGGCCGGGCGCGGGCCCATCCAATAGGCCTCATTTTCCTTGGCGCACAACTCCTCTGAGTTGTGTGGGTCGGTGTAACGGAGCTCGTACCACGAGCTGCCCGCCCACTGCGGCATCACGTTGGTGTCGCGGGTGTATGTCTGCAGGCCGTCGCCCAGATCGAGCTCGACGTGCACCCATTCGGTCGCCTTGTTGAGGGGCGGCGACGGCTCGCTGTCGGCGTCGTCGGGATCGAACAGGACCGGCGAATAGTCCGGGACGTCCGGAAGTTCGACGGGCAGAGCCGATTCCGGCAGCGAGTGAGCGCGGCCCTCGGCGTCGTAGACGATCGGGAACGGCTCGCCCCAGTACCGCTGACGCGCGAACAGCCAGTCGCGCAACTTGTACTCGATGCGGCGCTGGCCGTGCCCCTCGGCCTCCAGCCGGTCGATGATGGTGGCCTTGGCCGCATCGACGTCGAGACCGTTCAGATAGCCGGAGTTGACCATCGTTCCGTCGCCGCTGTACGCGGCCTCCGAGATGTCGCCGCCCGCAACGACTTCGATGATGGGAAGGCCGAACTGCTTGGCGAAGTCCCAGTCACGCTGATCGCCGCCGGGCACCGCCATGATGGCGCCGGTTCCGTAGCCGGCCAGCACATAGTCGGCGATGAAGACCGGAATCTGCTGTCCGTCAGCCGGGTTGGTGGCATAGGCGCCGAGGAACACGCCCGTCTTGGTCTTGTTCTCCTGACGCTCCAGATCCGACTTCGCCGCGATGTCGGCGCGGTACGCGGCGACGGCCTCGCGCGGCGACGCCGCCGAGTAGGTCCAGCGTTCGTCGGTGCCATCCGGCCACGCGTCGGCGGCCAGCGCATCGACCAGGTCGTGCTCGGGCGCCAGCACCACATACGTCGCGCCGAACAGCGTGTCCGGACGGGTCGTGAACACCTCGATGTTGCCTGCGCCGGTCGCGAACAGCACATTGGCGCCCGTCGAGCGGCCGATCCAGTTGCGCTGCATGGTCTTGACCTTGTCCGGCCAGTCCAGTAATTCGAGATCGTCGAGCAGCCGGTCGGAGTACGCGGTGATCCGCATCATCCACTGCCGCAACCGCTTGCGGAACACCGGGAAGTTGCCGCGGTCGCTGCGGCCGTCGGAGGTGACCTCTTCATTGGCCAGCACGGTGCCGAGCCCCGGGCACCAGTTGACCATCGAATCCGCGCGGTAGACGAGCCGGTAACCGTCGATCACATCGGCGCGGCCCGCCGCGTCGAGATCACGCCAGTTCTGGCCGTCATCGAGCGTCCTTGTCCCCGAGTCGAATTCGGCGACCAGTTCGCTGATGGGCCGGGCCCGGTTCAGATCGGGATCGAACCAGGCGTTGTAGATCTGCAGGAAGATCCACTGCGTCCACTTGTAGAAGTCGACGTCGGTGGTGGAGAAGCTGCGCCTGGCGTCGTGGCCGAGCCCGAGCCGGCCAAGCTGCCTGCGGAAGTTGACGATGTTGGCTTCGGTGCGGGTGCGCGGATGCGTCCCGGTCTGCACCGCGTACTGCTCGGCGGGCAGGCCGAACGCGTCGAAGCCCAGCGCATGCAGCACGTTGCGGCCCGTCATGCGGTAGTAGCGCGCGTACACGTCGGTCGCGATGTAGCCGAGCGGATGGCCGACGTGCAGGCCCTCGCCCGACGGGTACGGGAACATGTCCTGCACGAACATCTTGTCGGCAGGCACACCGGAGCCGTCGGCGGGGGCGAGCGAGCCCACCGGGTTGGCAACGTTGAACGTACCCAGCAGGTGCCACCGTTGCTGCCAGTCACGTTCGATCTGCCCGGCAAGCTCCGCGGTATAGCGGTGCTGCGGGGTATCCCCGTCGGGCCCTGACTGCGTGGTTGCGGGTTCGGTCACGCCCAACAGGGTATAAGGCCACGATTTTGCCGGTTTAGCCAGCTCACCACCCATCTGCCGGGCTGAACGGCACGGCTTGGTATCGGTTGCGTCGCAACCATGTCATGGCTTGATTCCAGGTCGGTTGCGCATCTGGTGACCGGGCCTGTGGCGTGGATACAGTCGGCGCCTGACGAGGGGCAGCAAATCGCCCCTGACCGTTGGGAAGGACCGAACGATGATCGAGAGTGCCCGCCGCTGGCGGGTTCTGGCAGCAGGAGCGGCCGTCGGCCTGGCAGGGGTCGTCGGCCTCGCGGGGAACACCGCGTCCGCCGAACCCTTGTTTCCTCTTCCACCCGGCCCCTCTGCACCGAGCCCGGCGACGGTGACGCAGACCGTGACCGTCGCCCCGGCCGCCGCACCGGCCGCGCCCGCCGCCGCAGGCGCCGTACCCGCGGTGCCCGCTCCGGTCGCGGTGCCAGCGGTGGCAGCGCAGACCATCACGCCTGCCTCGTCCGGCACTCTCGCCGAGTTCTTCAAGGCCAAGGGCGTCAAGATGGAGCCACAGGTCAGCCACGATTTCAAGGCGCTCAACATCGTGCTGCCGCTGCCAGCGGGCTGGTCGAAGGTGCCCGACCCGAACGTGCCAGACGCGTTCGCGGTCATCGCCGACCGCACGAGCACCGATCTGTACACGCCCAACGCCCAGGTGGTCGTCTACAAGCTGGTCGGCGACTTCGATCCGAAGGAAGCCATCAGCCACGGCTACATCGACAGCCAGCAGCAGCTGGGTTGGCGATCCACCGACATGTCTCTCGCCGATTTCAACGGTTTCCCGTCGGCGTTCATCGAGGGTAGCTACAACTCCGGCAGCCAGATGCTCAACACGTCGCGCAGGCACGTCATCGCGACCTCGGGCCCCGATCGGTACCTGGTGTCTCTCTCGGTCAACTCGTCGGCCGCCAACCAGGGCATATCGGCTTCGGCCGAGGCAGCCGACGCGATCGTGTCCGGGTTCCGGGTGAGCGCACCGACACCCGCGGCACCCCCGCCGGCTGCCCCCGCGGCGCCGCCCGCACTTCCCGCCCTGCCGGGTTTGCCGCAGCTTCTCGGGGCGCCGAGCTGAGCCGGAGCGCCCAGGAAAAGGTTGCGGCCCGACCCCACGGAATCGGCGTGCGCCTCGTATTGTGTGGCGCATGCTGATCGCCGCGCTGCTGTGTCTGAGCGCCGCCGTCGTCGTCGGAGTCCTCGGGCTGTGGTTGTTGTCCAGGCCGCGCACCGGGGACCCCGTGCGCAACGTGTTGCGAGCGGTGGCCCCCACTCAACTCGCCGCCGCGGTGATGCTCGCCGCGGGCGGCGCGGCCGCCCTCGCAGCGGCCCCGCAAACCGGCCTGATGGTCGTCGTGGTGTGCATCATCGGTGCGATCGCGACCGTGGCCGCGGGCTGCTGGCAGAGCGCCAAAGCCGTCGCGCGCACCGAGGCGAGCACGGGCTCGGCAGCAGGTTGCGCGGGCTCGTGCGCGAGCTGCACGCTGTCGTGCAAATAGATCAGTTCCGGCTGACGTCGATCGGGTGCGTCGCGAGCAGCGACGTGGGCAACGGCTGACGCCGCAGCACTCGGCCCCACAGGTCGACGCGAGGCTCGATCAGCACGTCAGACGGCAACGCCGACAAGACGATCCAGTCGTCACGCTCGATCTCACCGTCCAGCTGACCGATGGTCCAACCCGAGTAACCCGCGAATATCCGGACGCCTTCCAGCATGGGCGCCAGCACGTCGGGCTCGGCGTCGAGATCCACCATGACGACCCGGCCCTGTACATGCCGCAGGCCGGCCACACCGTCGGCTTGCATCCCGACCCGCAACGTCGCAAGGCACAGCGCCGAATCCCGTTTGACCGGGCCGCCGATGAACATCGTCTTCGGTTTCGACGTGAGCTTGGCCCACTGGGGCAGCACGTTGTAGACCGCGGTCTCGGACGGCCGGTTGAGGATCACCCCGAGAGTGCCACCGGCGTTGTGCTCGACGATGTAGATGACAGTGCGGCGAAACGTCGGCTCGAGGAGATCGGTGTTCGCGAGCAGCAGGGTTCCCGGTCGAACGCGGTGCGCCGCAGGAGCGACGAAATCCTCCGGGTCCTCTGACTGCGCCACTCGTACATCATGGCACCAGCGCCGCCGCGACGTGGCTAACAACCGCAGGCGTGGCCGGAATTCGGCGGTTGATCTCGCTCCTCGCGGGTTCGGCGAACTTTGTACTGTGGAGCGGGTTGCCGATTGCTCTGTGCACAGCTTCCCGAACAGGACGTGATTTCCGTGGTTGACGCTCGCGCGCCCATCGCCCTATGGCGGTCGCTGCAGGGCATGACGGAGTTCCGGCGGCTGCTGGAACTGCGTGCGGTCAGCCAGTTCGGCGACGGCTTGTTCCAGGCCGCGCTGGCCGGGGCGCTGCTGTTCAGTACGGAACGCGCCGCCACACCGTTTGCGATCGCCGGATCATTCGCAGTGCTGTTTCTGCCGTACTCGGTGCTCGGACCGTTTGCCGGCGCCCTGCTGGACCGCTGGGACCGGCGGCTGGTCATGATCGGCGCCAACCTGGGCCGGTTGCTGATGGTGCTGCTCGTCGGCGTGCTGCTCGCGTTCGGCGTCGCGGATTTGCCGATCCTGTTCGGCGCGCTGATCGCCAACGGGTTCACCCGGTTCGTGTCGTCGGGACTGTCGGCTGCCCTACCCGACGTGGTGCCCGCCGACCAGGTCGTGGCGATGAACGCGGTCGCCAGCGCGACGGGTGCGCTCGCGGCGTTCGTCGGGGCCAACTTCATGTTGCTGCCGCGCTGGGTTTTCGGGGCAGGCGATGCCGGGGCGTCGGTGATCATCTTCATCGTCCTGGCTCCGGTCGCGCTGGCGCTGTGGCTGTCTGTGCGGTTCGGCCCGCACGTGCTCGGTCCGCACGAGAGCAAACGCGCCATCCATGGGTCGGCCGCCTACGCCGTGGCCACCGGATGGGTACACGGCGCCCGCACCGTGCTCGCGGTGCGCACGGTCGCCGGAACGCTGGCCGGGCTCGCCGCCCACCGCATGGCGTTCGGCATCAACACGCTGCTGGTGCTCGTGATCGTCCGCCATGCCGACGCACCGACCGAGGTCGCCGGAGTGGGGCTCGGCACCGCGGTCGTGTTCGTGGCGGCCACCGGCACCGGCTCCTTCCTGGCGACCCTGGCCGCACCCGCGGTGATCGCCCGCCTGGGCCGCTACGCAACGGCCAACTGGGCTTTGGCATTCGCCGCGGTGATCCAGATCGTCGCCATCGGACTCGACCTGCCGGTGATGCTGGTGTGCGGGTTCCTGCTCGGCGCGGCCGGGCAGCTCGTGAAGCTGTGCGCCGATTCGGCCATGCAACTCGACGTCGACGACGCGTTGCGCGGGCACGTGTTCACCGTGCAGGACGCGCTGTTCTGGATGTCGTTCATCGCAGCGATCGCCGGGTCGGCGGTGTTCATCCCGTCCGACGGCCAGGCCCCTTGGCTGGTGGCGGCGGGATCGGTGATCTATCTGGCGGGCCTCGTCGTGCATGCGATGGTGGCCTCGCCGAAGCGGACCTAGCCCCGGTCTAAGGTGACCGGCATGTCGACAGCCCAGGACATCGTCGCCGATCTGCGGGCCGAGAGCGACGAGCTCGACACGCTCGTGGCCGACCTGCCTGAAACCGGCTGGGCGACCGTGACCCCGGCGCCCGGTTGGACCATCGCCCATCAGATCGCGCATCTGCTCTGGACCGACCGGGTGTCGCTCATCGCGATCACCGACGAGCCCGGCTTCAACGATGTGCTCGCCGCGGCGATGAAGAATCCGACCGGCTTCGTCGACGCCGGTGCCGAGGAGCTGGCGCTCACACCGCCGGGACGGCTGCTGGCCGATTGGCGCGAGACCCGCGGGCGGCTGCACGACGCGCTGCTCGACGTCACCGACGGCCGCAAGCTGCCATGGTTCGGCCCGCCGATGAGTGCGGCATCGATGGCGACCGCCCGGATGATGGAGACCTGGGCACACGGGCTCGATGTCGCCGACGCGCTCGGTGTGCGGCGGCCCGCCACCGCCCGGCTGCGCTCGATCGCCCACATCGGCGTTCGCACACGCGATTTCGCGTTCACCGTCAATGGACTGACGCCACCGGCCGAGCCGTTCCTGGTCGAGCTGCGTGCGCCCGACGGCTCGATGTGGTCATGGGGTCCAGACGATGCCGCGCAACGAGTGACGGGTTCGGCCGAGGACTTCTGCATGCTGGTCACGCAGCGCCGGGCGCCGTCGGAGTTGGACGTCACGGCTGACGGCGCCGACGCCGCGAAGTGGCTGACGATCGCGCAGGCGTTCGCGGGGCCGCCGGGAGCCGGCCGGGGCTGACCGCACGCGCCCGCCGAGTCACGACACCGAGTCGGCGCGGCCGTCGCCATCGGTGTCGGCGAGCTTGAGATCCCATCGGCCATCGCCGTCGGTGTCGACGTGTGCGAACTCGCCGGCAAGCACGCGGTCGGCCAGACCGTCGCCGTCGGCATCGAGCAGCCGGTCGTCGGCCGCGCCGTCCCCGTCGAAATCGACTGTCGGGCCGCCGGTCTGCTCGCCCCCGTCGAGCCCGAACCACCGCACCTGACCGGAACGATCGACGCTCACCGCCCAGACGCCGGATCCGTCGTCGGTGAAATAGCTCTCGGCGGTGCCGTCGTCGTCGATGTCGCGCACCGCGTGCTCGGCCAGCCCGTCGCCGTCGAGATCGGCCATCACGTCGTCGACACGGCCGTCGCCGTCGAGATCCAGCCCGATCCCGTCGAACGTACCGTTACCGTCGAGGTCGACATCGGGCGCTTTGGTCCACATGGTCGCCGAGCCGTCGGCGTCACCCAGGCAGTACTCCATGTCTGATCAGACGCACGATCAGCCCCTGGCGTTCCACCACTTCAACAATTCGTCGACGGCCTCGTCGCGGGTCAGCGGGCCGCGTTCGAGGCGCAGCTCCTTGAGGTGGCGCCACGCCTCACCGATCTGCGGTCCCGCGGGAATGCCGAGGATCTCCATGATCTCGTTGCCGTCGAGGTCGGGCCGAACCCGCTGCAGATCCTCCTTCGCCGCGAGCTCGGAGATGCGGGTCTCCAGGTCGTCGTAGTTGGCCTGCAGCCGCGCGGCGCGGCGCTTGTTGCGAGTCGTGCAGTCGGCGCGGACCAGCTTGTGCAGACGACCGAGCAGCGGGCCGGCATCGGTCACATAGCGACGCACGGCCGAGTCGGTCCACTTGCCGTCCCCGTACCCGTGGAACCGCAGATGCAGATACACGAGCTGCGACACATCGTCGACCATCTGCTTGGAGTACTTGAGCGCCCGCATGCGCTTGCGGGCCATCTTCGCGCCGACCACCTCGTGATGGTGAAAGCTCACTCCGCCGTCGGATTCGTGCTTGCGGGTCGCGGGCTTGCCGATGTCGTGCAGCAACGCCGCCCAGCGCAGCACCAGATCGGGCTCCGCCGGCTCCTCGAGATCCATGGCCTGCTGCAGCACCGTCAGCGAATGCCAGTACACATCCTTGTGCTGGTGATGTTCGTCGATGGCCATGCGCATGTCGCCGACCTCCGGCAGCACCACCGCGCCCATGCCGGTCTGCACCATCAGGTCGATGCCAGCCACCGGGTCGGTGCCCAACAGCAGCTTGTCGAGCTCGGCCGCGACGCGTTCGACCGTGATGCGTTCGAGCTGCGGAGCCATCTCCAGCAGCGCCTCGAGCACTCGCGGCGCCACGCTGAAACCCAGCTGCGAGACGAACCGGGCGGCCCGCAGCATGCGTAGCGGATCGTCGCCGAAGGAGACCTCGGGCGCCGACGGGGTGTCGAGGATCTTGTCGCGGGCCGCCGCCAAACCCCCTAGGGGATCGTGGAATTCGCCGGGTCCGTCGGGCGTGATGCGCACCGCCATGGCGTTGACGGTGAAGTCCCGGCGCACCAGATCGTCGTGGAGGTTGTCCCCGAACTCGACCGTCGGGTTGCGCGATACCTGGTCGTAGCTGTCGGCCCGGAAGGTCGTGATCTCCAGGCGGTCATCGCCCAAGCCGGCGCCGATCGTGCCGAACTGGATGCCGGTGTCCCACAGCGCGTCGGCCCAGGGCCGCAGGAACTTCTGCATCTGCTCGGGCCGGGCGTCGGTCGTGAAGTCCAGGTCGCTCGTGTCGGTCAGCCGGCCGAGCAGCGCGTCGCGCACGCTGCCGCCGACGAGGTAGAGCTCGTGGCCCGCGGCAGCGAACACCGCACCGAGGCCGCGCAGCACGTCGGCGCGGCGGTTCAGCGCGACGAGCGCGCCGGCCAGCAGTTCGGCATCAGCAGGAGCAGCATCGGGCACGTTCGATGAGCCTAATGCGCGCGGTGCGCCCGCTACCGGCGAGTGTGGCAGGAGCCGACCCGCGTGGCAGCTACTATCGCTTGGGTGTCGGACGGCGAACAGGCCAAACCACGACGGCGCCGGGGTCGGCGCCGTGGCCAACGCCGCGCACAACGGGCCGCCGGGCCACCGGCCGCGAGTGCCGAGCATCACACCGCGCAGCCCAGCGAACACGTCACCGACCAAACCCAGAAGCCTGCGGCGGCGCCGACACCGCGGGATCAATCCAAGCAACGTAAGTCGCGCCCCCGGCGCCCACCGGACCGGTTGCGGACCGTGCACGAGACATCGGCAGGCGGGCTGGTCATCGACGGGATCGACGGTCCCAAGGACACTCAGGTGGCGGCACTGATCGGCCGGGTCGACCGCCGCGGCCGCATGCTCTGGTCCCTGCCCAAGGGCCATATCGAACTCGGCGAGACGGCCGAGCAGACCGCGATCCGCGAGGTCGCCGAGGAGACCGGCATCCAGGGCAGCGTCCTGGCCGCGCTGGGCAGCATCGACTACTGGTTCGTCACCGAGGGCCGCCGGGTGCACAAGACAGTGCATCACTACCTGATGCGATTTCTCGGCGGAGAACTGTCCGACGACGATGTCGAAGTGACCGAAGTCGCCTGGGTTCCGCTGCGCGAGCTGCCGTCCCGGCTGGCCTACGCCGACGAGCGCAGGCTGGCCGAGGTGGCCGGTGAGCTGATCGACAAACTGCACACGGACGGGCCGGGAGCCCTGCCGCCATTGCCACGCAGCGCGCCGCGGCGACGCGCCCAGACGCACTCGCACACCCGCCGCCGCGATGACACTGCTCAACCCCAGCCCCGCCGGCGCACGAACGGATGCGGACAAGGCCCGTGACCGCCACCGCGGCGATGCACCGGTGGCCCTCGACCGTGGCGCGCATAGTGCTGGTCATGGCGTTGTTGTCGCTGTTCGTCATGCTCTCACCGGCCCAGCTGCCGCGCGCCACCGCGGGCGAACCCGGCGCTACGCCGTTCTTGCAGATCCGCATCGACCGGGTCACCCCAGAAGTCGTGACGACCACAAGCGAATCCGTCGTCACGGTCAGCGGCGTCATACTCAACGTCGGCGACCGGCCGGTTCGCGACGTGGTCATCCGGATGGAGCACGCGCGCGCCGTCACGTCGTCGACCGAGCTGCGCACCGATCTCACCGGTGACCTCGACCAGTTCGAGCCGGTCGCCGATTTCATCACCGTGGCGCCCGAGATGCAGCGCGGCCAGACCGTTCCCTTCACGCTGTCCTATCCGCTGCGGGCGGCCGGACAATCGCTGCACATCGACCGGCCCGGGGTGTATCCCGTGCTGGTCAACGTCAACGGCACACCCGACTACGGGGCACCCGCGCGCCTCGACGACGCCCGCTTCCTGCTGCCGGTCCTCGGCGTACCACCCGCCGACTCGGCCGCGACGGCGTCGGCCGCCGACACACTCAACTCGGTGGTCCCGCCGGACACGTCGAACCCGGTCCGGCTGACCATGCTCTGGCCGCTCGCCGACCGGCCACGGTTGGCGGCGGGCGCGCCGGGCGGCACCACCCCGGTGCGGCTGATCGACGACGACCTCGCGACATCGCTGGCACCCGGTGGACGGCTCGACACGCTGCTGTCGGCGATCGACTTCGCGACCGGCCCGACCGTCGACCCGTCCGGCCAGGTTCGCAGCGCGCTGTGCCTGGCCGTCGATCCCGACCTGCTCGTCACGGTCAACGCGATGACCGGCGGCTACGTCGTCAACGATGGGCCGGACGCCGGGCCGGGCACCCCGACCCGGCCGGGAACCGGCCAGGAAGCGGCGGTGGGCTGGCTGAATCGGCTACGAACCCTGGTGCAGCGCATGTGCGTCGCGCCGACCACCTATGCCCAAGCCGATCTCGCCGCCCTGCACCGGGTGGGCGATGCGGGCCTGAGCGGCACCGCGACCAATGGGGCAGGCGACATCGTCGACCAGATCCTTGGTGTCACCTCGACGCGCGGCGCGAGCCTGGTCGCCGACGGACCGCTCACCGGCCCGGCCGTGGACCTGCTCACCGCACAGGGCCAGACCGTGGCCATCGCGGCCGCCCACATCACCGCGCAAGACGCCGCGACCGGCACACCCGAGACCGCAGACGTGACCCCGGTGCGCTACTCCCCCAGCCTCGTCGCCGCCGGCTTCGACCCCGCGGTCGGCGCCGCGCTGGCCGGTGCGGGCACCGATCCCATTGCGCCGTCGTACCTGGACCCGTCGCTCGACATCCCGGTCCGCCACGACTCCCAGACCGCGCGGCGCCAGGACGCGCTCGGTGCCCTCATGTGGCGCGGCCTGACGCCCGACATCCAACCGCGAACCCAGATCCTGATGCCTCCACTGGTGTGGACCCTGCATCCCGACGACGCGCAGGCCATCCTCACCGCCGTCGCCACCACGATTCACGCCGGGCTCGCCGTACCGCGGCCACTCACGGCCGTCATCGCCGACGGCGACGCGGTGCCCGGCGCACCCGTGCAGCCGCTTCCCGCCGAGTCACTCGGCAACCCGCGCAGCCATATCGACGACGCGATCACCGGCGGGATCGCCGCGGTCATCGGACGGCTGTGGGGTCTGACCGCGGCGTTGACGACCGACGAGCGCACCGGGCTGACCGGCGTGCAGTACACCGCGCCGCTGCGCGAGGACATGCTGCGGGCGTTGAGCCAGTCGGTGCCGCCCGAGGCCCGCAACGGTTTGGCGCAGCAGCGCCTGGCCACCGTGTCGGGAAGCGTCGACGACATGTTCGGCGCGGTCACGATCGTCAACCCGGGCGGCGCCTACACCCTGGCCACCGAACGCAGTCCCCTGCCGCTGGCACTGCGCAACAACCTCCCGGTACCGGTCCGGGTACGGCTGCAGGTCGATGCGCCGCCCGGCATGACGGTGACCGACATGGGCGAGATCGTGCTGCCGCCCGGCTATCTGCCGTTGCGGGTGCCGATCGAGGTGCATTTCACGCAGCGCGTCGCGGTCGACGTGGCACTGCAAACCGCGGACGGCATGCCGCTCGGCGAGCCCGTGCGGTTGTCGGTGCATTCCAACGCGTACGGCAAGCTGCTGTTCTTCATCACCTTGTCGGCAGGCGCGGTGCTGGTCCTGCTGGCCGGGCGGCGGTTGTGGCACCGGTTCCGCGGCCAGCCCGATCCCGCTGACCTCACGCCTCCGGGTGAACATCCCGATCCCATCGAGGTCGCGATGGCGTTCAGCCGCGAGGACACGCCGGACGGTCGGCGATGACAGCGCCCCACCCACGCGCCGGGCGGCCCGTCACCCCGATGGGACCTCCCCCGGCCCGCCCCCCTGCCGTCCGGCCGGTCGGCCCACCGCGCATACCGCGGGGCCCGGGTCCGCGTCGCCGGGCCGGACGGCCCGAACTGTCCGACGCGGCCGTGGTGTCACGGTCGTGGGGCATGGCGTTCGCGACCCTGATCTCGCGGATCACCGGGTTCTTCCGCATCGTGCTGCTCGCGGCGATTCTCGGTGCGGCGCTGTCGAGCGCGTTCTCGGTGGCCAATCAGCTGCCCAACATGGTCGCCGCGCTGGTTCTTGAGGCCACGTTCACCGCGATCTTCGTGCCGGTGCTTGCCAGGGCCGAACGCGACGACGCCGACGGCGGAACCGCGTTCATCCGGCGGTTGGTCACGCTTGCCACCGCGCTGCTGCTGGCCGCCACGGTGCTGTCGGTGGCGTGCGCACCCCTTCTCGTGCGCGTGATGCTGGGCAGCGACCCTCAGGTCAACAATCCGCTGACCGTGGCATTCGCCTACCTGCTGCTGCCGCAGGTGTTGTTCTACGGGCTGACGTCGGTGTTCGGCGCAATCCTCAACACGCGCAACGTGTTCGGGCCGCCGGCGTGGGCCCCGGTACTCAACAACGTCGTCGCCATCGTCACGCTCGGCCTGTATGTGCTCGTCCCCGGCGAACTCTCGCTCGACCCGGTCGAGATGGGTAACGCCAAACTTCTGGTACTCGGGATCGGCACCACGTTGGGCGTGGTCGCCCAGACCGCGGTGCTGCTGGTCGCGATCCGCGCCGAACGGGTCAGCCTACGGCCGCTGTGGGGCTTCGACGACCGGCTCAAGAAGTTCGGCGGCATGGCCGCCGCGATGGTGCTCTACGTCGTCATCAGCCAGATCGGGCTGATCGTCGGTAACCAGATCGCGAGCTCGGCGGCGGCGTCGGGTCCCGCGATCTACAACTACACCTGGCTCGTGTTGCAGCTGCCGTTCGGGATGATCGGCGTCACCGTCCTCACGGTCGTGATGCCCCGGCTGAGCCGCAACGCCGCCGCCAACAACACCCCGGCGGTGCTCGCCGACCTGTCGCTGGCCACCCGGCTCACGATGGTCACGCTGATTCCGATCGTCGCGATGATGACCGTCGGCGGGCCCGCGATCGGCAGCGCGTTGTTCGCCTACGGGAACTTCGGGGAGGCCGACGCCGGGTACCTCGGCATGGCGATCACGCTGTCGGCCTTCACGCTGATCCCCTACGCGCTCGTGCTCTTGCAGCTGCGGGTGTTCTACGCGCGCGAACAACCGTGGACGCCGATCATCATCATCGTCGTCATCACCGTCGTGAAGATCGCGGCATCGATCGCCGCGCCCGCGCTCGCCGACAATCCGGAAATGGTCGCGGGCTACCTGGGCCTCGCGAACGGGCTGGGCTGGGTCGCCGGGGCAATCGTCGGCCATGTGCTGCTGCGGGCCAACCTGGACCCGCCGGACGGGCGGCTGCTCAGCCTCGCGGTGATCCGGACGATCCTGGTGACGATCACGGCGTCGCTGATCGCCGGTCTGGTGGCGCAGGTGGCCGACCAGCTGCTCGGCCTCGAATCGCTCACCACTCACTGGGGCGCGGCGGGCTCTCTCCTGCGGCTCGTGGCCCTGGGCCTGATCATGGTCCCGATCATCGCGGGTGTGCTGATCGCGGCGAAGGTACCCGAGGCGCAATCGGCGCTCGCCGTGGTCCGCCGCCGCTTGGGCAACCGGGGCGGCGCGCCGGCCGGCCACCCGGAAAGGGTAGCCGTGCAAACTATTCGACGGCCCGTCCAGCCACGGCCGCCCAGCCCGGTCACGTACCCTGATCAGAGGAATTCTTCTCCCCACCGGTTCCCGCCAGCGCCGGCAGCCGGTTGGGGTGGGGCTCCGGCCTCCGTTGCCGGAGCGGGGACTCGGAAAGGACCACCGGTGACCGACGAATCTGCGGGCGGCCCGGCACTCGAGGGGACCGCGACGACCAAACTGCCCCGTCCCGCCCCCGATGACTTCCAGCCGGACGTGCCGGCCGGGGACAACGCGCCGTCCGACGACACCGTGACCATCTCGAACGGCTCGACCTCGGGCCGGCCGCCCGCCGACTACGGCGGCGACCCGACCCGGGAACCGATCTCGTTCGCGCCGCCGCGTGAGCCCGCCGTCGAATCGGCCACCGCCGGAGAGGACATGCACCTGATTCCGGGTGCCACCATCGCCGACGGTCGCTACCGGCTGCTGGTGTTCCACGGCGGGCCGCCCAATCTGCAGTTCTGGCAGGCGCTCGACACCGCGCTCGACCGTCAGGTCGCACTGACCTTCGTCGACCCCGAGGCCACGATGCCCGACTCCGAGGTGTCCGACATCCTGTCGCGCACGCTCAAGCTGAGTCGTATCGACGTGCCCGGTATCGCCCGCGTGCTCGACGTGGCCCACAGCGGGTCCGGCGGCCTGATCGTCTCGGAGTGGATTCGCGGCGGGTCGCTGGCCGAGGTCGCCGACACATCCCCGTCGCCGATCGGCGGGGCGCGGGCCATCCAGTCGCTCGCCGCGGCCGCCGAGGCCGCGCACCGCGCCGGCGTCGCGCTTTCGATCGACCATCCCAGCCGGGTGCGGGTCAGCATCGAGGGCGACGTCGCGCTCGCCTTCCCGGCCACGCTGCCCGACGCGACGCCCGACGACGACATCCGCGGTATCGGAGCCGCCCTGTACGCGCTGCTGGTCAACCGCTGGCCGCTGCCGGAGACCGGGGTGCGCAGTGGCCTCGAGCCCGCCGCACTCGACTCGGCCGGCCAGCCCGTCGAGCCGCGCGCGATCGACCGCGACATCCCGTTCCAGATCTCGGCCGCGGCTGCCCGCGCGGTGCAGCCCGGCGGTGGCATTCGCAGCGCGCCCACGCTGCTGAACCTGCTGCAGCAGGCCACCGCGATCGCCGACCGGACCGAGTTGATCGACTCCGTCGACGAACAGCAGCCGCCGCCACCGGTGCGCAGCCCGCACACCGACGATGCCGACGCGCAGGCCCGGCGCAAGAAGGGCCTCATGGTCGGCCTCGCGGCCGGCGCCGCGATCATCATCGTCGCGCTCGTCGTGATGGCCTCGATCCTCAGCCGCATCTTCGGCGACGTCGGCGGCGGACTGGACAAGGACGAGCTCGGGCTCAACGCGCCCACCTCGGCCACCGAATCCGAGAACGGTGGGGCCGCGACCGGCAGCACCGTGAAACCGGTTCGGGCAACGGTCTTTTCCCCGGAGGGTGAGGCCGACTCGCCGAACCAGGCCGGGCTCGCGATCGACGGCAACAGCAGCACCATGTGGGCGACCGACACGTATTCCGACCCGGCGCCGTTCCCCGGTTTCAAAGACGGTGTCGGCCTGATGCTGCAGTTGCCGCAACCCACCGTGATCGGCGAGGTCACCCTCGACATCACGAGCACCGGCACGTCCGTGCAGATCCGCTCGGCGGACAGCGCATCGCCGTCGTCGCTGTCCGACACCACCGAGCTGACGCCGCCGACCCCGCTCAAGCCCGGCTCCAACACGATCTCGGTGGAGAAAGCCGACCCGACGTCGTACGTGCTGGTGTGGATCTCGACGCTGGGCACTGTCGACGGCAAGAGCCGCAGCGACATCTCCGAGATCACCATCAAGGCCGCGTCCTGACCGGTTCATCCCCAGCCCGCGGGCGGCCCTGAGCAGGCGTGACGGCAGTCGGGCCAAACAAGTGTCCGGAGTGGGTGCCCGCACCGTTTAGGTTCGGCATGTGGGAAGGTTCGGGGGAGCCAGCGAGTTTGCGGGGCCGGTGAGTCACCGCTCCGATGCCGAGTTGCTCGCCGCCCACGTGGCCGGGGATCGCTATGCGTTCGAGGAGCTGGTGCTGCGCCATCATCGCCAGCTGCGCCGGCTCGCATATCTGACAAGCCGCCACCACGACGATGCCGATGACGCCGTGCAGGACGCGCTGCTGTCGGCGCACCGCACGGCGGCGTCGTTCCGGTTCGACTCGTCGGTGAGCAGCTGGCTGTACCGCATCGTGGTCAACGCGTGCCTCGACCGGTTGCGGCGGGCGAAGACTCAACCCGGTGCCGCGCATCGCGACGAGCTCGGCGAACTCGACCACGTGCGCGACCCGGCCGGCGACCCCGCTCACCGGGTCGACACTGCGATCGTCGTCGAACGGGCGCTGCTTCAGCTGCCGGTCGAACAGCGTGCCGCAGTGGTCGCCGTCGACATGCAGGGCTATTCGGTGGCCGAGACGGCTCGGCTGCTCGGCGTCGCCGAGGGGACGGTCAAGAGCCGCTGCGCCCGTGCACGCGCCAAACTGGCCCGGTCGCTGCAGTATTTTGAGGGCGATGAACGGCAGCACGCACCCAGTGCCGTCCGGCGGGCTCACCCCTGACCTGTTGGCGGAGCTGCAAGCCGGGCTGCTCGACGATGCGACCGCAGCCCAGGTGCGCCAGCGCGTGCGCACCGACCCCGAAGCCGCGGCGATGCTGGCCGCACTCGACCGGGTCCGGCGCGACGTCGCCGCCCTCGGCCACGACGACGCCTCAGCCCCGCCCGTTCCGCCCGAGGTGAGCGCTCGCGTCGTCGCCGCGCTACGGGCGGCCGACGGGAACGACACATCGGCGCCCGCGCCGAGCCGCTTGCGACGGTTCGGCGCGATCGCGGGCTGCTGCGCGGCATTGCTTGCCGTCGGGCTCGGCGCAGCCACGCTCACGCGGACGCCCGATACCGCCGGCTCGCCCCCCGCGAGCCTCAACCGGATGACTGTCGCACCGCCCCCGGCCGACGTCGGATTGTCCGAACCGGAGATCGTCGGGCTGCTGTCGGGCCGGCCCGATTTCGGGGCGCTGGCCGATCCCCGACGACGGGCGCAGTGCCTGTCGGCGCTTGGTTACCCGTCGGGGGTCCGAATCCTCGGCGCCCGTCCGCACTCGGTGAACGGCCACCCCGGCATCTTGATCCTGCTGCCGGCCGACACGCCGAACGCGATCGTGGGGCTCGTCGTGGCGCCCGACTGCGACGCTGCACACACCGAGTTGCTGGCCGATACCGTGGTCAAACAGCCCTGACCGGTTGCCCGGCCGTCCCATGGAGCCCGCCGGGAACACCTCGGCATAGGCTGGTGTTGCTACCCGTGCTGATTGTGCTCCTCACGTACGGCGGCGCTGACAGTGCTCCGCACGTACGGCGGAAGAACGCTCCGGCAGAAAGGCCCTCATGTCCACCACTCCGACGGTTCACGACGTCATCATCATCGGGTCCGGTCCGGCCGGTTACACCGCCGCGGTCTATGCGGCCCGCGCGCAGCTCAAGCCGCTGGTGTTCGAGGGCACTCAGTTCGGCGGCGCGTTGATGACGACGACCGAGGTGGAGAACTACCCCGGCTTCCGCGAGGGCATCACCGGGCCGGAACTCATGGATGAAATGCGGGAGCAGGCGCTGCGCTTCGGAGCCGATCTCCGCATGGAGGACGTCGACGCCGTACAGCTCGACGGGCCGGTCAAGACGGTGACCGTCGGCGACGAGACCCACCAGGCCCGCGCCGTGATCCTCGCGATGGGCGCGGCGGCGCGCCATCTGGGCGTACCGGGCGAGGAGGCCCTGCTCGGCATGGGCGTGAGCACGTGCGCCACCTGCGACGGCTTCTTCTTCCGCGACCAGGACATCGTGGTGGTCGGCGGCGGTGACTCCGCGATGGAGGAGGCGACGTTCCTGACCCGGTTCGCGCGCAGCGTCACGCTGATCCACCGCCGCGACGAGTTCCGCGCGTCCAAGATCATGCTCGAACGCGCCCGCGCCAACGAGAAGATCACGTTCCTGACCAACACCGAGATCACCGAGATCGAGGGCGACCCGAAGGTCACCGGCGTACGCCTGCGCGACACCGTCACCGGCGAGGAGTCCAAGCTGGCCGTGACCGGGGTGTTCGTGGCGATCGGCCACGATCCGCGTTCAGAGCTGGTGCGGGACCAGGTCGAACTCGACGACGAGGGTTACGTGAAGGTCGCCGGGCGCAGCACATACACCTCGGTTGAAGGCGTGTTCGCGGCAGGCGATCTCGTGGACCACACCTACCGGCAGGCCATCACCGCAGCGGGCAGCGGTTGTGCGGCATCGATCGACGCCGAGCGCTGGCTCGCCGAAACCGCTTGATTCCCAACAGTTCCCAACAAGGAGAGGCACTATGAGCCAGGACAGCGCAACCGTGGCGGTCACCGACGATTCGTTCTCCGACGACGTGCTGACCAGCAGCAAGCCGGTACTGGTGGACTTCTGGGCCACCTGGTGCGGACCGTGCAAGATGGTCGCCCCCGTGCTCGAGGAAATCGCCACCGAGAAGGCCGATGAGCTGACCGTCGCCAAAATCGACGTGGACGCCAACCCCGCCACGGCGCGTGACTTCCAGGTCGTCTCGATTCCGACCATGATCCTGTTCAAGGACGGCGCCCCGATCAAGCGCATCGTCGGCGCAAAAGGCAAGGCAGCGCTGCTGCGCGAGCTTGCCGACGCCCTCTGACAACTCCGTTAGAGCACGGTTAGACCGGCGCCCGAACCGCCTGGCGTTTTCCGGAATCGGGTCGAAATCTGAGACAATGCTGCCTAGCTAGTCCGGCAGATTGCCGAAAACCAGCCTGGAGGGCCCCGTATGTCGAGTCTGCGTCGCGGTGATCGTGGCGGTGCGGTCACCGAGATCCGGGCGGCGCTGGCGGCGCTTGGTCTCATCGAGAATCCCGACGCGGATCTGAGCACGGGCCGGCACGTCGCGCTCGACGCGTTCGACGACGAACTCGACCAAGCCGTCCGCGCGTTTCAGCAGCATCGCGGCCTGCTCGTGGACGGCATCGTCGGGGAGGCCACGTATCGCGCGCTGCGCGAAGCGTCCTACCGCCTCGGCGCACGTACCCTCACCCACCAGTTCGGTGCGCCCATGTACGGCGACGACGTCGCGACCTTGCAGGCCAGACTGCAGGATCTCGGTTTCTACACCGGTCTGGTCGACGGCTATTTCGGCCTGCAGACACACAACGCGTTGTCGTCCTACCAGCGTGAATACGGCCTCTATCCGGACGGTATCTGCGGCCCGGAAACGCTGCGCTCGCTGTACTTCCTGGGCTCCCGCGTGACCGGTGGCTCACCGCACGCCATCCGCGAGGAGGAGCTCGTTCGCAGCTCCGGCCCACGTCTCTCGGGCAAGCGCGTGATCATCGATCCGGGCCGCGGCGGCGCCGACCACGGGCTGATCATGCACGGGCCAGAAGGTCCCATCAGCGAAGCAGACATCCTGTGGGACTTGGCAAGTCGGCTCGAAGGCCGCATGACGGCGATCGGCATGGACACCTTCACGTCGCGGCCGGCCAACCGCAGCCCATCCGACGCCGAGCGCGCAGGCACCGCCAACACCGTGGGTGCCGATCTGATGATCAGCCTGCGCTGCGCCACCCAGCCCAGCCCGGCGGCCAACGGCGTCGCATCATTCCACTTCGGCAACTCCCACGGCTCGGTATCGACCATCGGCCGCAATCTCGCCGACTTCATTCAACGTGAAGTCGTGGCGCGCACCGGATTACGGGATTGCCGCACCCACGGCCGCACCTGGGATCTGCTGCGGCTCACCCGCATGCCTACGGTTCAGGTCGACATCGGCTACATCACCAACCCGCGCGACCGCAGTCTGCTGGTGTCGACCCAGACCCGGGATGCGATCGCCGAGGGCATACTCGCCGCGGTGAAGAGGCTCTATCTGCTCGGCAAGAACGACCGGCCCACTGGGACTTTCACGTTCGCCGAGCTCCTGGCTCACGAACTGTCGGTCGAACAGGCCGGCCGCGGCGCCTGACTCCCCCGCTCTCGCGGTGAGTCCCTGATCGATGTGCCGGTAATCGCGGGGTCATGTCGACCAACCCTCGACCACGGCTGATATTCGCGCGAGCACGCCGGGATCCATTGGTGCAGAGAAGATTTCACGCAAGCGCGGCGGCATCGATCACCGGTTTTCTTTGCGCACAAACGATTTGGCCGTAGCAGTGTTACGGCAACGACACCGAGCCTGCGCCGACGGGAAGTTCGATGCGAGCATTCTCGAGCAGCCGCTCCAGCGCCGCTTCCACTTCGGCCTTCCACCCGAGGCCCTTGTCGAGCTCGAGGCGCAGCCGCGGGAAGTATGGGTGGGGCGCCACGACCGTGAACCCCACATCCAGCAGGAAATCCGCGGAGATCATGCACTGGTCGACCGCGCAGTCCCCCAGCACCTCGACCACCGGCGCAAGTTCGTCGGGCAGTGATCCGCAGTCGACCTCCGTCACGGCGGTCGTGTAACCGAACGCCTCAAGCGCGCGAACACCGCGCCGGACCAGATCGCTCACAACCGCGGCGAGCAGACTCGCCGACAGCCCTTCGCTCTCCTCCGGTGACTCGACGGTGACAGTCGTCAACAACACCGCATCGGCACTGACCGGTGCGGTCGGGAACAGCCGGGCCCGTGGTACCGCACCGGGCGGCGCGTAGAACGCGTATCCGACACACGGCTCGTCACCGGTCAGAAGCGTCTCGAACTCGCCCGTGGCGGGCGGTGACGAATGCACCGCCAGCTGCCCGCACGATCCCCACTCGAGCATGACCATCGACAGCCACGCTTCCTTCTCGAACTCGGGATCGGTGAGGTGGTCCTCACCGGGGACGGTCGACGGATCGACTTCCCAGAACACACACCGCCGCGCATGCTTCGGCAGCTGCTCGAATCCCTCGAGCCGAAGCGGCGTGATATGTGCTGACACTAGACTCCCCGGCTTTCACACGAAGTTGACGTGCGCGGCTGCACCTCAAGGATAGGAGAGCAGGCCCTCAACGGCCCAGTCGGCGGTGAAACTCTCATCGAACACCGCCTTTCTTCCGAATTATAGTGGCGCACAAGTGCTTTGCCTCCGCGTCCGCCCGCTACCGAGTGCGCCTTCACCTGATGTGTCACAGTGACGGAACGACCGCGTGTAGTTGATCGTCGGTTGTCACCGAGTTTTCACTGCTCTTGGGCGCTCATCAGTTCGACAATGCGCTGAAGATCGTCGACCGATCCGAACTCCACCACGATCTTGCCCTTGCGTTTGCCGAGGCTCACCGTCACCCGAGTGTCGAACGCCGTTGAGAGCTTTTCGGCAACGTCCTGAAGACCCGGCATCTGGATCGGCTTACGGCGGGGCGGCGGGGCGGTCTTGCCGTCGCGGTTGGCAAGGGTCACGGCCTCCTCCGTCGCCCGAACGGAGAGACCTTCGGCGACGATGCGGGCCGCGAGTTCCTCCTGCTGTTCTGGGCTGCCCTCGAGCGAAAGGAGTGCGCGCGCGTGCCCGGCCGACAGTACACCGGCGGCGACCCGGCGCTGGACCGCGATCGGCAGGCGCAGCAAGCGGATCATGTTCGAGATCAGCGGACGCGACCGTCCGATGCGGGCGGCCAGTTCATCGTGGGTGACCTCGAACTCGTCGAGGAGCTGTTGGTACGCCGCGGCCTCTTCCAGAGGATTGAGCTGCACTCGGTGGATGTTCTCCAAGAGCGCGTCACGAAGCATGCTGTCGTCGGCAGTCTCACGCACGATCGCGGGGATCGCGGTCAGGCCCGCCTGTTGGGCAGCGCGCCAGCGGCGCTCGCCCATGACGATCTGGTAGCGGATGTCGCCCTCACGCGCCACCGCACGGACGACGATCGGCTGCATCAGGCCGAACTCCCGAATGGAGTGGACCAGCTCGCTCAACGCCTCATCATCGAACACCTGCCGGGGCTGGCGCGGGTTCGGCTCGATCGCGGCAGGATCGATCTCGCGGTACGTCGCGCCAACCCCGTCGATCTGCTCGACCGGGGCCGCGGCGGGCTCACCGGGCGGCGCCGGCGGCGCACCAAGTAGAACGTCGGCGGCGGTGTCCCCCATCCGCGGGCTCAGCGCGTCCGGACCGCCATCGGCTGGCCCCGTCGGAATCAGGGACGCCAGCCCTCTACCGAGACCGCTCCGCTTCCGTGCCGGCTGATTCATGATCGTCTCCTGCCCTCTGCCGTCCGCTACCACGCCAACTTCTTCTTCAACTACTGCACGCGGGGCGGCGCACCGCGCTCCGCGATCTCACGACTGGCATCGAGATAACTCAGCGCGCCGCGCGAGCCCGGGTCGTAGTCGAGGATCGTCATGCCGTATCCCGGTGCCTCCGAAACCTTCACGCTCCGCGGAATGACCGTCCGCAACACCTTGTCGCCGAAGTGCTCGCGGACATCCTCTGCAACCTGGTCGGCAAGTTTGGTCCGGCCGTCGTACATCGTGAGTATGACGGTGGATACCGACAGGTCCGGATTCAGATGCGCCTTCACCATCTCGATGTTGCGCAGCAGCTGTCCCACGCCTTCCAGTGCGTAGTACTCGCACTGGATGGGGATCAGTACCTCCGGTGCCGCGACAAGTGCGTTGATGGTCAGCAGTCCGAGGGACGGTGGGCAATCGATGAACACGTAGTCGAAGTTGTAGTTCTTGAGCTCGGCGAGCGCGGACCGTAGTCGGCCTTCGCGGGCGACCATGCTGACCAATTCGATCTCGGCTCCCGCAAGATCGATCGTGGCCGGAATGCAGTACAGGCGCTCACTGTGCGGGCTCTGCTGCAGCGCCTCCTGCACCGGGATCTCACCGATGAGAACTTCGTACGACGAGGGAGTCCCCGGCCGGTGCTCGATGCTCAGCGCCGTACTGGCGTTGCCCTGCGGGTCGAGGTCGATCACCAGGGTGCGCAGCCCTTGCAACGCGAGCGCGGCAGCCACGTTCACGGCCGTCGTCGTCTTGCCGACTCCGCCCTTCTGATTGGCGATGGTGAACACGCGCTGGCGCTCGGGGCGGGGAAGCTGACCGTGCGATGTGTGGAGGACACGGGTCGCCTGTTCGGCCTCCGCCGCGATGGGCGTGTCCATGCTGGCATCCGCCGACCACGTTGTGTTGACCGGAGTTGTGTTGACCGGACCGTTCCATGTTTCACGTGAAACATTGGGCTTACCCACTGCGCCTGGCACCTCGTTCTGATTCGAACCCATCTTCATCTCCTGCCCGCTCTCCCCCGCGGTCCGGCTTTGCCCGCCGGTCCTTGCCGCCCACGATTGCTCGCCCTGCGCCGCGCGTCGACGACGGTTACGGGTGGGTTCAAATAGTTCGCGCCACATCTCACTACCCTGGCATCCACTGCGCCAAGCGATGTCATCACACGCCGGAACTCTTCGATCTCGACCTCGGCACGTTCGCCCTTGATCGCCAACATGCGTCCCCCGTCACGCAGCAGCGGCATGCTCCATCGCGCGAGCTTGTCCAACGAAGCCACCGCGCGAGAGGTCACGACGTCCATCTCCCCCGCTTGCTCTTGCACGGCACGATCCTCGGCCCTGCCCCGGACCACGGTGACGCTGAGATCAAGTTCGGCAATCACTTCGATTAGAAATTCACTGCGGCGCAGGAGCGGTTCAACCAAGGTGACCCGAAGATCTGGGCGGGCCAACGCCAACGGTATCCCGGGTAACCCCGCGCCACTACCGATGTCGGCGATGCGCTCGTCGGCGGTCACCAACTCGCCCAGAGCTGAGCTGTTGAGGATGTGGCGCTCCCAGAGCCGGTCCACTTCACGTGGCCCGATCAGTCCGCGCTCGACGCCGGCGCCGGCGAGGATCGCGGCGTACCGTTCGGCTCTTGGGAGACGGTCGCCGAACACAACGCCAGCGGCCTCCGGTGCCGCGGGTGCCGGTCCATGTTTCACGTGAAACATCCTCCGCACTTCCGCGGCCACGGAGGCCGCCAACGAACTACAACGATGTAACTAGCCAAGAAGAACCACGACGCGACGCGACGGCTCAACGCCCTCGCTCTCACTACGGACGCCGTCAATCGCGGCTACCGCGTCGTGGACGATCTTCCTCTCGAAGGGAGTCATCGGCGCGAGCTCTTCACGCTCACCTGACTCAAGCACCCGGCGCGCGACCTTCTCGCCGAGCGCGGCGAGCTCGTCCCTGCGGCGGCGACGCCACCGGGCGATGTCGAGCATGAGCCGGCTCCGCTCCCCGGTCTTCTGATGGACGGCCAGCCGAGTCAGCTCCTGCAGTGCGTCGAGCACCTCGCCCTTACGGCCGACCAACTTGTTCAGGTCTCCACCGCCGTCGATGCTCACGACAGCGCGGTCGCCTTCGACATCGAGGTCGATATCCCCGTCGAAGTCCAGAAGGTCGAGGAGCTCCTCGAGGTAGTCGCCCGCGATCTCGCCCTCGGCGACCAATCGCTCCTCAAGATCGTCCTCGACCTTCGCCACGGACTCGGCGCCCTCATTTACGTCGGCGTCCGGTTCAGTCGTCTGTGCGTCCGTCATATCCGTCTTCTCCCTACTTGTGCCAGCCGGAACTGGTCAACGTTTCCGCTTCTTGGGGCGCGCGCCTGGCTTCGGCGTTCGGCTCACCGCCGTCGTGCCCGTGGTCTCTGTCTTCGCCTCATCGGTCTTGGCATCGTCGACTGAGCTCTCGACGTCAGCTGCTGTGCTCTCGACGTCGGGGGCCGACGGTGTGCCGGGTGTCTGCTTCCGAGGCCGGTTCGGCTTCGCACCCGGCGCCGGCGCATTTGCAGCACGGCGTTCGAGCGCTTCGGCCTTCTTCGCTTCCTCTTCCTTCTCGATCTTGCCGAACACGTAGTGCTGCTGGCCGTAGGTCCAGATGTTGTTGGCAAGCCAGTACATGATGACGGCGAGCGGAAGGAACGGACCGCCGACGACGACGCCGAGCGGGAACACGTACAGCGCGAGCTTGTTCATCATCGCGGTCTGCGGATTGGACGCGGCTTCGGCGCTCTGCCGCGCGACCGAGGCCCGGCTGTTGAAGTGCGTCGCGATGCCGGCCAGGATCATGATCGGCAATCCGACCGCGATCACCGCGACGCGATGGAACTCGGTGAAGGCCTCCAGACCGTGCTGCTGGATCATCGTGGCGCCCAGCGGGGCACCGAACAGATTCGCGTCCAGGAAGTGCCCGACGTCGGTCGCACTGAAGACGTAGTTGGGCAGGCTGCGGTTCTCCTCGACCGACAGTCCCAGTCTTCCGATGCCCGTCTGCGTGCGGTTGAACGACATCAGCACGTGATAGAGGCCGAGGAACACCGGCACCTGAGCGAGCATCGGCAGACAGCCCAGGATCGGATTGAATCCGTGCTCGCGCTGCAATTTCTGCATCTCGAGCGCCATCCGCTGGCGGTCCTTGCCGTACTTCTTCTGCAGCGCCTTGATCTGGGGCTGCAACTCCTGCATCTGACGCGTCGTGCGGATCTGCTTGACGAACGGCTTGTAGAGGATCGCGCGCAGCGTGAACACCAGGAACATCACCGACAGCGCCCAGGCGAAGAAGTTGGACGGGCCGAGTAGGAAGGCGAACGCCTTGTACCAAACCCACATGATCGCCGACACCGGGTAATAGATGATGTCGAGGCTGAACCAATTAAACACGCGACTTGCTCCTGACAGGGTCGGCGGCAGCTGTCTCACCGGAGATGCCGGACTCATGGGTGTGGGTGCAACGCTCCGGTATGGGGTCCCATCCTCCCCGATGCCACGGGCCGCACTTCAGCAGCCGGACTGTGGCAAGCCAACCGCCGCGGATCAACCCGTACTCGGTGAGAGCGTCGACCGCGTACTGGCTACACGTCGGCATGAATCGGCAAGTGGGTAGCCGCAAAGGCGAGATCGTGTGGCGGTAGAGCTGGATCAGGAAGATCAGGCCGCGGGCCACCCCGGTACCCGCGCGGCGAATCATGACGACGTCCCGCGCCGGGTGCCCGCGCGCTCATTGACCTTTTCGACGGCCCGACGCAGCTGGTGCTCCAAGCGTGGCGACAGCACGTCCCGGCTACCCGGTCGCGCACGGATGACCATCAGATCGCCGGGATGGAGGTCGGACAACACAGTGAGGGCCGCATGCCGCAAGCGACGCGACACCCGGTGGCGTTCCACGGCGTTACCTACTGACTTGGACACGATCAAGCCGATCCGCGGACCACTCTCGTCCATGTCGTTGCGCAACGCGTGCACCACAACATCAGGTTGCACAGCACGCACGCCACGACTGACGGTGGCACTAAACTCCGCGGACCGCCTCATCCGGTGTCGAGCCGGAAGCACCAGCGTCAAATTCTGCCGGAAAGCCGGAGAATCACGCAGTGAGCGCGCGACGGCCCTTGCTACGCCGGTTGGAGACGATGGCGCGGCCGGCGCGAGTGCGCATCCGCAGCCGGAACCCATGCACCCGCGCACGGCGGCGGTTGTTGGGCTGGAAGGTCCGCTTGCCCTTGGCCACGGCAGTATCTCCTTGTTCCGTATGGCATCCGCGACTCACCCACACTTTCGTGTCGGAAAGGCCCGGCTGCCCTTAATAAGCTCGTACGTCGTGCTTTACTTACCGGCGCGGTCGCAGGGATTCCCCGGGCGCAGCCGTATCGCCACGTGCGGGCGACTGGTCAAGGTTACTGACGAGAATTCGCTGGGTCAAACTGCTTCAACCCGCACGAAGTTACACCGGCGGATGTTGCAGAACTGTTGGCACTTCGACAGAAAACTGTTAGCTTCTGGCAATGCCGTTCCGCGCCAGGACCGGCCCCGGACAATGAATTGAGGACGTCGTCTCGCCGCTGACCGCTCAGCACGTGACGAGCCCGGCCCCGACGCCCTCGCTACAGACAACAGAGCGACGACGACTGTCCTTTCTCCACAAGCTGTGGATAAATATGTGGACAGTTCGTCATCGTTCTTTTGGTCGTCCCTGGGTCGACCTCCAGCACCTCAAAGGGGGTAACCGTCAGTGACTGCTGACCCCGACCCACCTTTCGTCGCCGTATGGAACAGCGTCGTCGCCGAACTCAACGGCGATCACGAAGGCGGCCGTCAAGGCGATCCGTCACTACCGGCCCTCACCCCGCAGCAAAGGGCCTGGCTCAAACTCGTCAAACCGCTCGTCATTGCCGAGGGGTTTGCTCTGCTGTCGGTTCCCACGCCATTCGTCCAGAACGAGATCGAACGTCACCTTCGCGAACCCATCGTCACGGCACTGAGCCGCAAGCTCGGCCAGCGAGTCGAACTCGGCGTCCGGATCGCGACACCGCCCGAGGAGCCCGACGACGCCGGCGCCGACGGCTCGCACGACGCGACTCCCCCACCGGCCGACACCGACGAGATCGATGACGACCGCGAAGCCAAGGTCAACGCCGAGGAGAGCTGGCCGACCTACTTCAGCAGCCCGCAGCAGGACCCGGCTACCGCCGACGCCAACGCGGTCAACCTCAACCGTCGCTATACGTTCGACACATTCGTCATCGGCGCATCCAACCGTTTCGCGCATGCCGCGACGCTGGCCATCGCCGAAGCGCCCGCCCGTGCCTACAACCCGTTGTTCATCTGGGGTGAATCGGGCCTCGGCAAGACGCATCTGCTGCACGCCGCCGGAAACTATGCGCAACGTCTCTTTCCCGGGATGCGGGTGAAGTACGTCTCCACCGAAGAGTTCACCAACGACTTCATCAACTCGCTTCGCGACGACCGCAAGGCGTCGTTCAAACGCAGTTACCGTGACATCGACATCCTGCTCGTCGACGACATCCAGTTCATCGAGGGCAAAGAAGGTATCCAGGAAGAGTTCTTCCACACCTTCAACACGCTGCACAACGCCAACAAGCAGATCGTCATCTCCTCGGACCGCCCACCCAAACAGCTCGCGACGCTCGAGGACCGGCTGCGCACCCGCTTCGAATGGGGTCTGATCACCGACGTTCAGCCGCCCGAGCTGGAGACCCGCATCGCGATCCTGCGCAAGAAAGCCCAGATGGACCGGCTCGACGTCCCCGACGACGTGCTCGAGCTCATCGCCAGCAGCATCGAGCGCAACATCCGCGAGCTCGAGGGTGCGCTGATCCGCGTGACGGCGTTCGCGTCCCTCAACAAGACGCGCATCGACAAGTCGCTCGCCGAAGTCGTGTTGCGCGACCTCATCGCCGACGCGACCACGATGCAGATCAGCACCGCGGCGATCATGGCTGCCACGGCCGAGTATTTCGAGACCACTGTCGAGGAACTGCGCGGCCCGGGTAAGACCCGTGCGCTGGCTCAGTCCCGCCAGATCGCCATGTACCTGTGCCGTGAGCTCACCGATCTGTCGCTGCCCAAGATCGGGCAGGCGTTCGGCCGCGATCACACCACGGTGATGTACGCCGAGAAGAAGATCCGCGGCGAGATGGCCGAGCGCCGTGAGGTCTTCGACCACGTCAAGGAACTCACCACCCGTATCCGCCAACGCGCCAAGCGTTGAGCTTCGGCGCCCGTCCGGCGTCTCACATTGTGGTTACCAGAACCTGTCCGGCGAAAATTCTGCGAACAACTTCCGCCCCAACGGCGTCAGTTGTCACACTCGAGCACTGTGGATGGCGCTGTGTACAACCTGCGGGCAAACCACAGGATGAACGTCGAATCGATCCACACGGGCCCGGCTGTACACAGACCGACTCACAACGACGCCCGGCACTCCACAGCCGACTCACATCGCGACACACCGGCCATACTGGGCAAACCACACTTGATCCCCAGAATCCACAGCACCTAATACTGTTACTCAAATATCTTCCTAGGATTCTCTTTAGAAGAAGCACCTTGGGGAGATCCGGCCCGCCGGGTGCGCGGCCGGCTCAGCGCACGCCGATGTCAGCCCGATCGATTAGCTTTCAAGTTGGTGCGGAAAGCTCTACGGTGGTTCATCGACGGCGCTTCCCGACCGTGTCATTCAGCGATTCGCTGCTTGATGGGGTCTTGGGAACGCGCTGGTAGAGCTCATTGCGGGGATTATCGAAGGGGCGCATAGGACGTGGCGACGACGACGGCTGGGCTGACCGACTTGAAGTTTCGCGTCGTGCGCGAAGACTTCGCGGACGCGGTGGCCTGGGTGGCCCGTAACCTCCCGACCCGGCCGACCATTCCGGTGCTCGCCGGGGTGTTGCTGACCGGTACCGAGGACGGGTTGACCATCTCGGGATTCGACTACGAAGTATCGGCCGAGGTGCAGGTCGCTGCTGAAATCGCTTCTGCCGGAAGCGTTTTGGTTTCCGGTCGGCTGCTGTCCGACATCACCAAGGCGTTGCCGGCCAAGCCGGTGGAGGTCAGCGTCGAGGGCACCAGGGTTGCCCTGACCTGCGGCAGTGCGCGGTTCTCGCTGCCGACCCTGGCGGTCGAGGATTACCCCGCGCTGCCTGCCCTTCCCGACGAGACCGGCGTCGTGTCGGCCGACCTGTTCGCCGAGGCCATCGGCCAGGTCGCCGTGGCGGCAGGCCGCGACGACACCCTGCCGATGTTGACCGGCATCCGGGTGGAGATCTCGGGCGAGTCCGTCGTTTTGGCGGCCACCGACCGGTTCCGCCTCGCGGTGCGCGAGCTCACCTGGGCGACGACGGCCGGCGACGTCGAAGCGGCAGTGCTTGTCCCGGCGAAAACACTGGCCGAAGCGGCCAAAGCCGGCACGGACGGTACGCAGGTTCACCTCGCACTCGGTTCGGGCGCCGCGGTCGGCAAGGATGGGCTGCTCGGTATCCGCAGTGACGGCAAGCGCAGCACCACCCGACTCCTCGACGCCGAATTCCCGAAGTTCCGCCAGCTGTTGCCGACCGAGCACACCGCGGTCGCCACGATCGGAGTCGCAGAGCTCACCGAAGCGATCAAGCGTGTCGCGCTGGTCGCCGATCGCGGTGCCCAGATCCGCATGGAATTCAGCGACGACGTGCTGCGGCTGTCTGCCGGCGCAGACGACGTGGGCCGTGCCGAAGAGGATCTGCCGGTCTCGTTCGCCGGTGAACCGCTCACCATCGCGTTCAACCCCACTTACCTCACCGACGGTCTGGGTTCGTTGCATTCCGAACGCGTGACATTCGGTTTCACGACACCGAGCCGTCCCGCGGTGTTGCGGCCCGCGGGCGAGGATGATGGCACGGGCGGTGGTTCGGGTCCGTTCCCGGCTGCCCAAACCGATTACGTCTATCTGTTGATGCCGGTGCGCCTACCTGGCTGACCGGCCTGCCGAGAAGAGGGGCGCACATGCAACTGGGGTTAGTCGGCCTGGGCAAGATGGGCTTCAACATGCGCGAGCGCCTGCGTGAGGGTGGTCATGAGGTCATCGGCTACGACCCCCGCCCCGAGGTCACCGATGTCGCGAATCTGGCTGAGCTGGCCGCAGCGCTGACCGCGCCGCGCGTGGTGTGGGTCATGGTGCCGTCGGGGACCATCACCCACAGCACGATCGTCGAGCTTTCCGGCGTGCTCAGTGCGGGTGATCTGGTTATCGACGGCGGCAACTCGCGTTATACCGAGGATGGGCCGCACGCAAAACTGTTGGGCGACAAGGGTATTTCGTTCGTCGACGCGGGTGTGTCGGGCGGCGTGTGGGGTCTGACCGAAGGCTATGGCTTGATGGTGGGCGGCAGCGATGCCGACGTGGCGCGTGCCATGCCGATCTTCGACACGCTGCGCCCGCCCGGGGACCTAGCGGACGGATTCGTGCACGCCGGGCCGGTGGGTGCCGGCCATTACGCCAAGATGGTGCACAACGGCATCGAGTACGGGCTGATGCACGCCTACGCCGAGGGCTATGAGTTGTTGGCCGCAGAAGACCTCATCGCCGATCCCCAGGCGGTCATCCAGGCCTGGTCCAACGGCACCGTGGTGCGGTCGTGGCTGCAGGAGCTGCTGGCCAAGGCGCTCAAGGAAGACCCGGGTTTCGCCGAGATCAGTGGCTACACCGAGGATTCGGGTGAAGGCCGGTGGACCGTGGAAGAGGCCATCGCCCATCGGGTCCCGATGCCGGTGATCGCGGCGTCGTTGTTCGCGCGATTTGCCTCGAGGCAGGAGGACTCGCCCACGATGAAGGCGGTCTCGGCGCTGCGCAACCAGTTCGGCGGGCATGCCGTCAAGAGGATCAGCGAGTCGGGTTAACCGTGCATGTACGTCACCTGGGACTGACCGACTTCCGTTCCTGGGCACACGTCGAACTGGACCTCGAGCCCGGCCGGACGGTGTTCGTCGGGCCGAACGGGTTCGGCAAAACTAATCTCGTTGAAGCACTGTGGTATTCGGCCACGCTCGGGTCGCATCGGGTGGCGTCTGACGCGCCGCTGGTCCGCGCGGGCGCCGAGCGTGCGATCGTGTCGACCATCGTCGTGAACGAGGGTCGTGAGCTCGCGGTGGATCTCGAGATCACGAGCGGGCGGGCCAACAAGGCGCGTTTGAACCGTTCCCCGGTGCGCAGTGCCCGCGAGATCCTCGGTGTGCTGCGCGCGGTGTTGTTCAGTCCGGAGGATCTGGCGTTGGTGCGCGGGGACCCCGGTGACCGCCGCCGCTATCTCGACGAACTCGCGACGACGCGGCGCCCGTCGATCGCCGGGGTGCGCGCCGACTACGAGAAAGTGGTGCGCCAGCGGACGGCCCTGTTGAAAACCGCTGCGGGGGCACGCTATCGGGGCGATCGCAGCGTGCTCGACACACTCGACGTGTGGGATGGGCATCTCGCCGCGCACGGGGCCGCACTGATCGCGGCCCGGGTTGGCCTGGTCGAGCAGCTCCATCCCGAGGTGGAAAAGGCCTATCAACTGTTGGCTCCGGCGTCGCGGCCCGCGGCGATTCGCTACCGCAGCAGCGTCGAGGCGATCGAGAATGCGCCCGCGGGGGAAGGTGTGGAGTTCTACGAGGCCGCGCTGCTCGACGCGTTGGCCAGACGGCGCGACGCCGAATTGGAGCGGGGCGTGTGCCTGGTCGGCCCACACCGCGATGATCTCGAGCTCAGGCTCGGCGATCAGCCGGCGAAAGGCTTTGCGAGTCACGGAGAATCGTGGTCGATGGCGCTCGCGTTGCGGCTGGGCGCGTATGAGTTGTTGCGCAGCGATGGCGCTGATCCGGTGCTCCTGCTCGATGACGTGTTCGCCGAACTCGACACCGCGCGGCGGCGTGCGCTCGCCACGGTGGCCGGGGCGGCCGAGCAGGTGTTGGTGACCGCCGCGGTGGCTGAAGACATTCCGGAGGATTGGGATGCCCGCCGGATCGCGATCCGGATGACAGAAGAAGACGGCGGACGGGTTTCGGAGGTGAGTTCGTGATCGACGACGGCGACGACACCGCACAGACGTTTCCCCCTGACCATCTCGCCGGGCTGCGCGGTATGGATCTGGTGCGCCGGACCCTCGAGGAAGCTCGTGGCGCCGCGCGGAGTCAGGGTAAGGATGTCGGCCGCGGCCGCAGCGCGCCGGTACGGCGCGTGGCAGGCGCGGGCCGTCGGCGCGCGTGGTCGGGTCCGGGTCCGGATGTGCGCGACCCGCAGCTGCTCGGTGCCGCAACACAGGACCTCGCGAAGTCGCGCGGCTGGTCGTCACGCGTCGCCGAGGGATCGGTTTTCGGCCGGTGGCGTTCGGTGGTCGGAGACCAGATCGCCGAACACGCCAATCCCACGGCGCTGCACGAGGGGGTGCTGACGGTATCGGCCGAATCGACGGCGTGGGCGACGCAACTGCGGATGGTGCAGGCGCAACTGCTGGCCAAGATCGCGGCGGCCGTTGGTGACGGCGTGGTCACGTCGCTCAAGATCATCGGTCCGGTGGGTCCGTCGTGGCGCAAAGGTCCGTACCACATCGCCGGCCGTGGCCCGCGTGACACGTACGGCTAGCCGCGCCTGAGGTTCCGCTGAGAGGGCCGAGGCCGTCAGCAGGGACTCCCTGAAGCGTCCTCACGCACCGGACTCCGAGAAATTCCGTGCACGGCGCAATCAGATGGTCAGAAACGCCGCTACAGAATCGGTCCTGTCCGAATGTGACGGTAGACTGTTCGACGGATCTCAGGCGGTATGTGTACCGCCTCCCGTGAACCCCAAGGAGACGCGTCCGACGTGGCTGCCCAGAAGAACAATGCGCCCAAGGAATACGGCGCCGACTCCATCACCATCCTCGAGGGGTTGGAAGCGGTCCGCAAACGTCCGGGTATGTACATCGGCTCCACCGGTGAACGTGGCCTACATCATCTTATCTGGGAGGTTGTCGACAACGCGGTCGACGAGGCCATGGCCGGGTACGCGTCCCGTGTCGACGTCAAAATCCTCGGCGACGGCAGTGTCGAGGTCACCGACGATGGCCGCGGCATCCCCGTCGCGATGCACGCCACCGGTGTGCCCACCGTCGATGTCGTGATGACCCAGCTGCACGCGGGCGGCAAGTTCGACGGTGAGACGTATGCCGTTTCTGGTGGTCTGCACGGTGTGGGTGTGTCGGTGGTCAACGCCCTGTCCACGCGCCTCGAGGTCAAGATCCTGCGCGACGGCTACGAGTGGTTCCAGTACTACGACAAATCGGTGCCCGGCACCCTCAAGCAGGGCGGTGAGACGAAGAAGACGGGTACGACGGTCCGGTTCTGGGCCGATCCCGAGATCTTCGAGACCACGGACTACAACTTCGAGACGGTCGCGCGCCGCCTACAGGAGATGGCGTTCCTCAACAAGGGCCTGACCATCGAGTTCACCGACGAACGGGTCGCCGCCGAAGAGGTTGTCGACGAGGTCGTGAGCGACACGGCCGACGCGCCGAAGTCCGCGGATGAGAAGGCAGCCGAGGCGGCAGGCCCGCACAAGGTCAAGCACCGCGTCTTCCACTATCCCGGCGGGCTGGTCGATTACGTCAAGCACATCAATCGGACTAAAACCCCGATCCAGCAGAGCATCATCGACTTCGGCGGCAAGGGCACCGGTCACGAGGTCGAGATCGCGATGCAGTGGAACGCCGGGTACTCGGAGTCGGTTCACACATTCGCCAACACGATCAACACCCATGAAGGTGGCACCCACGAAGAGGGCTTCCGGACGGCGTTGACGAGCGTGGTCAACAAGTACGCCAAGGACAAGAAGCTCCTCAAGGACAAAGACCCCAACCTCACCGGTGACGACATCCGCGAAGGCCTGGCCGCCGTGATCTCGGTGAAGGTCGCCGAGCCGCAGTTCGAGGGCCAGACGAAGACCAAGCTCGGCAACACCGAGGTGAAGTCGTTCGTCCAGCGAATCTGCAACGAGCAGCTGCAGCACTGGTTCGAGGCGAATCCCGCCGAGGCGAAAACCGTTGTCAACAAAGCGGTTTCGTCGGCACAAGCGCGCATCGCGGCCCGTAAGGCCCGGGAATTGGTGCGCCGCAAGAGCGCGACCGACATCGGCGGCCTGCCCGGCAAGCTCGCCGACTGCCGGTCGACCGATCCAAGCAAGTCCGAACTGTATGTCGTGGAGGGCGATTCGGCGGGTGGCTCGGCCAAGAGCGGCCGCGACTCGATGTTCCAGGCGATCCTGCCGCTGCGCGGCAAGATCATCAACGTCGAGAAGGCCCGCATCGACCGCGTGTTGAAGAACACCGAAGTCCAGTCCATCATCACGGCGCTGGGCACCGGTATCCACGACGAGTTCGACATCTCGAAGCTGCGCTACCACAAGATCGTGCTGATGGCCGACGCCGACGTGGACGGCCAGCACATCTCGACGCTGCTGCTGACCCTGCTGTTCCGGTTCATGAAGCCGCTGATCGAGAACGGCCACGTCTTCCTGGCACAGCCGCCGCTGTACAAGCTGAAGTGGCAGCGGCAGGAGCCCGAGTTCGCCTACTCCGACCGTGAGCGGGATGCCCTGCTGGAAGCCGGAAAAGCTGCCGGCAAGCGCATCAACGTGGACGACGGTATTCAGCGCTACAAGGGTCTCGGCGAGATGGACGCCAAGGAACTCTGGGAAACCACAATGGATCCGACCGTGCGGGTACTGCGGATGGTCACTCTCGACGACGCCGCCGCGGCAGACGAACTGTTCTCCATTCTGATGGGCGAAGACGTCGAAGCGCGCCGGAGCTTCATCACCCGTAACGCCAAAGACGTTCGCTTTCTTGACGTTTAACTGACACGAGGAACACATGACTGACACCACGTTGCCTCCAGGCGACGGCGCCTCGGACCGGATCGAACCGGTCGACATCCAGCAGGAGATGCAGCGCAGCTACATCGACTACGCCATGAGCGTGATCGTCGGCCGCGCGCTGCCCGAGGTGCGCGACGGTCTGAAGCCGGTGCACCGCCGGGTGCTCTATGCGATGTACGACTCCGGGTTCCGCCCGGACCGCAGCCACGCGAAATCCGCACGGTCCGTTGCCGAGACGATGGGCAACTACCACCCGCACGGCGATGCGTCGATCTACGGCACGCTGGTCCGCATGGCCCAGCCGTGGTCACTGCGCTACCCGCTGGTCGATGGCCAGGGCAACTTCGGCTCGCCGGGTAACGACCCGCCGGCGGCGATGCGCTACACCGAAGCGCGCCTCACTCCGTTGGCGATGGAGATGTTGCGGGAAATCGACGAGGAGACAGTCGATTTCATTCCGAACTATGACGGCCGGGTGCAGGAGCCCACGGTTCTGCCGAGCCGGTTCCCGAACCTGCTCGCCAACGGTTCGGGCGGCATCGCCGTCGGTATGGCCACCAACATCCCGCCGCACAACCTGCGTGAGCTGGCCGAGGCGGTGTACTGGTGCCTGGACAACTACGAGGCCGACGAAGAAGCGACGTTGGCCGCGGTCACCGAACGCGTCAAGGGACCCGACTTCCCCACCCACGGCTTGATCGTGGGCTCGCAGGGCATCGAGGACACTTACAAGACCGGGCGGGGCTCGATCAAGATGCGCGGTGTCGTCGAGATCGAAGAGGACAGCCGTGGCCGCACGGGCATCGTCATCACCGAGCTGCCCTACCAGGTCAACCACGACAACTTCATCACGTCGATCGCCGAGCAGGTCCGCGACGGCAAACTGGCAGGCATCTCCAACATCGAAGACCAGTCCAGTGACCGGGTCGGTCTGCGAATTGTGGTGGAGCTCAAGCGAGATGCCGTCGCGAAGGTGGTACTGAACAACCTCTACAAGCACACCCAGCTGCAGACCAGTTTCGGTGCCAACATGTTGTCGATCGTCGACGGGGTGCCGCGCACACTGCGTCTGGACCAGTTGATCCGGCTGTATGTCGACCATCAACTCGATGTCATCGTGCGCCGCACCCGCTACCGGTTGCGCAAGGCCAATGAGCGGGCCCACATCCTGCGTGGTCTGGTCAAGGCGCTCGACGCGCTCGACGAGGTGATCGCGTTGATCCGGGCGTCACAGACCGTCGACATCGCCAGGGCCGGCCTGATCGAGCTGCTCGACATCGACGACATCCAGGCCCAGGCCATCCTCGATATGCAGCTGCGCCGGTTGGCAGCCCTCGAGCGGCAGAAGATCGTCGACGATCTGGCCAAGATCGAGGCCGAGATCGCCGACCTCGAGGACATCCTGGCCAAGCCGGAACGGCAACGGGCCATCGTGCGCGACGAGCTCGCCGAGATCGTCGAGAAGCACGGGGACGACCGTCGTACCCGGATCGTGCCTGCCGACGGCGAGGTGTCCGACGAGGACCTGATCGCGCGCGAGGACGTGGTCGTCACGATCACCGAGACCGGCTACGCCAAACGCACCAAGACCGATCTGTACCGCAGCCAGAAGCGGGGCGGTAAGGGCGTGCAGGGTGCCGGGCTCAAGGCCGACGACATCGTCAACCACTTCTTCGTCTGCTCGACCCACGACTGGATCCTGTTCTTCACCACGCAGGGTCGCGTCTACCGGGCGAAGGCCTACGACCTGCCGGAGGCCTCGCGCACCGCGCGTGGCCAGCACGTCGCCAACCTGCTAGCCTTCCAGCCGGAGGAGCGCATCGCCCAGGTCATCCAGCTCCAGTCCTATGAGGATGCGCCGTATCTGGTGCTCGCGACCCGCAACGGCCTGGTGAAGAAATCCAAGCTGGTCGACTTCGACTCCAACCGCTCGGGCGGCATCGTCGCGGTCAATCTGCGGGACGGCGACGAACTGGTCGGCGCGGTGCTGTGCTCGGCCGAGGACGACCTGCTGCTCGTGTCGGCCAAGGGGCAGTCGATCCGCTTCTCGGCGACCGACGAGGCGTTGCGGCCGATGGGGCGCGCAACATCCGGTGTCCAGGGCATGCGGTTCAACGAAGAGGACCGGTTGCTGTCGCTCAACGTGGTCCGCCCCGACACGTACCTGCTGGTCGCGACGTCGGGTGGCTACGCCAAGCGCACCGCGATCGAGGAGTACACGGTGCAGGGGCGTGGCGGCAAAGGCATCCTGACGATTCAGTACGACCGCAAACGTGGCAGTCTGGTCGGAGCGCTGATCGTCGACGATGACACTGAGCTGTACGCCATCACGTCGGGAGGCGGTGTCATCCGGACCGCTGCACGTCAGGTGCGCAAGGCAGGACGCCAAACCAAGGGGGTCCGCTTGATGAACCTGGGTGAGGGCGACACACTGATTGCGGTTGCGCGCAACGCCGAGGAGGGCCCGGATGCGGAAGGCGCCGAGTCCGACGAGTCGTGAGGAAAGTCGCTGGGGTCCGACCGGACTCTCGGCCTGAGCTAAGGAGCTGTTAGGTGAGTTCACCGAGCGAGCCGGGCTACCCGCGTGCGGGCGACCGGCCGGGCAGCAGCACCAACGGCTCGGCGCCAGGGGGCGAGGTCGGCGCTGCGGGTAACGCCGCATCGCGTGCGGGCGGGCACATCACCGATTCGGGGGATGTGCCGCCATGGCAGCGCGGGACCTCTCGCACCGCTCAGCAGCCGCCTGCGGAGACGCGGGGCGACGGGCCCCGCGGCGCGGGCGGCCACTCCCCCGGCGGTGACGCCAGGGCGCAGCGATTCGTCTCGGGATCGGAGACCGAAACCGAGCAGCAGTCGCGCCCGGCACCGCGCCCCGAGCCACGAAACGAGCCGCGCAACGAGCATGTGCGGCCCGAGGCGTACGCCAGTGAGTTGCCGGACCTCTCCGGTCCCGTTCCCCGGCCGCCACAGCGCAAGACCGGCAACGACAACGCGCGGTCGTCGGGCACGCCCACCACGCGTATCCAGGTCGCCAACCGTCCGCAGCCGACCGGCCCGGTGCGGGCCAGCATGCAGATCCGCCGAGTCGACCCGTGGACCGTGCTGAAGGTGTCGCTCGTCTTGTCGGTGGTGCTGTTCTTCGTGTGGATGATCGCGGTGGCGTTCCTCTATCTCGTGCTCGGCGGGATGGGCGTGTGGAGCAAGCTCAACAGCAACGTCGGCGACCTGCTGACCAGCGCGAGCGGCAGCACCGGCGGCGAACTCGTCTCCAGCGGGACGATCTTCGGCGGCGCGGCGCTGATCGGTCTGGTGAACATCGTCGTGCTCAGTGCGATGGCCACGATCGGTGCGTTCATCTACAACCTCACCACCGATCTCGTGGGCGGTGTCGAAGTGACGCTGGCCGATCGGGATTGATGCCGGCGCATCCGACGTAACCGATTTGGGTAGCCGACCACCAGTGAGGTAATCTCGTCGCTCGGTCGTTCCCAATTTCGGGCCTATAGCTCAGGCGGTTAGAGCGCTTCGCTGATAACGAAGAGGTCGGAGGTTCGAGTCCTCCTAGGCCCACGAAGCCGGCAATGCCGGCGATCACCGAGAGGGTGCGCCATGCGGTTCGTGGTTCTGGCTGTAGTCGTGGCCGCAGCGGTGATCGTGTGGCGATCACGGCACGGCGACGAAGTTTGGCACGAGGCGGCGTAGCCCGCCTCAGGCCGGTCGAGGGGCCTTAGCTCAGTTGGTAGAGCGCTGCCTTTGCAAGGCAGATGTCAGGAGTTCGAATCTCCTAGGCTCCACAAGGAAAGTTGCAGGTCAGGCCCTATACGGTCTGGCCTGCTTTTGCGTTAGGCGGCGTCCGTGCCCACACTTTGCCCACAATCACGAGTTAACAGCTGATTGATAGCGATACCAACAGCCTCGACATCCGACCCGTACAGATGCCCGTAACGGTCCAGCGTCAGGGCCGCCGACTCGTGGCCAAGCATGTTCTGCAGGCTCTTGATGTTCGCCCCGGCCTGGATCGCCAACGATGCTGCCGTGTGGCGCAACTCATGGATCTTGAACTCGTAGACCGTGACCTTCTCACCGCCCGCGTTCATCACGATCCTCGGGAACAGCTGAGCCTCGGTCACGGCATCGGACCACCATCGGCGCCGCACGTTCGTCCCCCGCATGTGCCCACCGGTCGTGTCCGGGAACACCAGCGCATCCGCCGGCCCCGGCGTCAGCAGGTCCCCCACGAACTCCGACAGGCTGACCGTGCGGCCCTTGCCACCCTTCGGTGTACCGACGACGAACTTGCTGTCCACGAGCGTCACCGACCGCCGCACCGAGACGGACTTCTTGTCGAGATCTACATCTCGCCATCGAAGCTCGGCCACCTCACCAAACCGCAGCCCGCACGTCCCCAGCACGTACACCAACGCCCGATTCTTACCAGCGGCGTCAGCGAGCGCGTGCAGCTGGTCCAGGGTCAGGAACCTCTGCTCAACCGTGCCGACCGCAGGCAGCTCCACCCCATCGACCGGATTGAGCACCAACCGGTTATCGGCAACCGCCATCGCGAGCACCTGGCGCAGAACGCCGATCGTCTTGTGCACCGAAGCCGGCGCATGGTCGGCACTCAACTCGGCCACCCAATCCCGGACCAGCTGACGTGAGATGTCCCCTAGGGCGACATCGGCATGACTGGCGATGAACGTATCCACGACGACCCGATATCGGGCGTGAGTCGAAGGCTTCAGGTTGTGCTTCGACCCCAGCCACTCCCCCGCGTACTCCCCGAGCTTCACCCGACCAGCGGCCGGCGCAACATACGCCCCACGGCGCTTGTCGACCTCCAGCTGATTGGCGAACGCCTCAGCGTCCCGCTTCGTCTTGAACCCACGTTTGTCGGTCTGGCGGCGGTCCGGCGTCCGGTACCGAACGCGGTAACGGATAGTTCCGCTTGATGTCTGGTACTTACTGATCGTCGCCATCACGCCACCTCTGGAGTTCAGCTTTTAGTTCCCGAGCCTCTCGGCCTTTTCGTTGGGGATTGGCATCCGGGCCGGATCTGCTGTCGCGTTCAGCGACGAAAGTTTGGCCCCATAGCTGAGACATAGCGAGCGCTCCGACGAGCCGGCTTAAGCCGACGGACTTCACAATCTTGAAATCGGCATCGGCGAAGTCCGCCGCAAGACGGCTCGCTGCACGTACGTCGTCACCGGTGGCCGATCGCCTGAGTCCAGTCAGTTCTTCGCTCAGAGTTATGGCGGCCGCATCGAGCAGGTCAGTCAGTTCTCGCTGTCCCTGTACTCGGTCCGACGCCGTTGATTGCACGGCGTGGCCCGCGAGAACAGCGCGCACCTTGGAGAGCTCGAACGTCACGTTGTCTGTGATGATTACTCGGCCTGATCCCTGGAATAGATCGGCGAGGGTTAGGCGCGTTCCAATGAGGCCGCCGAGTATGTCGGCGACGGCCAAAAGTGTTGGCAGTGTGGGGCTTACGCGACCGGACTCAAATGCTCCGACGCGACCGGTATTCCATGCCAGCCCGTAAGCCGTCGCAGCCTTCGCGACCTCGGCGAGCGTCACGCCAGCCGACTTACGAATCGACTGCGCGTTTCGTCCCGCGACGACGGCGATCTGCTCAGGCTCCACGACACGTCAGCTTATCTCATATGCGATGACTTGACGGACGACAGACTGTGTGGTCGAATCGTGAAGTCGTAAGATTTACGATGACCTGACCTGAGGAGCAACCCTCATATGAGCCCACCGAGCCCGTCACCCTTGATCCAAAAACTCTGCGAGGAACTGAATCGCCAACTGTCGGTCGACGTTCTACCCCCAGTCGCGACCAGCCGACAGGTAGCGGCCGTGATCGGGACCAGCGAGGCAGCTCTGAGCCAAGAGCGCTACCAGCACAAGGGAATTCCGTACACCAAGATCGGTCGCCGCGTTCGGTACCTGCGGTCGGATGTGATCGAGTTCCTGGCCGCCAACCGTGTCGAGGGTGCGGCCTAAATGTCACCACCAGCCCTCCAGATGCAATCCCCGATCGGCGGATCCACGAGCGCCGAAGCCCTGGTAACTCATGCGCACAAGCTGCTCGCCAACTGCGGTGTATCCATATCGCCGTCCAAGGTCAGCCGCATGGTCCGTGAGTACAAGCGCCGTGTTGAGAAGAACGGCTTCCCGTTCGAAGCGTTCTTGGTCAACACGGTGCAGCTCACGGCAGAGCAGCGCCGCCAGATGCTTGCCAACCCGGATATCGCCCGAGTGATCTCGTACAGCGATCCCACTGGGGAGACGGCGGCCAACAACGTTGACAGGGGCACACGTAGGCGTCCGTCTCACGTTGACCGACCGGCCATCACTGTCGAGGAACTCGTTCCCGATCCTGTTGAGCTGCAGGACATCACCGTGATGGCCAGCGTCTCCGACGAACTATTCGAGGAAGCGCTCGCCGAAGCTGAAGCGGAAGGCGATCTGTCCCGAGCGAACGTCGTCCGCAAGTGCAAGGCCAAGGTGAGCCGATGACCGGGCCGCACATCGCGCAGGAGGATCGCGACCAGATTGACGACCACAACGTGGTCGACCACAACCCTGCCGGGGACGACCCGGCAGAAAACAGAACGGCCCCCGATATCCCGGTGTTGGAGCACCGGGCGGGGACCGATCCGAACCCATCCACCAGCAAGTAGACGAAAGGCTCAACCGTGATTGTACCGAATACCGGCCCGACGCCGGTACCCCAACTGTCTAACGCGTTAGATAGTTGCCAGGCTTGCCGGGCCGAGACAGCACCGGTAACCCCATGCACCGATCTCGCGCTACAACTCGACCGAGCAACAAACCTTGCCGATCTTGCGCGGGGCGATCTGGCGCGGGTGATGAATTCGCTGCCCACCGATTCATCGCTCTGGTTGCATGTCGACCTCGTGAGGGCCATCGGCCACCTGCGGGCCGCAGCGGTTCTCGTGGACAAGATCGCCGACCAACTCGACGCAGGGGCGGTGGCACGGTGAGCGATCCGATACTCCAGGCACTGTGCTGCACATGCGGGAATCTGCGTACATGCCGCCGGCCCCGTAACTACCGACACGAAAACTACTGGCTCTCAGGCCCAATCCACCAGGACTGGCACCGCGAAACCGGCGACCTGAAGTGCTCGGAGTGCGGCACTGTCACCACGCACGCAATCGTGCGACCGGCCAACGACACGTTCCGCGACCACGCCGAAAAACTCCGCGAGTTCGCGACCGGCCGGACACGCGACGGACTCTCATCCGAAGCGCGCAAACGGATCCAGGAGCGGTGGCGCCAGCATCGAACGGAGAACCCCTACCTCCACCACCTGTGGTGGATCTCCGACGAAGAGAAGGCCCGGGCGGCCGGCCGGACGCATTTCCAAGCCATCTGCAAAGCGATGATTCGTGTTCCAGAACAGCTCCCGAAAGTCCGGGGCACCATTTGCGACGAAAACGATATGGTGGCGCCGACATGGTTCCACGACGTCGACCGTGAAGACCCGGACACCGGCCTGTATTGGTTCGATGTCGACTGCGTTGACTGCCTGTCTCGGGCTAATGCCATTGCCCTGCAATGGCAACGGGAAGAGCTGGCAGAGAAACTCCAGGCGATCGTGGAGAAGGTATCCACGTTGGACGCCAGGACCGTCATTTCGCTGCTCAGCCAATTCCAAGAGTTGGAAAGCGGCGCATAGTGACCGATTGCCCAAAGGAGGCCCGCCCCGAAACAGGGGCGGGTTCTCCCGCATCTCGACAGGTCGCCTGGTTTGAGACTTACTCCTACGCCGCACGCCTGGCCACCAGCCACGATGTCAACCTCAACAATCTGCCCATCCCCGGCACCCCTCAGTGGTGCGGGATGCCCGACGACGACGCCAGAAAACTGCTCGCCCTGATTCTCGGCGGCGTACGCGAAGCCCTGGCCAACGACACTCACCAGATGGTGATGGCCGAAGCCTCGCAGGCGATCTCAGCGGCCGCGGACTGGACGGCGATCGCAAACGGCATCCGCCGCCGGCAAGACGCCACCCGCAGCGGCGCCTACATACCCAGGAGAGCATCTTGACCGACGACGAATTCTGGTCGGCCACCGACCAACTCAAGCTGATTCACCAGTGGGCACGAGCCCGCTACGTAGCGCCGTGGGCACTACTGCTCGCGGTCCTGCTGCGGGTCGTCGTGTCCACCAGCCACCGCGTGATGCTCCCCGGGCCGCCAGCACCAGCATCCCTGAATATGGCGATCATCCTCATCGGCCGATCAGGATCCGGCAAGGGAGTCACCGACAAGCTGGCCCGCGTCCTGTGGCCCACCGACATTCACGAAGAAGGACTCGGTTCCGGTCAAGGCATCCACGAGCTGTTCAAGGAAACAAAGGATCCGGCCGACCGGATCACCCGCGCACTGTTCACCGTGCCCGAGATCGACCACCTGACAGCCCTCAATGCAGGGCAAGGCAACAACACACTCGCAGCCCTCAAGGCCGGACTGACGGGTGATCGACTGGGCAGCAAGGGCGCATCCACAGCAACCACCAGGTCGGTCCCAGCCGACTCCTACCGCTTGGGTCTGTCCATCAGCGCGCAGTACGGCCACACCGCGGTCATCCTCGATGACGTGACCGGCGGAACACCACAACGCGTGGTGTGGGGATCGGTCACCGACCCATCCATCCCGGATACCCCCGGCCCAGAACCGGACCACGTGCTTGACACGAAGCTGCCCGATTGGGCGACGGCGGACCGCCAGGTTCTCATCCAATACGGCACGCCGGAAATCGGCGAGTATGTCGCCGCTGGGCTTCTGGCCAACCAGCGCGGAGAACTCGACGCCATCGACGGCCACCGGACCCTGACACGGCTCAAGGTCGCCGCGACCCTGGCGATCCTCGATCACCGGATGGTCGTATCGGCGCTCGATTGGGAGCTGGCCGAGTGCATCATGGCCAAGTCCGACGCCACCCGCACAGCCGTGCTCGAGTACGACCGACAAGCTGCCAGGGCAAAGATCAGAGACCGGGCAATGAGTCGGGCGGCCGGGGAGCAGTTCATCTCCGACCACAAACTCGAACGGGCCAAGAAGGCGATCCTGCGATGGCTTGAGCGGGATGGTCAACTTGCCCGCCACGACCTGCGCCGGAAGCTGAAAGCGGACCTACGCGACCACTTCGACCCAGCCGTAGCTGAGTTAGCTGCTGTCGGCCAGATTGTCGCCACCAGGGATGGCAGCCAAGAGCGGTACGGCCTCGGCTCGGAAGGTACACGTGTACCGGAGGTACACCCGCCAAAACCTCAGGTCAGTGGCCGTGTACCTGAAGTACACGGTGTACCCGAGGCTACCGTGACCGACCTTGATTCCCGCAGGTCGCCGGAAGTGCATCAGCCGACGCTGTCCGCGCCGAAGTGGTTCGACAACCACATTACAGCCCTCCGAGAAGCCGGCCATGACACCGCCGAGTCGTTTGCTGTGTTCGCGGCAGGGCAAGCGGCGGGGTACTCGGTGGACTCACTGCGCTCGGCCGCCAGCAAGCACCCCGGCGTGAAGGTCATCAAGCGCACACCCCGCACCTCGGTCTGGGACATCACCGGGAACCGGCCCACGGCCTTCCGGCCCGCGACCGAGTGGGTTGACAGCTACATCCGCCACCTGCCCGAGGGCAGCACCGTCATGGACCGCGACGACTTCCGGGCCGCAGCAGAACAGGCCGGCTACACCTGGACCGCAGTGCGCCACGCTGCACTCGACCACGAACGTGTTGAGTCCGTCCCCGCCGAAGGTGACAGCGCCGTCAAGCGGACCTGGATTCTCAAGCCCGCCGCCGGCTCCGAAGATGAGGCAAGCGCATGAGCGCCGCCCGACGATTCTTCTGGACTTGGCTCCTAGGCTCTGCCGCGGTGTCCATCCTCGGTGTGGTCACGCACGCCGTGCTCGGCAGCGCGCGTTCCCCCGGTGATCGCCTCAGTGCTCGCGTTCGTCATCGTGCTCATCCAACTGTGCGCCACCTACGGTGTGCACGCCCTGGTGCAAGCACGCATCGTCGGCGCCGCGTACCGATGCGCGCTGGTCATCGCGATTGCGCTCGCCCTGGGCGCGTTCGTGCTCAATTTCGTCGCACTGCAAGACCTCGTGATCACCTGGGCCGGAATCGCCCCCGTCATCGCGTGGATCGTTCCGCTGATCATCGACCTGGGCATGACCGGCAGCACTGTTGGCACTCACCAGCGCTCAACGCGCTGCGCAGCTACACGTGCGGGACACCGTCGCTGTGGACATTCTCGACGCGGAGATCAAGCCAGCAGACGACCTGCCCGTGGCACGTGTGGAAACTCCCAACGTCTCCGTGCGCAACGGTGCGCACCTGGCCATCGCCCAGCGCCTCGTCACGCTAGGCGTGGTGCGCATCGCACCCGAACGTGTCGCTGAAGTCCTCGCCGAACAGTCCGCCGGCACCGCACCGAGCATGATCGCCCGCCGCCTCGGCGTCGGATATTCCACCGTCACCCGAATCCTCAAACACCAGCAGGAGGTAACCGCGTGAACATCACGCAGCCGTTGTGCACCGTCAGCGCCGAGAACCCGTTCTGCCATAGCGGCTGCCCGCACCACGGGTGGCAGCACGCTCATGAGAGCAGCCAGCGGTGAGCGCATATCAGGGGCTTCTCGGATGACAAAGAAAATTGCCGGCTTGGCAAGTCCCCTGCGGTCGCTGGAGGTGCGCATCGCCGAGCGCATCACCAGCGACGGATCCGTCGTCATCCCGCCCCCCATAGCTCACTGGCTCGAACAGAACTCAGGGATGACCGCCGACCGCCGCTTCAGGCTGTACTTCACCGACCCGGAAGCCTATATCGCGCTCACCGCGCTCCACCACTCAGCACGCCGTTACCTCGCAGCACGCCGTTCCGAATGCGGAACAGAACAAGTTGCAGGACAACAGAACACGACACAATCAGAGATGTGGTTGAGCACCAAAGCGGCAGCACAAGCGCTGAACGTCACCGACCGGTGCGTCCGCAAGTGGTGCACCAACGGCCGACTCGACGCGGAACTAGTAGGAGCCCGCTGGCTCATCAACCCCAACAGCATCGCCCTAAAAGACATCGCATGAAGGAGAACGGACAATGAGCCTCGAAGCTCTACACGCCGAAGTTGAAGGGTATCGCAACGAAGCCGGGCAACTCGCCGAAGAATTTTCGCGGGTGCACGCCGAGGTTGCCGACGACCCGAACCTCACGCCCGTCGGCAAGCGTGAACGCCTCGAACCGCTCCACCATCAAGTCACCGAGCAGATGAGTGCGCTGCAGGCCCGCGAAAAAGCCGCCGTCAAAGCCGAAAAGGAAAAGCTCGAACGACGCATATTCGGGCTCTCACCCTCCGCCAGCAGCGACCCAGCGAAAGTCGTATCGTTCCGCGACGCACAAGCCCGCGCCCGCGAACTCGAAGACAGCGACGACGCCGCAGAACTGTACGAATCGGCGAAGCGTTCCGGAGACAACATCCTCGCGGCCGCAGTCCTAGAGAAGGCGCTGATCCGAGGATGGTCCTCAATCAAAGAGGACTACCTAGAGCGCAACACAACCACACGCGGCGACCTCGACGACCTCGCCGCACTCGCCCGCTACTCCAACAACGGACTGGCCATCACGGCGCAATACATGCCGCCATCGCTCAACCTTCCCTTCTCAGCAGGCTTTCCGAACACACAGCAGCACAAGCGCGGCGCGCCACAAGGCGCCCCCTCGCTCGGCGATGTGATGGCCCAACGCCTCGGACTGTCCTAATGACTTGCGGCGGCCGGCGTCAAACCCACGAGGTCTTCCTTTCGCTCGTAGGCAACGGCTTCCATAACGGTCGGACATGCCCAGAAGCACCTCCGCCCGTCGCCGCACACCAGCAGCACCCAGGGGGTAGTGCCCCCAAGCCCCGCCCTGGCTTCGCCCCTGGCCGCATAGGCGAGTGTGTGTGTGGCACCCCCCTACCCCCCTGGGGAAAATCGGCGGTTCGGGAGATTTTCTGATGGCGAAGTACAAGACGCTGGTTGAGGCGATGGACGCTAAGGATGAGTTGGCGGAGGCTGAAATTCGGTACAAGTTGCTTGCTGAGACTTTCGAGGACAAGCCCCAGCTGCGGGCGAACCTCAACCCTGCCCTGGAACGCGCGAAGGCTGAGATCGTCCGGCTGCGAGCGGTCCAGAAGACACCGGGTGTGGCGGACGACAGCGGCAAGGTAGTGGCGTTCGATGCCGACCGCTTCCGCAAGTCAGGTGCGTAGGTCGCCCGCGACATTGACACCGCGCACCATGAATCCGGGTGCCCTGACGTCATGTTCGGCGGGCCATCTTGGCTCGACTAGCTGGCCTGATGGCATCGGCTCGGGTGGGTATGGGTCGACAAACTGCTCGCATGCCGTCACCCACACCTGGCGGCCGCTTTTGAGGTACAGCGGACCGCCGACGATGCCACCCTGTGTCTGCAGGTCGATTCCTGGTTCGGTCATCCAGACGTAGAGGACCGTTAGGCGGTCCCAGCTGTCAGCTATTTCGATGACTGTTTCGGCCGGGCTGAGCGTTATTGGAATCAAGCTATTCCGTGGCACTGCGATGGCGAATGCCATTCGTCCCCCGTGTTCGAATCGGGTCGGTTCGAATTCCCAGGATGTGGCGCGCCCTCCGGGCACGATAGGCAACTTCCCAGATGTGACGTGTTCACTCGTGACGGCAACGCGCCAGGAAGCGTCGGAATGTAGCGAGGCTTTCCAGGGGTTGCCTTTTGCTGCGATGTAGGTGTCCTCGCGGTGAGTCCAGATTCGCCATCCGGCGCAACCGAGCCCGGCATTCGGGCCCTGAGTAATTGCGAAGGCGTACCGCAGTCGGGGGGTCGACATCGATTTGAGCTTCCATTCCTCCGGGTGACCGGGAGTGGCGGGTGGCGGGCAAGTCAGTGCCTTCTCCGAAATCCGGGCCATTCCCGGTCAAGGCCAAAGATGGCGTCGGGTGCAGATCCGGCCGCCCGAACCTGATGGACCTCGCCAGTATCACGAGCTGTGTACGTCTCCAGCAATGGTGGGTCAATCATGTGCTTGTCAGCCCAAGGGTTGATCCATAGCTTCGGTGTTTCAGCGCAGATCCGCCACGGGTAGATGTTCTGACCGACGAGCACCGCCGACACCCTAGACCCTCTCACCGGTGGGCCTTGGCGCCAGTAACCATCCCGCTTGCGAACTAGATGAGTCGAATCAGGCTGCCCGACAAAGTAACTTAATGCTTCAGTACCAAATAGCGCTTCTTTGATCTCCTGCGCTTCGGCGAATCCCGAGGTGTTGAGGATCGCGATCTGGAGCGGCTTGTCGGGCGAGCCATATCGTCCGCCTTTGTATTTCACGAGATCCCTGATGCGCAGCATGTCATTGCTTATGAAAGCAGTCACTGTCGGGTAGACACCGATCAGCCGCCCGCCCTCGCCGCGACGTTCCGGCAGGACCGGCCAGGCGGAGTATTCGATCTCCCAGCTGCGGACAGTGAGGACGAGTTCGGGCGCTCCGCCGCCGCAGGCGATCTGGCCGGCGACGACATCAGGATCAAGCGAGGACAGCCATTGCTCCAGCGGTTTGACGACCTCTGGCGCTTTGGGTCGCTCTGTGCCCGATCGCCGGATCTCTATGTCTACGAGGAAGTTCGGGTCGCTGGCCTGGTTGGTGGCTTCGTAAATCCAGCCTCGCTCGCCACCTCCGTCTGAGGTCGAACCTGCGCGGGAGAGGTACACGGCGCATTCGACGTAGGTGGCCGTATCTCCTCGGGTGACCAGGAAGTCTGGTTGCCGGGTAGTGCCTGGCAGTGTCGGATGTATTTCCACCTCGTATCCGAGGCGTTGGTGCAGTGTGTAGACGTACAGCTCCCACCAGGCCCCGTAATGCTGGGGTGCGTCTGCTTCACGGAACCGGCTTCGGAGGTCCGGCTTTGCGTCGGGAGGATATTCGGCGAACCACGAGTCAACGAGCTCGCGCACCCGCTGCCACGGTGCCCCCGCGACGCGATTCAAGAAGTGAAAGGAGTCCTCGGTGTCGTACGCGGGTGATGAGTCGGTCCGGTCGACGACGTCGAAGATGCGGAGTTCGGTGGACGGCATCGATTCAGCGCCCGCGCCACTCCATTAGCCTCGGCCGGCGGCGCTCCTTCTTCTGCGCCAGATTTGCCGCAAGGTCTCGCGCTTTCTTTATGGTCCTAAAGCCAGGCGGCGAAGGGAACCATACGGCTTGGCCGGCGGGGGTGTCTTGACGGGCGTCAAGCACAAAACGGCGTCTCAATTCGGTCGGTTCGGGATTCCGCCACAGCTTGAACTCGACGTACTCGGTTGACCACTCTTGGGCGAGCGCTCGAAGCTCGTCGTCGGTCAGTCTTTTTCGCGGGCGGCCCGTCATGGGGCCGATTCTCACATAGGTTCGACGGCATGGGTGGCGACCATGCGGCCGCGTCGAGTAGCTAAACCTGGCGCGCCCTGGCTCTGCGAACCAGGTGCGGGATGATCGCGCACTGTGCAAGTGGATGAGTCAGACGGAAGCTACCGCGGCTAGTTCCTTCACCCACCGCCAGGCGGCGCTTGGGTTGCGTCGGAAGCGAACTCTATTTGAGACCCTCGGCAGACGTTCTATGAGGCCGACAGCTTCGAGGTCGCGGATGGGATCTTGGATACTGCTCAAGTTTTGAAACCCCAGGTCACTCGCCAATCCAGAGAGTAGAAACTCCCTCGGGCCTCGCGCGATGCCTATCATCACGCTTAGTCGGTGGCTTTGCCCGAACAGGACGCGCGAAAGCCTCTGGACTTCAGAGTTTTCGGCGATGGCCACCCGATAAAGATACGCGATCTGCGTAACGCGTTACGCGTAATAGGATAGGATTGGTCAATGAGTGGAGCAGCTCTGTTTACCCCCGGCGCGGTTCTGGTCCTCGCTGCGGACGCTGCCATCGCCTACGGACAGGTGACGCACTCCACCTTTAGTCGTCGTCCTTGGGTAGCGCAGATGCTCGTGGAAGAGCTGCTAAGCGAACTGCCGGCTGGGAACGCTCTACGGGCACTACGGCGCATGTTCGTAGAGGGTTATGGCGTGAGCGAATCTGCGGCCGAGTCTGCTTTCTTTGACCTGGTTCATACTGGCTGGCTCGTGGCGGAGGGAACTGCGGCTCAAGCAGCATGGAGACTAGACGTAAGCCGATCGGAACAGGTCGATCAACTGTGGCAGACACTGTCCGAGACCGAAGCTCGCGCTGTTCGAGTCGCCGCTCAGCGGACGATGGCGATATCGGTTGCTTGGTCGAAGAAGCGACGGGCCGGAGTTGATTCCAGCACGTCCACATCCAAATCAGCGGCACCGTAACGCCGCCAACCACTACCACGGTTCACCTGTGTTGACAGTCGAAAACCGCCACGACGAAGGGCGCTAGCTTCGACACGGATCCGGCGTTCGCTGTGGTGCCGGAAAGGGGCTTCCCAGCGATGGACGTCGGTTTCACCCCAATCGACAACCCGAGCTTGGGAGAGGGCATTGTCCATCGCGCTAGCCGTTTGGAAACGCTTACTAGGCAAGGAATGTAGAGCCTGGTTGAGCACACGGTTTAGTGAACGTGATGTCCAGATTGGGTATCGGCGCTCCTCCATGGTCAATGGCGACATGCCTCGCATGAGTCGGGCGGCGACGACAGACTTGGGATACGCCTCGTAATCAAAACCGCCTTTGAGCAGTTCGAGTAGAACCAGGCCCATTGGGTACAGGTCGCTGGCCCTAGTCAGGATTCCTGTCCTAACGAGCTCGGGTGGGCTGTAGAGGGTGGGAATGTCCAGAGCGGGCACAGTTCCATCGTCAGCGATGGCTCCTGCACAGCCTAGGTCGGCGACCTTGGCAACATGAAGGTCATCTAACAGGATGTTCGGACTTTTGATGTCGCGATGGAGAATTCGCTGCACTTCATGGAGGTGTCCCAACCCCCGAAGGCCGGCCTGGACGATCTGTACAGACTCCGTTGGAGTAAACCGATCCCCGCGGAGGAACGCATCTGTGACACTGCCCCGAGGGTAGTAAGGGGTGATGATCTCGATGACGCGTAGGGGCGCCTTGAAACCTCCTACTTCAGGAGCAGCCAGCACACGAACTACGTTGTCGTGTCGGATTTTTTCCAGAAGAGCTGGCTCCGGTAACTCGCCGTCCAAGCTGGCTCGATCGACACGCTTGCCCACGCGATAGCAATCAAGGTTCTCGTCCCACCAGACCCTTACCGGATTTGACCCTTCAGGAAGGGTTTGCAGGCACTCAAAATCCAACCGAAGCAATCTTGTCCGCTCGGGGTTCGGCTTGTCAGATTCGTCGCCGTCGCCGTCGCCGACGAGTGCTGGTGCTGTCGCCGTCATCCACCCTCCCGAGTCAGCATGGTCGCAGCCGCTGCGTATGCCTCCGCAAGGCCAGCCGTCCAGTACTTAGGCGGTTTCGCAAGTAGGAAGGCCTCCGGGCTCACGGTATTGAGCGCCTTGGCTGGAGCTCCCACGGCGGTGCCGATTGTTTCAGTCTTGAGCGTCTTGTATCTAACGCCTAGGGCTGTGCAGGCTGCCATCACCGCGCACATTCCCACAACGCGGGGATAAACGTGCTTGTACTGAAGCGCCTTGAAAGCTCGTGTCTCGACCAATCCAACGGCGGCCAATTGGGCGGACGAAATCTCTTCGCGCACCCGTTCGGTCAGATCGTGTAGAGCCTCTGCTCCGACGAGGTACTCGTGGGGTACCAGTTTCGGCTGGTTGATCGCGACAGGTCTCCCGAGTACTAGCTCGTCGGGGTCGACCGCGGCAAGGTACAGGGTGCCAGCCTCGATGTTGACTCCGCCGGCGCGCATCGTTCAATTCTTCCATGGGCTAGGCCCGTGCCCTCCGGTTTTGCATATCGAGCGATTGCAGGAACCGGTCGGCCGCTGGCAGCCTCTAAGCCAAGTGACCAGACCAAGAAGCGCCTCCGGCGGCTAAGTGATAGTTCGGTGGAAGCGGCCCCCGAGCCACCGTCACGTGACGAACGTGCTTGGTACCGGGTCTGCCGAGTAATCTCAGACGGTTTGATCGTGCTCTTTTTTGTAGTTTAGGTCACAAATTGATATCGGAGGCATCGGCAGGGCGGCGAGAGTTCTCAGAGGGCTTTTTTTGGCACTTGAACGCCACGCCAAGCGACTGTCGGGACCCTCATAGGGATAACCCCGCCCACAACGACAATGCAGTGTTGTATAGGCGTTGTGGTCGCATAACCGCAGGTGGAAGGAGTAGGCTGGGTGAAAGCTGGTAGTTGACAGCGGTAGGTGTTAGTACCTACATTCGGTCTTACCCACCCAGCCCTCACTGTAGGGCTGGGTCTTTTTTTGCCGCTTAACGGTTAGATTTGCCCGGGATTAGCCGACCTCACCACTAGGGTCGAGCAGGTGAAAGTGGGCGTCTACGTCGACGCGTTCAACCTGTACTACGGCATGCGTGAAGTTTGCGGCCGAGGCACGCCTGGTTGGCGCTGGCTTGATATCCGAGCACTGGCAGTAAGTCTTGCAAAATGGCATGGGGCGAGCGTCGAACGGATCGTTTACTGCACCGCGTACGTCGACGCGTCTGAGAGCCAGGCGGCCCATGCCGACCAATCGCTGTACGTAAAGGCCCTGAAGGAGCACGGAGCGATTGACGTGCTCCAGTTGGGCTACTTCGTCGCCTGGCCGAAAAAGCTGCCGCTTGCAAATGAACTCCCCTCGGGCAAGGCGGAGGTGATCGTGCCGGATGGTACGGAGTCGTGGCAGGGGCTTCCTATTGCCACCTACTACGACGGTGTCTCGAGTCCCAATCCGTATGGAGACATGTTCATGGCGACGGTGCGGAATCGCGAAGAGAAAGGCTCAGACGTTAACGTCGCGACACATCTGCTCGCTGACGTATTTCGGCGAGAAGTCGATGCTGCCATCGTCGTGTCAAACGATTCAGACCTCGCCCTGCCTCTGTCGGTGGCTCGCATGCTGGTGCCAGTTGGAACGGTGAACCCTGGGACGAACCCTCTAGCGGGCGCTCTGAAAGGTGACCGACATGAGGGTCCCGGTGGCCATTGGTGGCGAACTATGTCCGACCAGGATTATTACCTGCACCAGATGCCTAACCCTGTCGGCAAATTTTATAAGCCAGCCGACTGGTAGGAACCCGCCCACACGATGCCCACAATCTGCCCACAGTTACAGATAGATCCTGTGAACAACAGTGATGTGTTTCCACGCTTCGTCTAGACCGTAACTCGTTGAAAAGGAACCTGATTCGCCTTTGCAAGGCAGATGTCAGGAGTTCGAATCTCCTAGGCTCCACAAGTTTTTCGTTTGATCCGCTTGGTAGCGTCGGCTCTGTGACTCAGCTTGAGTACTCCGACTCGATTCATGTCGCATTGCCACCCGACGAGCTGTACGCGATCGTCTCCGACGTCACGCGCACCGGTGAGTGGAGCCCTGTCTGCCAGGAGTGCTGGTGGGACGAGGACGACGGGCCGCACGTAGGCGCCTGGTTCACCGGACGCAACGTGACGCCCGAACGCGAATGGGAGACCCGCAGCCAGGTCGTGGTAGCCGAGCCCGGGCGGGAATTCACCTGGGAGGTCAACGGCGGCTGGGTGCGTTGGGGCTACACGCTCGAGCCTGCGGGCGCCGGCACCCGGTTGACCGAGTCCTGGGCTTTTCTCGAACCCGGGATCGCGGGTTTTCGCGAGCGCTTCGGGCCGCAAGCCGACGCCGAAATCGCGAAGCGCAGCGAGGCCGCGCTCACCGGCATCCCGGCGACCTTGGCGGCCATCAAGGCCGTCGCCGAGGGCTAGCGTCTGTCGATCCGGACATCCGGCCACGGCGGCGGCCGGTTGAGCAGTCCCGGCTCGCCTCCGTTCAGGAACCGGTTGAAGAACGCCACGGTGTAGGCCGCGACGATCTCGTGTCCCCGCTGTGAGCCGATCGGTCCGGAAAGGGCGAGCCGCTCCGCCAGTGGCGTCCAGCTCGGTGCGTCGGTGTAGTTCATGTGGAACATGCCGGGGATCTCGACGTAGTAACCCGCTCCCGCGGGCGCCTTGTCGAAGGTCTCACGCTGTGTGCGCAGGGTTTCGTCGATCTCGTGATCCGGCCAGCCGCCGCTGCGGCTTCGTTCCAACAGGATGGAGTCGGCGTCGCGGGTCAGCCACATGGTCGGTTGCGAAAGGCCGTCACGGACGACGTCGGCGGGCATTGCGGCGTCCATCATCAGGCATGCGTGCAGCCGCGGATCTGAATGGCACGCCGAACCGACGGTGATGGCGCCCAACGACACACCGAAGGCACCGGCCCGCTCGTAGTCCAGCCGGCCGGTGAGCAGCCCGTGCGGGTCCGCGCTGTCGAGGCGGCGAAGCTGATCGAGGACAAAGCCGACATCCTCGGCCAGATACGGGAACAGCCCTGCCGGCAATGCCACGCCGTTTATCTCGGGTGTCTCGGGCGTTGGCGTGATGCTTTGCTGGATGGCGTCGACCAGTCGGTCCTTGGACCATCCCTCGACGGCACGGCCGTCAGGCAGCACGGTCATGGCCGAGGTGTACGGCTGGTCGAGCCCGACCACCACGAAACCGTGCGACACGAGCTGTTCGATCTGGAACATGTTGGACTGACGAAATGCGTTGAGCCCAGACAGATAGACGAGCACGGGATACCGCTCGCGTGCCGAAGCCACCGGTGCCAGTTCCGTGCCATGGGTGGGCACGACACCGAAATGGCCGAAGATGAATTCCGGCACGGAGAGTAGCCGCGCGATCGCCGGTGACAGCGATGACGCGTCGTCGACGTAGGGTGCACGCCGCGGCGACGGGGATTTCTCGGCCGGATACCAGATCTGCGCCATCAACTCGCGGCGGGCGTGCGGATCGTCCGCGAAGATCTCGCGCCGACTGTCGTCGCGCCAGTGGTAGGTGACCGTACCGATCGCGAACGGCCCGCCGGGTGCCGGAAGCCGGAACACGGGCAGCAGAACCGGCACGGTCACCGAAACAACGAAAACGACGACGCCGAGTCCTAATCCGGCGAACCGAGGCCAGGTGTGTCGAGGCGTGCAGGCCTTCATCTGCAGTGCCCAGCCCACAGCGATCGCCGCGGTCAGCACATATGCCGCAACCATCTGCCAGCGGTACCCCTCGACGATCAATTGGCCGATCGCCGCCAACGGCGCGACCGCAGCCAGGTGTCGAACGCGCTGAGCCCGGTTGGGCCACGGAATCGCGACGGCAACCAGTCCAACGATGTTGGCAACACACAACAGAATCTCGCCGAGGCGCATCCAACGAGTATGCGTTTGGCGGAGCCGGACTGAGATCGGGCGCGATGTAGTGGAGGCTGGCCGTCGGCGCTTGCAAATCCCGCCATTAGGCGTTCACCTGAACGTTGGATACACATCGCGCCGGGTATGGAACCGTGGTCACCATGCTGGGTAAGTTTCCCTTTCGGGGGAATCCGTTTGCTGTGTCCGTCGCGGACCGGTTATGTGCCACAGCGGATCTCAGCCTCGCGAAGCAATGGGACCCGACGTTGCCCGCGACGGGCCAATTGGCGTCACGGCTCTGGATGTTCGCCAACGCCAGTCTGCTGCGCCGGGTCACGGTCCTGCCGGTGATGGTCAACCTCGCGCTGACCGCTCTGGCGATCGCATTTCCCGCCAACGCACACGCGGTGCCCGCGGTATGGGAGACGTCAGGCTCCGGGATTCTCGGGATGCTGTCGGTGACCGATTCCTACGGTGTCTCGCTGTGGAAGTACCGGATGTCGACTGACATGGGGAATCTGTTCGAATTCGACAACACCATGTTCGGTGGCCAGCTGCGCATCCTCGCATCGTTGTTCGTCGTGATCGGAGGATTCGCGATCTGGCTTCTGATGTACGTCCTGAGTTTCGGGTTTCTGCAGGATCTGGTTCTGCCGGTGGCAGAAGGCATCCAGGCCTATGCCGAACAGGTCCTTCCCGGCATCGCGGTGCTCGCGGCGATCGTCGCAGCAGTTGTCATCGCCCTCAACATCATTCGGGGCAACGCACCCAAGGCGGTCGGTCAAGGTGCTGCGGCGATGGTGGTGGCGCTGCTGGCCGGGGCAATCGCCTACACGCCGATCACCTGGACGATCTCTGACGACGGTCCACTCGTACAGGGGCGCGACCTCGCGATCGCCGCGGTCACGAACTCCACCGCAAGTTCGGGTCATGCCGGAGACACCTTGGCCCAACTGGAGGCAACGCTCGCGACCAATCTGGTTCGAAGGCCATTGCAGGCGTGGAACTTCGGCGCCGTTGTCGATGACACACCGTCCTGCGCCGCCGCGTGGAGCGCCGGCGTCAATTCCGGTGACGCCGATCGGATCAAAGACGGCGTCGAAGATTGCGGAGCCCCGAACTCGCATGCGATGAAGGACAGCGCGGACAATCCCGATGCCGGGCAGATCGGTGCTGGAGTTCTCCTGCTTTTCTTCGTCGCCATCTTTCTCTTGTACGCGATCGTCACCGCATACCGGATTGTCGCGGAGTTCTTTCGCGCAGTCGTCAGCGCTTGCAAATTGTTGTGGGGCTTGGCCGTTGGGTTCATACCCGGACCGGCCCAGCGCAGCATCTATACCTCGGCGGTGGAGCTCGGGTACTCCGCGATGGCGATGTTCGGCTATGTCGCGATCACGGTATTCGTCGGCCAGATGTTCACGGTCATCTTCCGAAAACAGGGAAACATCATGGGGTCCACGGTGTCCTCGGTGATCCTGATGATCGTGGCCCTCGCCATGCTGCTGCGACTCGGTCGCAGCAGGCGCAGAGCAAGTGCGTCGATCGCCGAGAGCATTCTCGACGGCCTCAGTCCGGCCCCAACACCCGGTACTGGGCTAGGTGGCACCCCATCGGGAATCCCGAAAATTCGGGCGATGCCGAACACCACCACTCCGGATTCCGGTGCCTTCACCAATTTCGCCTACAACTTGCCGCCGCCGAGCTTTGCCACCGGCGCAGCCATCTCCTATGGCCTGCACCTGGCCGGCGAAAAGGTGGGGCATCGAGCTCCCGGACTGGGGTCAGGGCTGCAAAGGATCACCGCGTTCTTACCGTCCGGTCCGGGACGATCGGTGGAGAAGGGACTCGAGAAGGGCGAAAAGCTCCATGACGCGGCGGCGAAAGCGAAAAAGGCTGCGCCGAAACCGAGTTCCGAGAGGGGACCCGGACAACCTCCACCTCAGGTGAGCGGCGGCCCGGTGCCCATGTCGCCCGCGCCACCACCGCTACCAGGGGGAACACCAGGCGTTCCGCCCCCGACCGAGGTGACCCCGGTGTCCTCGGCGCCGGCTCCTCAGAATGGTGGACCACCGCCGTCGTGGCCGTCGCTGCGGCCCGCGCCCGGTGAAGGGCCGCGTCCCTCGGATGATCCGACCCCGGCTGCCTCCCCGCCATCTCCGCAGGCGCGGGTACCCCAGCCCGCGGCGGCTCCTACCACGCCGCCGCCGTCACCGTTCGATCGACCGCTCACGCCGCCGAACCAAGAGGCACCCCACCCACAACAGCCGCGAGACGCAGGGCCGCGCACCCTGTCGAATCGGCCGATGCCGTCGCAGCGGGGTTGAGGCACTACCGAAAATCCGCGTCGCCGGGGTGCGGGCCGGCCACCGAAGTTCTGGCCGAGAACGCTGTCACCGGGCCTGTCGAGCGGTACGCTTCGGCTGCTCCCAGACAGCTGGCAGCACCTACACAGGAAGGTCTCGTCGTGAAGCGAGCGGTCTTGATCGGTCTGGCCGGCATGGCGGCGTTTGGGGCGGTCGGATGTGGTTCGGAGAGCACTCCTGCTGCGTCTTCGGCATCACCATCCACCTCCGTTGCGGCGGTGCCCGACGAGCAACAGATCCGCGATCTGATCGATGAGCAGGAAGCGGCGATGGCGGGCTTCGACTTCGACCGCATGGCCGAGCTGACGTGTGAGCAGTACCGCGCTGATGTTCTGAAGTTGCCCGACACGATGTTCCCGCCGATCAGCGACGCCGGAACTCCTGAGGAGCTCGCTGCAACGCCACCCGACGTCCTGGCCGAGGCACTCAAACAGCAGAACCCCACCGCATCGGACGCCACCATCGGCGAGCTGGTCGATGCGCTCATCCGGTACGACGAGCCGGCGTACAAGGCGGCGAACCTTGAGATTCTTCGCCAGACGACGACAGTGACGATCGACAAGGTCGAGAACGTCGCAGTCACGGGCGACACGGCGACCGCCGACCTCACCTCGACGTGGAAAGCCGGCGACGCGCCGCCGGCCACGGACACGCAGTCCAACCGCTACCTCAAGGAGAACGGTCAGTGGCTGGACTGCGAGGACCCGTCCAAGTAGCAGACCGCCCTACGGCTTGGGCGTGACCTCGACGCTTGGCGGGAGGGGTGATGCCGGTTCGGGCCGCGTGGAGCGCCGCACGATTGAGAACACGACCGCGCCGCCCGCGAGGACGGCGGCCGCGACCCCGGCGATGACGAGTGGCCTGCGCCGCTTCTTGGGCGGTGCCGCGGCCTCCTGAAGGACTTCTGGCAGGGCGGCGACGGCTTCGGCGGCTGCGGCCAACTGGCGGCGCAGCTTGCCGGACTCATAGCGACGGCGCAGTTCCGACGCGGTGGCCTGCGCCGAGTTGAGGCCAAGACCCACGACGCCCCGGGTGATGTCGACGGGGCCGACCGCGGTGTATTTCAAACCGCGCGAAAGTCGTTGATGGGGGGCCAACCTGGCTTCGGCGTTCGCGGTCATCTCGCACCTTTCTGGGCCATCGGATTCCGACTGTCAGTCCAGCCTGCCATCCCGGCGGTCGGTAGGGGTGTAACTGACGGGTGCCGGTAGGCCCGCGCGAGCGGGATGGCACACTGGCATTCCGTGACGAGCCCCATTCAGACCGCGACCGCGACCCTGCACACCAACCGCGGCGACATCAAGATCGCGCTGTTCGGAAACCACGCTCCCAAGACCGTGGCCAACTTTGTCGGTTTGGCACAGGGCACCAAGGACTACAGCACCGAGAACGCGTCGGGCAGCACATCCGGTCCCTTCTACGACGGGGCGATCTTCCACCGCGTGATCGATGGCTTCATGATCCAGGGCGGCGACCCGACCGGCACCGGTCGCGGCGGCCCGGGATACCAGTTCGCCGACGAGTTCCACCCGGAACTGCAGTTCGACAAGCCTTACCTGCTGGCGATGGCCAACGCCGGACCGGGCACCAATGGCTCGCAGTTCTTCATCACGGTCGGCAAGACCCCCCATCTCAACCGTCGCCACACCATCTTCGGCGAGGTTGTCGACCCGGAGTCGCAGAAGGTCGTCGATGCGATCGCGTCCACTGCAACCGACCGGGGTGACCGGCCCACCGAGCCGGTGGTGATCGAGTCGGTCACGGTGTCATAGCCACGGCCTGACCCGCATACGCAACAACGCGACGTCCCCGTCCGCGGGGACGTCGCGTCTGTGTGCGGGACTCTTCAGTAGCCGGCCGCTTTGAGGGCGTCGAGAACGTCGAGCGGGTCGGTGCCCAGGTCCCATCGAGTCAGAACCAGCAGCCGGTCGTCTGCTGTGTCGATCTCGAGCAGGCGGACCTTACGGGCGATGCGCCGGAACTCGGTGATGCGGATCGAGCGGACGTCATTGCGGCGAAGTATTCGGGTGCGCCACCAACCCCGAACAGTGAGCCCGTCTTCGCTGATTGCCAGTTTTGGCCGTGCCCGCCAGGAGAACGTTGCAAACGTGAGCAATCCCACGGCGGCAATGCCGGCAAGAACACGTCCTGGCGGATCTGTGATCAGGGTCACAGCTGCGATAGCCATCATAACTCCGGCTATGCCGCAACCAGCGATTCCGGCGCTCGGAGGCCCCCAACTAGTTTGCTGCACGGGCTGTGCACACCCTTTTACCGTTACTAATGAAGTTATCCACAGGTGCTATCCCCAATGGGGATGAATCACAACGATGTGATTGAGCGTCGAGGACGTTGCTAAACCGGTAACGCCCGGAACGTAAGATGAATTCATTATGGTGTCGTCCGGACTCAGCGCCAGCGCATCGTGAGCAACAAACCGGTGATCATGAAAGCAAAGGCGATCGCGTAGTTCCACGGACCGAGATCGGCCATCCACTGAAGGAAAGACGGCGTGTCGATCGGGTTGGTTGCGGCGAGCTGGAACACCAGCAGCCAGATGAGGCCGAACAGCATGAGGCCGATGAACAGCGCGACGAACCAGACGCTGGACGGTCCGGCTTTAACCTTGACCGGTGTCCGGCTCACCGGCTTGATGGTGAAGTCGTTCTTTTTGCGGACTTTGGACTTGGGCATGGGTACCTTCGCGGACAGTCGGCGTCACACGGTGCGACGATGAAGCAGGATGCTTCACGAGCCTAACGTAGCTGCACGTCCGGAAGAGGAGCCGATGGACCAGCCCCGTCGTTCCACATGGCGCTTCGGCGTCCCGGCCGTGTGCCTGCTCGCGGGCCTGCTCCTGGCCGCAACGCACGGGGTATCGGGCGGAGACGAGATTCGCCGCAGCGATGCGCCCCGCCTGGTGGACCTGGTGCGGGAGGCCCAGCAGTCGGTGGACCGGCTGACCGCACGGCGGGATGCGCTGTCGACCGAGATCGACAGCCATCACGGCGGCTCCCCCAGCTCGCATGCCGCGCTCGACGCGATCACCGCACGAAGCGCCGAACTGGCCGCAGCTGCCGGGATGGAGCCCATCCGGGGGCCCGGACTTGTGGTGACCCTTACCGACGCCCAGCGTGACGCTGAGGGCCGATTTCCCCGCGATGCGGCACCCGATGACCTCGTCGTACATCAGCAGGACATCCAGGCCGTCCTGAACGCCTTGTGGAGCGCAGGCGCGGAGGGCATCCAGATGCAAGACCAACGCATCATCGCGACCTCGGCACCGCTCTGTGTCGGTAACACCCTTCTCCTCAACGGCCGCACCTATAGTCCGCCCTACGTCATCACCGCGATCGGCGACACGGCCGCCATGCAGGCCGCCCTCGCCGCCGCCCCGCTCGTCACGCTCTACAAGCAGTACGTCGTCCGGTTCGGCTTGGGCTACGTCGAAGAACCGCGGGCTCAGGTCGAACTCGTCGGGCACACCGAGCCCGTCCGGATGCGCTACGCGAAACCCGCGGGCCCTATCGGCTACTGAGCCGGTAACCTGGGCCGATGCAGGTTCTCGTCGTCGACAATTACGACAGCTTCGTGTTCAACCTGGTCCAGTACCTGGGCCAGCTCGGTGTGGACGCACAGGTCTGGCGCAACGACGACGAACGACTGATCGGCGATGACGCCCTCGCCAAGGTGACCGCCGACTTTGACGGCGTGCTGCTGAGCCCCGGCCCGGGCACCCCCGAACGCGCAGGCGCGTCGATCCCGCTGGTGCGCGCAAGTGCGGCGACGGGCACGCCCCTGCTCGGGGTCTGTCTGGGGCATCAGGCCATCGGCGTCGCGTTCGGCGGAACCGTGGACCGCGCACCCGAACTGCTACACGGCAAGACGAGCGTGGTACACCACACCGATGACGGTGTGCTGAAAGGACTTCCAGACCCGTTCACCGCCACGCGCTACCACTCGCTGACAATCCTGCCCGACACCGTGCCTGCCGAGCTCGAGGTCATCGCACGCACCGAAGGCGGCGTGATCATGGGCGTGCGTCACGTCGAGCTGCCCATTCATGGCGTGCAATTCCACCCCGAGTCGATCCTGACCGAGGGCGGGCACCGCATGCTGGCCAACTGGCTCGGCTACTGCGGCGCCGCGCCCGCCGAGAACCTCGTCCGTCAGCTCGAGGACGAGGTCGCCCGCGCCGTCGCGGCCGCTACGACGCGAAACTCAGCGTGACCTTCGCGTCGCGGTTCACCGGGGTGCCCGCTGCGGGAGTCTGCGTCACCACCGCGTTCGTGCGCTGACCGCTGTCGCGGATATCGGGACCCTTATCGAGTTGCCCAGTCCAACCGAGGGCCGTCAACCTCGGATAGACCTGATCCCAGAACTGGCCGACCACGTCGGGCATGATGAACTGGTTGCCCTTCGACACGTGGATCTGAATCACCGTGTCCTTCGGCACCGACTGCCCTGCGGGCGGCTCGGTGCCGACCACCTGGCCGGCAGGCGCGGTGTTGTCCACCTCGACAACGACGGTGTTGGGAAAGCCAGATGCACCCAGGATCGCCTTGCAGCTGTCGGCGGTCTGCCCGACGCAGTCAGGAATCTGGGCATTCTCCGGACCCGATCCGACCACGATCGTGATCTCGTTGGTGACCGCCGCGAGCTGATTGGCCGGCGGATTCGTCGCGAGTACCCTGCCCTTCTGTTCGGGTGTGGAGGGACTCGGCGACTCCCTGGTCTTCTCGAACCCGGCCTCTTTGAGCTTCTGCCGGGCCTGCTGCGGCGAAAGGTCCTTCACATCGGGCACCTGGACCTGTTGCGGACCGGTGGAGACGTTGATGGTGATCTCGTCCCCCGCGGAAACCTCGGTATTGGCCGCCGGATCGGTGCTGATCACAAGCTCGGGCAGCACGGTGTTGTCGGGCTGGCGCTCGATGACGGTCTTGAAGCCACGGTTCTGCAGTGCGGCGACCGCCTCATCGAACTGCTGACCGCTCACGTCGGGTACCTGCACGTCGCGCGGTTTGTCGCCGACCATGTTGATCGCCACCGTCACGACCACGGTGAGTATCGCGAGCACCGCCACCGCGATGAGCCAGCGGGCAACCGAGTTGCCGCGGTCACGCGAATAACCGGCGGGCCGTGGGACGGGCATGTCCTGCGTCGCGGCCCCGCGGTCCATCGGTGCGGTGAGCATCGACGTGCGCTCGGCGTCGGTGAACACCTTTGGCGCGTCGGGAGCCTGCCCGCTGTGCACGCGGATCAGGTCGGAACGCATCTCCGCGGCGGACTGGTAACGGTTGTCGGGATTCTTGGCCAGCGCCTTGAGCACGACGGCGTCGAGCTCGGGCGAGATGCCCTGATGGCGGTGCGACGGCGGAATCGGGTCCTCGCGCACATGCTGATAGGCCACCGCCACCGGCGAGTCGCCGATGAAAGGTGGTTCGCCCGTGAGGATTTCGTACAGCACGCAGCCGAGCGAGTAGACGTCGGAGCGGGCATCGACCGTCTCGCCGCGGGCCTGTTCCGGTGACAGGTATTGCGCAGTACCGATCACGGCGGCGGTTTGCGTGACGCTGTTACCGGTGTCGGCGAGTGCCCGCGCGATGCCGAAGTCCATCACCTTCACAGCGTTGTTCTTGCTGATCATGATGTTGGCCGGCTTGACGTCGCGGTGGATGATGCCGTGCTGGTGGCTGAAGTTCAGCGCCTGGCACGCGTCGGCGATGATCTCGATCGCACGCTTCGGCGGGATCGGGCCGTCCGTGTGGACGATGTCGCGCAGCGTCACGCCGTCGACGTACTCCATCACGATGTAGGGCAGCGGCCCGTTCGGCGTCTCGGCCTCACCGGTGTCATACACCGCGACGATCGCGGGATGGTTCAGCGCGGCGGCGTTCTGGGCCTCGCGGCGGAACCGCAGATAGAAGCTGGGGTCGCGGGCCAGATCGGCGCGCAGCACCTTTACCGCGACATCACGGTGCAGCCGCGTATCACGTGCCAGATGAACTTCGGACATGCCGCCGAAGCCGAGGATTTCGCCGAGTTCGTATCGGTCGGAGAGGTGCTGAGGCGTAGTCATTGCAGTATCTGTTCCGGTGCTACGGGGGCCCGCGGCATGATCACGTGGAATCCCAGCTCAGGCAACGCTGCCGGCGACTGGTAAGGCGTTGTCTCGGTCACCGTGTCGGTGACTGTGGGTGGTGGCGTCTGCTCGCGTTCCTTGCGGTCCTGCGCGTTGAGCACGATCAGGATTGCGATGACGATCGCCAGCGCGCCGAGGACGCCGGCCGCCCACAATAGCGCCCGCTGGCCGGACGAGAACGTACGCCGCGGCGGCGGCACCGGTCGATGGGCGCTCGTGGTCGTTGGCCTCGCGCGCGCGGCGGTGACCGGCGCGCGTCCGGTCAGGTCGGCGGCCGCACGAGCCTGCGCAGCGGACGGCACCGCGGCAGGCGCAGCACGGCCCAGTGTCGGGGCCTGGTTGGGCCGGGGCGGGCGGCGGCCGGAGCGCACCGCGGCCACCGCATCGGCGAACGGCCCACCCGACTTGTAGCGCATGCCCGGGTTCTTGACGAGCGTGATCTCGATGAGCTCACGCACATTGGGCGGTAGATCGGCGGGCAGCGGCGGCGGTGTCTCCTTGATGTGCTTCATCGCCACCGTGAGCGCGCCGTCACCGGTGAACGGCCGTTTACCCGAAACCGATTCGTAGCCAACGACTCCCAGCGAATACACATCGCTGGCCGCGGTCGCGTCATGGCCCAGCGCCTGCTCCGGCGCGATGTACTGGGCGGTGCCCATCACCATGCCGGTCTGGGTGACCGGTGCGGCGTCGACGGCCTTGGCGATACCGAAGTCGGTGAGCTTCACCTGCCCCGTCGGGGTGATCAGGATGTTGCCCGGCTTGACGTCGCGGTGCACCAGCCCCGCGGTGTGGGCGACCTGCAGCGCGCGCCCGGTCTGCTCGAGCATGTCGAGCGCATGGCGCAGCGACAGCCGTCCGGTGCGCTTGAGCACCGAGTTCAACGGCTCACCATTGATGAGCTCCATGACCAGATACGCCGTGCGGCCTTCGCCGTCGAGCTCGGTCTCGCCGTAGTCGTACACGCTCGCGATACCGGGGTGGTTGAGCATCGCAACCGTGCGGGCCTCCGCGCGGAACCGCTCGACGAACTCGGCATCGGTGGAGAACTCGGCCTTGAGCACCTTGACCGCGACGCGGCGGCCCAGCCGGGAGTCGACAGCTTCCCACACCTGGCCCATACCGCCGGTGGCGATCAGCCGCTGCAGCCGGTAGCGACCGGACAGCGTGACTCCGACCCGGGGACTCATGAACCCTCCCGCAGCGCCGCCGCGATCGTGGCGCGTCCGATAGGGGCGGCCAATGCGCCGCCGGTGGCTGACAACCGGTCGCCGCCGTCCTCAACCAGCACCGCGACCGCGACCTTGGGGTCGGAGGCCGGTGCAAAGGCGATGTACCAGGCATGCGGCGGAGTGTTGCGGGGGTCAGTCCCGTGCTCCGCCGTACCAGTCTTCGAAGCGATCTGCACGCCGGCGATAGCTCCCTTCTGCTGAGTCACCTGCTCGGCGGCGACCATCAAATCCGTAAGTGTAGCCGCGACCTGGGGTGACACCGCTCGGCGCTCTTGGACGGGCGCGGTGGTGCTGATGGTGGCCAAGTCCGGCCCCTTGAGGTTATCCACAAGATAGGGGCGCATGGCTATGCCGTCATTGGCGATTGTGGCGGCCACCTGTGCGTTCTGCAACGGTGTGAGCGCAACATCCCGCTGCCCGATGCTCGACATTCCGAGCGCGGCTCCGTCGAGTATCGGTCCGGTTGTGGACTCCGCAACCTGCAGCGGGATCGCCGGAGGCGGCGCGTCCAAGCCGAACGCCTGGGCCGTCGCCTTCAGCTTGTCGGCGCCGGTGTCGAGACCCAATTCCACGAACGCGGTGTTGCAGGATTTCGCGAACGCCTCGCGCAGCGATGTGGTCGGTCCGGACCCGCACGTCGCGCCGCCGAAGTTCTCGAGCGTCGCGGTGCTGTCCGGCAACGAGGTCCGCGCCGCGGAGGTCAGCTGAGTGTCCTGGGTGGCGCCGGCCTGCAGCGCGGCCGCGGTGGTGATGACCTTGAAGGTCGAACCCGGCGGGTACGTCTCCGAGATCGCCCGGTTGAGCAGCGGTGACTGTGCGTCGTCACGCAACTGCTCCCACGCCGTGCTCTGCGCGTTGAGATCATGCGTGGCCAGCAGATTGGGGTCGTAGGACGGTGCCGAGACCATGGCCAGGATCTTGCCGGTCGACGGTTCGAGCGCGACGACCGAGCCCCGGCACGGCCCGTCGCAGCCGGTCTGCATCGCGTCCCAGGCGGCCTGCTGCACCTGTGGCTTGATGGTCGTGTCGACGTTGCCGCCGCGGGGGTCGCGGCCGGTGAAGAAATCGGCGAGCCGACGGCCGAACAGGCGCTCGTCGGACCCGTTGAGGATCGTGTCCTCGGCGCGCTCGAGGCCCGTGCTCGAATACGCCAGCGAATAGAACCCGGTGACGGGTGCGTAGGCCTGTGGGTTCGGATAGACCCGTAGGTACCGGAACCGCCCGTCGGTGGCGACCGAGTACGCCAGGAGCTGGCCGCCCGCGCTGATCTGCCCGCGCTGGCGGGAGTACTCGTCGAGGAGCACCCGCTGGTTGCGTGGGTCGGCGCGCAACCCGTCGGCGGTGAAGACCTGAGTCATCGTGGCGTTGGCCAGCAACAGCACGATCAGCACCATGATCGCGACGGCTACCCGGCGCAGTGAGGTGTTCATACCTTTTCGATCACCTCGGTACTTGCGGCCGCGATGGGCGTCGCGTTCGGCGGCCGCTCGGTGGTGATCGGGCGACGTGCGGCGTACGAGATGCGCACAAGGATGGCCAGCAGCACATAGTTGGCTACGAGCGAGGACCCGCCGTAGGACATCCACGGCGTGGTGAGACCGGTCAGCGGGATCAGCCGGGTGACGCCGCCCACGACGATGAACAACTGGATGGCCAGCGTCGAGGCCAGGCCCGCGGCAAGGAGCTTGCCGAAGCTGTCCCGTACCGCGATGGCGGTGCGCAGGCCGCGGATGATGACGATCGTGTAGAGCATGAGAACGCCTGCGAGACCGACCAATCCGAGTTCCTCGCCGATGGCGGCGACGATGAAATCGGTGGCAGCGGCAGGCACGGTGCCGGGCTGCCCATTGCCGAGACCGGTGCCGAAGATGCCACCGGTGGCGAAGCTGAACAGCGACTGCACCATCTGATAGCCGGCGCCCTCAGGATCGGCGAACGGGTCGAGCCAGGTCTGCACCCGGACCTGCACATGGCCGAAAATGTGGTATGCCACAACGCTTCCCACCGCGAACAACGCGAGCCCGATGACCACCCAACTGAGCCGTTCGGTAGCGACATAGAGCAGCACGAGAAACGATGCGTACAGCAGAAGTGAAGTGCCCAAGTCCTTTTCGAAGATCATCACGCCCACCGATGCGGCCCACGCCAGCAGCAACGGTGCCAGATCGCGTGGGCGGGGCAGGTCGACCCCGAGGAAGTGCTTGCCGGCACTGGTGAACAGGCTGCGCTTGGCCACCAACACCGACGAGAAGAAAATGAGCAGCAGGATCTTGGAGAACTCGGCCGGCTGAATCGAGAAGCCCGGGAACTGAATCCAGATCTTCGCGCCGTACTGCTCGGAGTACCGGGCGGGCAGCAGCGCCGGAATCACAAGCAGCACAAGGCCCGTCAGGCCGCAGATGTATCCATACCGGGCCAGCATGCGGTGATCTTTAAGAAAGATCACCACTAGCACGAACGCGATGACGCCGACGAGGGTCCACAGCATCTGCTGGTTGGCGGTTCCGCCGAGGCCATCGGAGGTCATGTCCCCCTTGGCCAGATCCAGCCGGTGGATCATCACCAGGCCAAGCCCGTTGAGCAGGGCGACCACGGGCAGCAGCAGCGGATCGGCGTATGGCGCGAACCGGCGCACGGCCAGGTGGGCGCCGCCGAACAGCGCGAGGTATCCGACCGTGTACCGGGCCAGATCCCAGCTCAACCCCTGTTCCTGGTTGGTCTCGACGATCAGCAGCGCGACCGTGGTGATGAGCGCCGCGAACCCCAGCAGCAGCAGTTCCGCGTTGCGCCGATTGGGTAACGGCGGCATGACGGTAACCGGCGACTGGGGTTGCGTCGTCATGACACCGCCCGGCAGTTCGTCCCCGGTTCCGGTGGCGGGGGAGGCAGTGCGGTGACGGTGGGCGACGGCGTTGGCGACGGTGGCGGAGTCGGCCCACCCGGGGGCGGCGGGGTCGGCGCGGGCGCGGTGACGGTCGTCGGCGTCTCCGGCGCGGGGGTGCCGCCTGGTCCGCGTGCGCTGGGCTCCGGCGCGGGTTCGGAGGTCGGAGTCGGTGGGGGCGGAGGCGTCGTCGTTGTGGGCGTCGCCTTGCGGGGGGCGCACACCGGCAATACCGAACTTCGGGCGAGTTCGGTGATCTGCGCGAACGCCTCGTCGAGGGTGCCGCCGGGCAGCCCGGCCACCACCTGGGCGCGCTCGGACGGGCGCATGTCGTCGACGGCCATCAGCCGGCACGCTAGGTTGTCCTGGTTCTCGTCGGCGCCGATCAGCGACAGCTCGTTGCGGTCATTGAGGCAGCCAAGTCGGTAGGGCTCCTGCAGTGAGTAACCCAGAAACGAGCCCTGGATACCGCGCATGATCGAGACCGTGCCGTCGTGTTCGGCGACGTAATAGTTGTTGCGGATGATTTCGCGGCCGATCGCCAGCCCGCCCACCACGACCAGCACCAGCAGGATCGCGGCGATGATGATTCGGCGCCGCGATTTGGGTTTGCGCGACGGCTCGGCGGGTTGGGGTACCACCCGCTTGGGCTCGTTGCGGCGCGGGTTGAACGCCGAGGCTCGACCGGCGGCGGTGTTGGGCGGTGCGCTCTGGTCGTCGTCACCGGACACCGCGCCGGCCAGAATCGGTTGCGTCTGCCCGTAGTCGTAATCGACGACGTCGGCGACGACGACCGTGACGTTGTCGGGGCCACCGCCGCGCAGCGCCAATTCGATGAGCCGGTCAGCACTTTCGGCGACATCCTCGATCTGCAGGGCCTCGTGGATGGTCTCCTGGCTGACCGGATCGGATAACCCGTCCGAGCACAGCAGATAGCGGTCGCCGGCTTTGGCCTCGCGCATGATGAGCGTCGGCTCGACCTCATGGCCCGTGAGTGCCCGCATGATGAGCGAGCGCTGCGGATGGCTGTGGGCCTCTTCGGCCGTGATGCGGCCCTCGTCGACGAGGGTCTGGACGAACGTGTCGTCTTTGGTGATCTGCGTCAGTTCCCCGTCGCGCAGCAGATAACCCCGCGAGTCACCGATGTGCACCAGGCCGAGCCGGTTACCCGCGAACAGGATCGCCGTCAGCGTCGTGCCCATGCCGTCGAGCTCGGGATCGGCCTCGACGTGCGCGGCGATCGCGGAGTTGCCCTCGGCGACCGCGGAGTGCAACTTACTCAGCAGGTCGCCGCCGGGCTCATCGTCGTCGAGGTGTGCCAGCGCCGCGATGACGAGCTGTGAGGCCACCTCGCCCGCGGCATGCCCACCCATACCGTCGGCGAGCGCGAGCAGCCGTGCGCCGGCATAGACGGAGTCTTCGTTGTTGGCGCGGACCAGGCCGCGATCGCTGCGGGCGGCATATCGGAGAACGAGCGTCATATTGCTCCTCGCGTGCGCGGGGTCATAGCGCTCCTCGCGTGCGCGGGGTCACGGGCGCAGCTCGATTACCGTCTTGCCGATCCGGACCGGCGTGCCTATGGGAACCCGTACTGCTGTTGTCACCTTCGCCCTGTCGAGGTATGTGCCGTTGGTCGATCCTAGGTCCTCGACGTACCACTCCGAACCTCGTGGCGAGAGTCTGGCGTGGCGCGTCGAGGCGTAGTCGTCGGTGAGGACCAGTGTCGAGTCATCTGCCCGGCCGATCAGAACCGGTTGGTTGCCCAGCGTGATGCGGGTACCGGCCAAGGCGCCGTCGGTCACCACGAGCTGGCGCGCCACATGCCGGCGTTGCCGGTTCGGCAGCAACGAACCGCGCAGCGCAAGCCCACGGCGCACCATCACCGCACCCGTCGGGGCGTATATATCGGTGCGCAGGATGCGCAGCACCGACCAGATGAACAGCCACAGCAGCAACAGGAAGCCGACGCGCGTCAGCTGCAGCACTAACCCCTGCATCCGACGTCCTTTCCGTGGCAGTCCCGTTGGTGTCTTTCAGCGACCTTCGGCATCGTCACGATACTTGGACAGCGATAGGCATGAGGGTGAAGCGGGCTGCTTGTCACCCCGTTGTGTCCGGTCCGCGACGCTCAGTGCACGCGCACGATGATCTCGGAGTGCCCCAGCCGGATGACGTCGCCGTCCGCCAGTTGCCACTCCTGCACCGGTGCGTTGTTCACTGTGGTGCCGTTGGTGGAGTTGAGGTCTGACAGCAACGCCACCTGACCGTCCCACCGGATCTCCAGATGCCGACGAGAAACGCCCGTGTCCGGCAGCCGGAACTGAGCGTCCTGGCCGCGGCCGATCACGTTTGCGCCCTCGCGGAGCTGATAGGTCCGGCCACTGCCGTCGTCGAGCTGCAGCGTGACGGTCGCGCCACCGGCCTGGTAGTCACCCGCGCCGTAGCCGCCGCCGTAACCGGCCTGCCCGCCGCCCGGAGCACCGTAGTCGTAATCCCGGCCGGCCGGCTCGCCGTAACCCTGCTCGGGGTAGCCGCCGGGTGCCGGTTCGCCGTAGCCGCGGCCATAGTCGGTCTGCTGACCGTATTCGGGCCGTCCGTACGACTGACCGCCGTAGCCACCCTGCTCGGGGTAACCGCCGCCCTGGCGGGGATCCTGCCTGCCGTAGTCGTCGTGGCGCCCCGGTGCGGGCTGGCGACCGTAGTCGTAGTCACCGGCAGGACCGCCGTAACCCGGCTGTCCGCCGGGAGGAGGCCCGTACCCACCGGGCTGCTGGCCGTATCCCCGGCCCGCCGGCTGGTCATAGCCGCCACCGGGCTGGCCGTAGCCGCCGGCAGGCGGACGCTGCTCGTAGGACTGCGGCGGGTAGCCGCCCTGATCGGGGTAACCGCCTTGGTCCGGGTAGCCACCCTGATCGGGATAGCCGCCTTGGTCCGGGTAACCACCCTGATCGGGATAGCCGCCTTGATCGGGGTAACCGCCGCGCGGCGGGTAGCCGCCCTGGTCCTGCGGGGGGTAACCGCCTTGCTCGGGCGGGTACTGGCCGCCACGCGGATCATCCTGCTGACGCCCGTAGCGGTCGTCGTAATAGTCGTCGCCGGGCCGCCCCTGTCCCTGGCCGCCGCGGTAATTCGGGTTATCGGTCATAGGTGGTTCTCCTGATTCTGCGGTGAACGCATGGTCGCGTTGGGCTCGCGCGGATTCGCTAGCGGTCGAATCGGGGTTGACCGCGCCATGCGCGCGGAACTGTCCGGTGTGCAAGTTCGGTGATTGCTCAAATCTAACGACCACATCACCATACGTTTGCCATCCCTGATCACGGATAAATCCCCCCAGATGCTTGGCGAACGCGGTCGAGGTCAGGTCAGTATCGGCGCTTACCTTCTGATAGTCAGTCCCACTGAGGGTAATTACGTACTCGTTCGGTGCCAAAACTTGTCCGCCCGCGACCGTGCGGGCCCGCGATTCCGCTTCCCGGCGCAACGCCGCCTCGACTTCCTGCGGGACGATGGAGCCGCCGAAGACGCGGGCGAAGGCATCGCCCACGGTGGACTCGAGCTTGCGTTCGATGCGGTCGACAAAACCCATGTCACCGCCCGCCTTCACTCGTCGTCGTTGATGGCCCAGATCGGCAGCCGGTGCTACCGCGTGTCGCTCTGGCCACACTGCTCACAAGCATGGTATCGGCCTGGGCTGCTTCTGCGGGACCAACAGAACTCTGAGAATCGGATCGCGGCTGGTCAGTGACCTGATCTTGATGACCTTAAGGATTCATTCACGGTTTCTGTGCCGTGATCGGCGCGGTTTGGGAACCGAGCGCGCGCAGTGATACGCTGCCTCGGTCATTCGGGCGAGTGGCGGAATGGCAGACGCGCTGGCTTCAGGTGCCAGTGTCCTTCGGGACGTGGGGGTTCAAGTCCCCCTTCGCCCACAACGAAAAGGCCCCGGCTCAACGCCGGGGCCTTTTCTGTGTTGTGTCTCTCGCAGTGTGTTGTCTGTCGCAGTCGCTATCAGCCCGCATCGGCCGGCCACAGCGGACGCGGCGGCCGTGGCGCTACCGCTTGATAGGACGGGTGCCGCCGCTTCGCCGCCTCGAGCGCGTCGGCATCGGGATGGGCCGCGAGCCAGACAGGATGGGTCTCGAGCGATATGACCGTCGCGCCGACGTTCTTCTTCTGCATGGCGACCTCCCTTGGGCCACTACTTGATCCGTACGCTCAAGCGTGCTCGGCAAAGCTGAGCGCAGCAGTCGACGAGGCCGTGAAGTTGCTAAGAAAGAAGACGTCGCGTCAGGAGCGAACGAATACCGGGCTAGCTCATCGGCTCGAAACCGGCCCGGTAGACCCGCAGGAAGTTCTCGCCCATGACCGCGGCGGTCTCCTTCTCGGTGAGCAGGCCGGACTCGATGAGTACCTGAGCCACCTGACCGATCTTGGCGAAGTCGTCCATCCATTCCTCGGGCGGTGCGGGCGCATCGGGTTGCGACGCTCCCGGTTGCTCGGACCGGGTCCACCGTCCCTTACGCATCCACTCGACATCGTCGTCGGGAGATCCGGGCGCCATGTCGGAGCCGAACGCGACGTGGTCGATGCCGAGCCGATCGACGTGACGCGCGACGAGCTCGGCCGCGCCTTCCGCGCTACCGGCATACCGCCCGGCGATGTTGTTGTAGGTGCACACGCCGAGGACGCCACCGTGGGCGACGAGGGCGTCCAGGACACGTTCGCTCTTGTTGCGCGGATGGTCGTAGATGGCACGGGAATTCGCGTGGTTGATCAGTACCGGGCGCGCCGAGTGCTCGATGGCGTCCTCGGAGGTCTTGTCCCCCACATGCGACAGGTCGACCATCATGCCGACCCGGTTCATCTCGCTGACGATCTCGCGGCCGAAGCGCGAGAGCCCGGAATCCGTCGGCTCATAGCACGAGCCGCCGATGGCGTTCTGGTTGTTGTACGTGAGCTGAACGATGCGCACACCCATGTGCCAGAAGTGCTCGACGAATCCCAGCCGGTCGTTGAACAACGACGAGTTCTGGGTTCCGAGCACGATGCCGACACGTCCGGTGTCGGCTGCGTCCTCGAGGTCGGCGGCGCTGCGCACGAGAAGTGCGGTGTCGCTGTTGTCCCGGATCAGATCGTTCCACTTGGCGATGGCATCCATCGTCTCCAGCGCGTCCTCCCAGAACGACGCGGTGATCGTCACTCCGGCAACGCCTTTGGCCGCCAGGTCGCGGAGGATGTCGGCGTCGTAGCGGCCGCATTGCAGGCCGTCGATGATCATGACCATCAGCCGGCCACCTCGTCGGCGTAGGACCTGATATAGGTGTAGGACTCTTCGTCGAATTCGCCGATTACGTTGCCGTGCTCGTCGTAGATCTGGGAGCCGGCGTGGTTTCTCGATACCTCGGAATCAGGCGTGAGTGCCTGATCCGACGCGTAGAACATCCGCCAGAACTGTTCGGTGTCGGCGTCGAATCCCCGTCTCAACGCATCACGAATTGCGGGGCCCTCTGCCTCGAGCGGCGCCGCGGCCGCGGGCCGGGGCACGGCCCGGTAGGCCAGCGTCACCGAATCGTCGTCGACGGCGGTGACCTGGAGGTGGAGACCACGGACCCGGGCGTACTCATCGAGACCGCGGAAGATCGCTGCGCCGTTGATGTTTTCCATCGTGACCGACGCGATCTCCGCGCCGGACCGCAGGACCAGCAGGTCGACGACGGTTGGTGCGACGTAGTAGGCGGCCTGCCCGTCGGCCGACCAGGTCGACGGGTTGCGAAACTCGATTCGCCCCTCGAAACGGTCGATCTGATACTGCGTGCGCTCGAGTTCGGTCAGCGCGTCGAAGCCGCGGGCCTGCGCGAACGTCAGGACGTCGCGGACCGGATTGACCATGTGGCGCTGGGCGCCGCGCGCATGGAGAAACCGGTTGGTGATGTGGCGGAACTCCCGCACCGAGTAGTTCATGAGTGCAGTCATCACTTGTCCTTTCCGGGAGTGGCGGGAATCGCCGGGTACGGATCGATCACGGCCACACCGGCGGTGATTTCTGCCGCGGTCGGTGCTCCGATGAAGATGAGGCCGAGCACGTTTCGCTGATCCTCGCTGTCGACCGTGCGATGCAGACCGTGAATGGCGGCGTTGACGAATCGCACGATGGAGACCGGGACGAAATCCCGGTCCAGCATGTTCATGTGCGGTGAGTGGTACGGCTGGCCGGCCAGTGACTGCACCCGCTCGATGACGGCCCGCAGGTCGGGCCGCTCGGCCAGCACCTCCCCCACCGGTTGTCCGGCATGCCGGTGGCGAAGTTCGGCCGTTAGCGACTGGATGTCGGTCGGCAGATCCAGCGCCCAGTTACGCCCTCCGGTCACCTCGTCGGCGGGACCGCGCCGGGGTTCCTCGGCATCGGCGGACTTGTACCAGACGTAGTCGCGAGCGCCGTCGGCGTCCATGTCGATGTCGAGTGCCCATTGATACTCGTCGGCCACCAACGCCGCGAGCTCCGCCACGGTCATCCTCGGTTCGGAATGCGTGAGCTCCGACCGGATGCCGTTGACGAGCGCATCCTCGATCGCGCTGGCGGGCAACAATTCCAGGAGATTGGCCGCCACGACCTCCCACGCTTCGACGCCGCAGGCGTCGGTCAGCACCTCAAGCAATCGGGATCCGGTCGTGGGCCCGCCCTCGAGCAGTCCGCGCAGGACTCCGGCGGCACGCCGCAGATCGATGCCCACGTCGTGGGGGTCCTCGAACACCTGATACACGTACGGGTCCGCCGAGTAGTACGCGGCCGCGTCTTCGATCAGCTGCACCATTTGTCGGGCCTCGGCGGAATTCGGCGTGAGTTCGATCGCGGCCGCCTCGGCGATGAGCCGCTGACGCTCACCGAGCCAGGCACCGATGAGATGAGGATGCGTGTTGACGAAAAAGAGCAACCCGAGGGCCGAGCCGTTGCCGATCCCGACCATCCTCCGCAGCTCGGGCGCCAGCGTCACCGCGTCGGCGCTGCGATGCGCGGCGAGGGCATCGACGAGATCGGCCGCGTACTCGCGCATCAGATACGCCGAGAAGAGTTGTGCGTGCAGCGGGTCCCGCAACGGGTGGTCGTCTTCCAGTGCGAGGAAAGAGCGCGTGTTGAACGTGCCGTTGCCGTCCAGGCCGGTATTGCGCATCAAATATCCGATTTCCCATAGGAATCGGGTGTCGGGCTGGTGGCCCGACGCCAGGGCGTCGACGACGTGGTCGAATGCGCGGAAGCTGCGGTTAGAGCGGGCCCACGTCAGGGTCCCGGGGATGGCCCGCCCCACATAGAGCTTGGGCAATTCCTCTCGCGTCCGGGCTCGATCCTCGGGGGTGGTCTCGCCGTCGACGAGCGCGGCCATCATGTCCCAGTTCTTCTGGGTGATGCGCCCGGTGCGGCCCTCGGGGTCGGGCTCGAAGCCGAACACCACGAAGTCGAATACGTGGCTGCCCGCGCGCACGCGATAGAGCGCTTCACCGCAAGACTTCTCGTCGATGTCGAAGTACACCCGCTCGAAGGTCCACTGTTCGCGCACCATTCGCTCGAGCACGGCCCTGGCCACCGACATCCGGCTGGGGGCGAGCGCCTGCAGCCGCTGTGGCAGCATCAGCAGATTCGGGTCGAGTAGGTGCTCGGTGGCTGTTCGATCTCCCGGTAGGTGATTGCGACCGGACAAGACCGTTGTCATTCGATGAGCTCCTTTTTGCTTAATCTGAGTTGAAACCTGTTGTGGCGGAGAGAATTTCTTCGATGTCGCGAGCGGCAGGCTCCAAGACCGCCAACGCCGCGCGGGTGCGTGTGCGCGACTGTGGCCAGTGCGCGCACAGCGAGTAGCGCACCGAACCGACGACGCGGCCGACGGGAACTGCCACGACCTCGATGGGGTCGTACTCGGCGTCGAGCACGGTCGCATAGCCGTCGGCGCGGACCTGATCCAGCTGCTCGGTCGAGGCGAGTTCGACCCCGGATTCGACCAGATGCTGGAACTCCTGCGGGGATGCGTAAGCCGTCAGCACGAGCCCCAGCGCACTGTCCATGATCGGGAACCGATGCCCGTGGGCGACGCTGACCCGGACACCCCGAGACGGCAGGCCACGTTCGATGACGGTGACGGCGTCACTGTCGATCGCGCCGAGTGAGACCACCTCGCCGAGTTCCTCGGCTGCCGCCGAGATCCGGTCCGCGATACGGGCATTGAGTCCCGAATGCCGCAACGCCGCCTGGCCGAGACGCACCGCGCGCAGGCTGAGGCGATAGGTGCCGTTGGCGAGATTGTCCAGCCAGCCCGCGTCGACGAGCGTCACCAGTTGGCGGTGCACGATCGACCGTGATGAGCCGAGCTTTCGAGCGAGCTGAGACGCCCCCACCGGACCGTTGGTGTCGGCGAGCTCGTCGAGCAGCTGCAGCAGCTTGAGATTGGACGCCAGTGGGGCGGTGCGCGCCTCGGGCCGTTCGGTGGAGGTCATCAGACTCCGTCATCTATCCGGTGACAATGTTGCTGTATGAAAGACACTTGGAAGGTAGCCCGCTTGGGCAATTTGTGTCAATGCTCAGAATTATCGCAGTTCAATGGCAGAAAAGAGGAATCTTCGCGCACTCTTCCATTGCCAGCACTTGTGTGTAAGATCACTAGCGCTGTCAGCGCAATTTGATGGCATATGTCACCTATACGGCGACGCGAGTGGCAGCTTTCGTACGGGCGTCCTTGCACAGCCGGACTGCAAGCAGTCGAAAGCTCATCGCGAAGGGAAACGATGAAATCCACCCTTTTGAGGAAAGCGAGCGCGGCAGGCGCCGTCTTCGCCGCCGCAGCGCTGGTCCTCACCTCATGTTCGGGCGCCAACACCGCCGGCAGTGCGAACTCGAACGCCGCGGTACTGGTGATCGACCATTCGTTCACTGCGCAGTCGATCGACCCGGCGACGATCTTCCAAGTCACCGACTCCATGGTCGCCACCGGGATCTACCAAACGCTGGTCAGCTACGAGGGCGCGAACACCGAGCCATCCCCAGAGTTGGCCAAGTCCTGGACCGTCAGCCCGGACGGCCGGTCGACGACGTTCGTCCTCGATGACCGCGCGAAGTTCGCCGACGGCAGCCCGGTGACCACCGATGACGTTCTGTTCTCGTTCGAGCGGTTGCGCAACCTCAAGGCGAGTCCGTCCTATCTCATGGACGGCCTCACCGTGACCGCCCCGGACAACAAGACCGTGGTTGTCAGTTCCGACAAGCCCGCGCCCTACATTCCGAGCCTCGTCAGCTCGACGGCGGCCGCCATCGTCGATGCGGACAAGGTCCGTGCGGCCGGCGGTACCGATGGCGCCGATGCCGCCACCGCGGACAAGGCGGGATCGTTGTTCACCTCGGCCGACAACAACGTCGGCAGCGGTCCGTACAAACTGCAGCAGTACGACTCGAACGCACAGATCACGCTGGTCAGAAACGACAACTGGTGGCTCGGTAAGGCCCCGTTCGAGCGGATCATCATCCGTAACGTCAAGAGTGCCCAACAGCAGCGATCCAGCATCGAATCCGGCGAGAGCCGCATTGCGATGGATATCCCCGGACGCATCGCCGACGACATCGATCAAGCCAGGCTCACGGTCACGCCGTCGCCGTCACCCGAAGTCCTCTATCTCGCGATGTCCATGGATCCCGGTTCGCCGACATCCAATCCGCTTGTCCGCGAAGCCATTCAACGCGGTCTGGACTACAAGGCGCTCGTCGACCTGGCCGGGCCCGGCACCAAACGGGCGGCGGGCATCATCCCTGGCCACCTCGCCGGCGCCATTCCGGTCGACCAGGCCGTCAGCACCGATGTCACCGCGGCCAAGGCACTCATCGAGAAAGCCGGTGCATCGGGCGCCACGATCTCCTTCGACTACGCCAACGACTACAGCAGGCTCGCGGGCGTCGATTACAACGTCATCGCCCAGGCGATCCAGGCGCAGCTCAAGGCCATCGGCCTCAATGTCGAACTCAACCCGACACCGACATCGACGTCGTTGCAACGCTATAGCGACGGACAGACCCAGCTGGCTCTGTGGTCCTGGCCGCCGGACTACCCGGATCCGGACAACCTGCTCGTCTTCTCGCCCGGTGAACTCATCGGCGAGCGCGTGCACTGGGCGGCTCAAGCCGCACCGGACGTCGTGAAACTCACTGACGCGGCCCGTACGGCCGTCGGCGATCAGCGCGAGCAGGCCTATCTCGACTGGAACAAGGCTGTCGCCGCCAAGGGGCCCTATGCCTATCTGCTTGAGCCGTCGTTCACGCTGGTGACCGCCAAGAGTGTGACCGCCCAACGCGACATCATGGCCGGCCTCAACCTCGCAGACATCACGTCCAGCGAGACGAACAGCCAATGACCACGACATCGGTCGACTCCGTCGGTGTATCGGTAGATAGCGGGCCGGGTGCCGCCAACGGTTTCACCCGGTTCGTCGTCCGCCGGGTTGCGACGTCGCTTGTCACGCTCGTCGGGATCACCTTGGTGTCCTTCGGCATCAGTGTTCTGGTGCCGGTCCGTGCCGAGACCGTGAACCTCAGCCAACAGGCGCAGGCCAATCCCGAAGTCGTAGAGGCGTTTCGCGAGAAGTTCGGCCTGCAGCTGCCGATCTGGGAGCAATATCTGCGCTACCTCGGTGGGCTGCTGCGTGGCGACCTCGGCATCTCTCAGCAGACCGGCAATCCGGTCGGCCGGGACTTGGCCAACTATGCGCCTGCCACCCTCGAACTCGTCATCTTCGCCACGGCGATGTCACTGATCGCCGGGGTGGGTTTCGGGATCATCGCCTCGGCGTGCCGCAACCGGTGGCCGGATCACGTCGCCCGGGTGGTTTCGCTGATCGGCGTGAGCCTGCCGACGTACTGGCTCGCGCTGGTCGGATCGACCGTGCTGTTCCGCCAACTCGGCTGGCTGCCCGGCAGTGGCCGGCTCGATGCCATCATGATCCCGCCCCCGCGCACCACGGGGTTCTATACGGTCGACTCGCTGCTGGCCGGAGACTGGCCGGCATTCGCGTCGGCGGTCAGCCATCTCATTTTGCCCGCCTCAGTGCTCGCGGTGTCGACCCTGGGGATGATCCTGCGGTTCACCCGCAGTTCGGTCATCGACGGGCTGAATACCGATGCGGTGAAAGCCGCTCGCGCCAAAGGGCTTCCGCCGCACCGGGTTCTCATCCGATACGCGGTTCGGATGGCATCCAGCCCGATCATCACCGTGGCCGCCCTGTCGTTCGGCTTCCTGCTGGCCGCAACCGTCTACGTCGAGCAGATCTTCTCCTGGGGCGGCATGGGGCAGTACGCCTACCGCGCGTCGACCAACCTGGATCTGAGCGCGATCACCGGCATCGCCGTCGTGGTCGCCGTGATCTTCCTGGCCGTCAACTTCACCGCCGATATGCTCGCCGCCGTCTTCGATCCGAGGATTCGTCTGCAGTGACCACCACCGATTCACTCGACACCCGAGAGCCCGTCCAGCACCACACCGGACCGCGCACCACAAACCGACGTCGTCGGATCCCCACGTGGATGCGCCGCCCGAGTGTCGTCCTCGCGTTCATTGTGCTGCTCGCCTGGGTGGTGGTCATGGCTCTTCCGATGTTGCGGCCGTATGACCCGACAGTCGCTGCGGGCCCGGCCCTTTCACCACCGTCGTCGGATTTCCTGCTCGGCACCGACGCACTGGGCCGCGACACGCTGAGTCGTACTCTCGCCGGGGCCTCGGTCTCGATCGTCAACGGCGTGCTGATCGTGGTCGCGGCCGCGGTTATCGGAACCGTCATCGGCCTGGTCGCCGGGTTCTTCGGCGGCTGGGTTGACGAAATACTCATGCGCGTGGCCGATCTGGTGTTCGCATTCCCCGGCATCATCCTGGCCATGGCGATCGCGGCCGCGTTGGGGCCCAGTGTGCAGAACGCGGTCATCGCCGCCGCGATCAGCTGGTGGCCCGGATACGCGCGGGCTGTCCGGTCTATCGTGCTCTCACTGCGAGAATCCGAATTCGTACTGTCCAACCGGCTCGCCGGCGTCGGGACGATCCGCTCGATCGTGACGGATCTGCTTCCGGCGGTGTCGGGTTCGGTCCTGGTGCTGGCCATGCTCGACATCGGCGGCGCCATTCTGTTTCTGGCAGGCTTGTCATTCCTCGGCCTCGGCGCGGTGCCGCCCGACCCGGAGTGGGGCGCCATGATCTCCGACGCCGTCCAGTACTTCGACGAATGGTGGCTCGCGGTGGCACCCGGCGTCGCGATCATCTCGGTGGTGCTCGCGTTCAACCTGATCGGTGATGCGCTGCGCGACCAGCTCGAGCCGCGCCTGCAAGAGATCTCGGGAGAAAGCGCATGACGCTCCTCGAGGTCGAGAACCTGTCCATAGCCCGCCCGACCGGCGGCACCGTGGTGAGCGATGTGTCGTTCACCGTCGACGCGCGCCAGGTCGTCGGCGTGGTCGGAGAATCCGGGTCCGGCAAGACGATGACCGGCATGAGCCTGATCGGCCTGGTCCCCGAGCCGCTGCGGGTCACCGGCTCGGCCCGGTTGAACGGCCGCGAACTGCTCGACCAGACACCTCGGCAGTGGCAGCAGACGCGGGGCCGCGAGGTGGCCATGGTGCTGCAGGATCCGTCGTCGAGCCTGCATCCGATGCTCAAGATCGGCGAACAGCTCACCGATCACGTACGCATCCATCTCGGGCTGGACCGCGCCGCGGCCAAGCGCAGAGCCGTCACCCTCCTCGAGCAGGTGCACCTGCCTGATGCTGGGGCATTGCTCAAGCGATATCCGCACCAACTGTCCGGCGGTATGAAACAGCGCGTATCCATCGCGATGGCGCTGGCCTGTGATCCGGTGTTGCTCATCGCCGACGAGGTGACGACCGCGCTCGACGCCAACATCCGGGTGGAGATCCTGCGTTTGCTCGACGAACTACGCGAGGCGACCGGCATGGGCATCGTGTTCATCACCCACGACCTCGCCATGCTGTCGTCGTTCGCGAACCGCGTCAACGTTTTCCGCGACGGCCGCATCGTCGAATCGGCCGATGCCGCAGCCGTCTTCCATGACCCGCAGCACCCGTATACCCGCGAACTCCTCGACGCGGTCCCCCACGTCCCGTGGAAGATGGGCGCCGCGAACGGAGCTGACTTGGAGGACGGCCGATGACCACGTCCACTCCCCTGCTGTCCGTTCGCGACGCTGTCGTGAAGTACAAGGCCCGCGGGCAAGCGTCCAACATTGCCGTCCGCGAGGTCAGCATCGACATCCACCCCGGTCAGATCATCGGCATCGTGGGTGAAAGCGGTTGCGGGAAATCATCTCTGGCCCGCGCCATGGTGGGGTTGCAGCCCGTCGACTCCGGCACGATCGAGTTCGACGGCACCGTGGTCGTCCCCCTGCCGATCCGGCGGCGAGCCGCGGCGATGATCCCGTTGCAGATGGTGTTCCAGGACCCCTACGCATCGCTCAACCCGCGCAGGCGCATCGAGGACCAGTTGGCGGAGGTGATCCGCGGCAGCCGCCGGGCCATGGGACAACCCGCGCCGTCGAAGGCCGGCGTCACCGATGTCATAGCGACGGTGCTCGATCAGGTTGGCCTCGACCCCGCGCTGCGCAACCGTTACCCGCACGCGCTGTCGGGTGGGCAGCGTCAGCGCGTCGCGATCGCCAAAGTCCTTGCCGTTGACACCAAGGTGATCGTGGCCGACGAGCCGATCGCCTCGCTGGACGCATCGTCGCAGAAGCGCATCGCGGCGCTTCTCCGGGATTTGGTCGACACGCTCGGCCTCGGGATGGCGATCATCTCGCACGACCTCGCGGTGATCGCATCGATCGCCGACGTCACCGCGGTCATGCGGCAGGGTGAATTCGTCGAAGTCGGCCCAACCCAACAGATCTGGACCACCCCGCGGCACGAGTACACCAGGAAACTCCTCGGCGCGGTCCCCGAACTGATCGGCCGACCGGGCTGAGCGCCCGTCGTATCTCGCAAGGAGCAGACATGACCGCGCCATCAACTGGTTTGCAGCACATTCTGAGTGACGGTGACGACGGCACCGACCTCTCGTCGGAGCTGACGATCCTGCCGACCGGTGTGGTGACCACCACTCAAATACCCAGTCTGCCCGACGGTTCCATCGATACCGGCGACATCGTGTCGCAGTCGCGTCAGACGCTGGAGAATCTACGCGTCGCGCTGGAATCCGTCGGGTCGTCGCTGGCCGACGTCGCCCATCTGACGATCTATCTGACCGACATCGGTGAGCGCGCAGCCTTCAACGACGTGTACCGGGAGATGTTCTCGCACCCGTATCCGGTCCGGTGTGCGGTGGGAGTGGCAGCGCTCGCCAGGCCGGACATGAAGGTCGAGGTCACCGCGTTGGCGGTGCAGCGGGGCTGACGATATCGGCCGGTGCGGCCGGCGGGTCGGTGAGGCCGCCGATCGGGCCTGCCGCTCGAGCGACGAGCGGGCAGCACGCAGCGAGCGTCGCCAGGAGGGCCGCCACGGTGACAGCCCCGATCGAGCCGTGAGCCTCGGTCGCCACGCCGGCAGACGCGGTGCCGACGGCGCCGCCGACCAGGGCGCCGCTGTTGAGCCAGCCGAACGCTTCGGTCGCCGAATGCTCGGCGACTTCCCGTGACACGAACAGGTAGAGGGCCGACATGGCCGGGGCGAATCCGAGTCCCGAGCAGAACAGCGCCACGAACTGCAGCGCCAGGCTGTCGACGACGCCGAACACTGCCGTGCCGATCGCCACGGCCGCCAATGCGGCCACGACCCAGGCAATGCCGAGCCGGCGGTGGCCGAGCAGGAGTCCGCCGACCAGAGAGCCGACGCTGGCGACGGCGATCGCCGCACCGGCCGTGACTCCGTCGCGCCCGAGTTCGGCCACGATGCCGACCTCCAGCGCCATGAACGAGGCGACCAGCAGCAGGCTCGTCACCATGGCCAGGATGACGGTTCGGTTTGCGAGCACACGCCCGAAACTCGATCTGCCTGCGGCGACACCCGGGTGCAGCCGACGGGCACTCAGCAGGAACCAGGCCGTTCCGAGGACCGTGATGGCCGCCGACAAGATCAGCGGGGCGGCCGTCGAGACGGCAGACGCCAGAAATGTGGCGGCAACCGGACCGATGACCCAGATGAGTTCCTGAGCCGTCGTGTCGAGCGCGAAGAGCACTCGAACACCCTCGCGCGCAACCATTTTCGGGTACAGCGCGCGGACCACCGGCATCAGCGGCGGCACCGACGCCCCGATGAGCACGCCGAGCGTCATCAGCAGAACGGGTGAGGAGCCGGCGAACGCGAGCGCGAGCATGCTTGCCCCGCTGGCCAACGCGGCAACCGACAACGTCGGCACCACACCCAATCGGCCCGCGAGCCGTGCGGTGATCGGCATGGCCACCGCCTCGCCGACGCTGACCGCCGCCACCACGGCGCCTGCCTGCGCATACGAATCCGAAAGCGCCTGCACGTGCAACAGAATCGCCAGCGAGAGCATGCCCAACGGCAGCCGTGCGAACAACTGCGACGCGGTCACGTTCACCACGCCGGGCACTCGAACGAGATCGAGATAGGCCCGCACTCAAACCCTCCCCACAGTTCCGTCGGGCCGGTTGGACGCCGAGAGCCTCACTATACCGTCCAGACGGTACAGTAAACAGTGCTGTCGTAAGCTCTCACGATGGCTTCGTCACGCGACCGCATCCTCGATGCTTACGAGGACCTGCTGGCCGTCGAGGGCGAACGCTTCGCAACGCTGGATGCCGTCGCGGCCCGCGCGGGCGTCTCGAAGGGCGGGCTGCTGTACCACTTTCCGTCCAAAGACCGCCTGGCCGAGGCTCTCTACGAACGGCTGCTGCATCTCGCCGCCGAGGACGTGCAGCAGATGCGGACGGCGGCCGAGGGGCCGGCGCGCCACTACATCCGCACATCGCATTACGCGGGTACGCCGCTGGATCGTGCCCTGCTGGCGGTCGCCCGCCTACAACAGGCCGGGGACACGCGCGCGCGGGCGGTCATCGAATCGGCGTCGGGCGAGTGGTTGAACGTGCTGCATGAAGCGCTCGGCGATCTCGACGCGGCGCGGGCCGTCAAGCTGATCGGCGACGGGCTGTATTACAACGCGCTGTCCACCGCGCTGGGCGGCCATCCGGCCGGAACAGACGCCGACGACGGGCTTCTCACGGTCATCGACCGGATCATCGCGAGTACGAACGCGTCCCGCGAGTGATCAAGGGCGGCCCTCGGTGGCGAGGTTCTTGTTCTTGTATGCCTTGTCGCTCGTGACGTCGAGCGCGAACCACTCCGGGACCGCGAACGCCGCGGCGTCGTCCTCGTCGGTGAACTCGACTTCGGCGACCACCAAACCGTCGAGCGTGCCGGCATAGACATCAAGCTCGATCGTGTGCGGCCCGTGCGGAATCCTCAACCGCGTCTTCTCGATTCGCGCGCCCTCAGACTTCGGCCACAGCGCCTCGAACATCTCGCGGGTGATCGGGACCGTCGATTCTCCCCGCACCAGATCGCCTGCGGACTTCACGGTCAGTTCGAACGATGCATCGTCGGTGCTGCGCACCCGCGTCTCGGAGCCGTCCGCGGCCACCGCGAGATAACCCTGTTTGAGGACGAGCCTGCGCTCGGCCTGCTGGTCGACGTCGGCCGGAAGGCCACGGGGATCGACCAGGAATTTCCGTTCGACCTCGGTCGCAGGTTTCTCAGTGGCCATGTCAGCAGCCTTCCATATCTCACCGACCGAGCGTGTATGCCGTCATCGACAGTGACCCGTAGGTGTATCCCTGAACCAGGGTGTTCACCGAATCCCTTCCGGCAGAGGCCAGTCCGGCGAAGTAGAGAAACGGGATGAAGTGGTCGGGGGTCGGGACCGCGAGGGCGTAGTCCGGTTGGGAGTCGAGGGTCGCGACGTCGGCGGGGGAGTCGACGAGCACCGCCCGCGCGGCGTCGTCGAAGCGCCGCGCCCAGTCGTAGCCGTCGTCGGCCAGCTCGGCGTTCATGCCGCGCAGGTTGTGCACGATGTTGCCGCTGGCCAACACGAGCACGCCGCGCTCGCGCAGCGGGGCGAGTTTCGCCCCAAGCTCGAGGTGGTACTCCGCGGGCTCATTGGCGTTGATCGCCAGTTGGACAACGGGTATGGAGGCATCGGGGAACGCGTGCACCAACACCGACCACGTGCCGTGGTCGATGCCCCAGCTGTCGACGTCGGCGCCCACCCACGTCGGATGGACGGTGTCGCTGATCTCCTCGGCCAACTCCGGCAGGCCCGGCGCCGGATATTCGACCTCGAACAGTTCGCGGGGGAACCCGTAGAAATTGTGGATCGTGCGGGGTCGCGGCATCGCCGTCACGGCGGTGGCGTTGATGTACCAGTGCGCGCTGACCACGAGGATGGCCCGGGGTCGAGGGACGGATTGCCCGAAGAGCCGCCACGCCTCGGTGTAGCGATTGGACTCGATGGCGTTCATCGGGCTGCCGTGTCCGATGAACGCCGCAGGCATAACCGTGGGCATGTTGCCAGCGTAGTGATCTCAGTACCGTGGCGTTATGACGCGATACGTCCTGATCCCGGGCGCCGGGGGAGCCGCGTGGTACTGGCATCGGGTGGCCGAGGGGCTTCGCGCGCGGGGACATACGGCCGTGCCGGTGAATCTGCCGGGCGACGGCCGGCTGCCGGACTATCGCGAGATCGTGCTGGCTGAGCTCGAAGGGAGCGACGTCGTCGTGGCCCAATCACTCGGTGGCTTCACCGCCGGTGCGGTCTGCGGGGTAACCCGGCCCGCCGCAGTGATATTCGTCAACGCGATGATCCCGGTGCCCGGCGAGACGGCGGGGGAGTGGTGGAGCGACGTCGGTGCCGAGGAGGCCCGCGTGGCGGCGGTGGATGGCTATCCCGAGGAGTTCGACGAGTTCACCTATTTTCTGCACGACGTGCCGCCGGAGGTCGCGGCCGAGGGTGCATCAGAGGAGCGGGAGCAGACCGACGCGGTTTTCGCCGACCCGTGTGTCTTCGGCGGTTGGGATGACATCGCGGTGAAGGTTCTCGTCGGTGCCGACGACCGGTTCTTCCCGGCCGAGTTCCAGCGCCGCGTGGCCCTGGCGCGGACCGGGGTCGTCGCGGACGTCATCCCCGGCGGGCATCTGGTCGCACTGTCGAACCCTGACGCCGTCGTCGCCTACCTGGCCTAGCGCGCGGCGCCGTCCCAATAATCGGTGGCCACCAACTCCGAGAGGGGGCGTCGACGCACAGGTCCGTGCCTGCCGCGGGGCCAACCCACCACGACATGGCCGGCCAGCATCCAGTCCGGCGGCACGCCGACGGCGTCGCGTATGAGCTGCTCGCCGCCGTAGGACGCCCAGCTCGTCAGGCACGCACCGAGGCCCTGCGCCCGCGCGGCCAGCAGGAAGTTCTGCATGGCCGGGAAGATCGAACCGCCGAGCAGCAGCTCCGAAGCGGTCGGGAACTTCTGCTGCGTGAACAGCACCGAGGTGAATTCTCCTGCGCGATCGTGCAATTCGTAGGTGGCCCGGTTCGTCCGGGCGCGCCTGCTGGTGTCGTCGTCGGCGGGCCGGCTCATGCCGTAGACCGGTTCGATCACGGCTAGAGCCTGCGCCGCCGCCTTGGCCACCACGGCCCGCTGCTCGGGCGAGCGCAGCACGACGAATCGCCAGGCCTGCGCGTTGGCCCCCGAGGGCGCCCATGCCGCGGCCTGCAGGCACCGACCGAGGACGGCATCGTCGACGGGTTCGTCGGTGAATCGCCGGATCGTCCGGGACGTCGACATGACCTCCCAGACGTCATCGCTGGCCGAGGACATCGGGTCAGACATCGCACTCCCTTCGGTTCGCTTCACAGAACTTATGCGCTGGCGGCGCTCGGCAGGCGGCCCGGTACTAATCTCGAGGCTGCCGGTTGGACGTCGGGATCACTGGAGGAGCGTTGGCGCAGCACTGCACGCGGCGCCGCCCGCTGTTCGAGCCTGTTGATCCGGTGACCCTGCCCGGCGAGGACTTGGTGTTTTGATGCCCGATCTGCACCCCACTGACGATCACGACGACGCCGACCCCAGGTTGGCGCCGCTGCTGGCCTGGCGCCAACGGCTCGTCGACTCCGGGGCGGTCGCACCGCGCAGCTTCAAGGAGGCGCATCTGCGCCTGGTGTTGAGATCGGGCCGCACCGAGGTCGAGCAGATCCGGGCGATGCTGCCCGGATCGGTGGCCGAGCACGCCGACGAGATGGCCCGGCTACTGGCCGAGCTCGCCAGCCCGCCTGCCGATGAGCCCTCGAGTCCGGGCAAACACCGCAGCCCCGATGACCCGCCCGCGGCGGCGCCACGGGTCGAGGAGCCGGAACCGCCGACCGTCGAAAATGCCGTCCCGACAGGCGAATTCGCACCGTTTCTGTTCAGCAGCCAACAGGTGGCCCTGCACGACATCAGCGTACGCCGCCCGGATGGGGCAAGCGGCGCCGTGGAGCTGACCTGGCCCGCCTACGAGTCGCCCGGCGTCGCGCTGTACCGGGTCGTTAGCACCGACGACCAAGCGCCCTACTCGCCCGACCTGGCCCACCAGGTGGCGGTCACCGAGCAGCCCGCCGCAAGTGACGACCGGCCGCAGCTGACGCCGGTTCGGCACTACCAGGTGTGGGTGAACGCCGGTGCCTCGCACGCTCAGGCGCGAGCCGCCCAACCCGTGCTGTATGCCACCGCGGTGCTGGTCAGGCCCGTCACCGGATTCGAGATCCGGGAGGACGCCGGCTGGGTCGTCGGGCAGTGGACGGCGCCACCCGGGGTGAGCGCGGTGCATGTCTTCCGGATCCCGATCGACGAGGTCGACCGCGACGAGGCCCAATACCGGATCCTGGCAGGCAGCGAAAACCTGGCCGGCTTCGTGGACACCGAACCCGTACGCGGTCAGCGCTACCGGTACCGGGCCCGCTGCGCCGCCAACGTCGACGGCGTCGTGCGGTTGTCGGACGCTGCCGAGGCCGACGTCGAACTCGCGGCGGCACTCGCACCGGTCACCGACATGGCGGTCGAATCCGGGGCCGACGGGGTCTCGTGCGATCTGTCGTGGACCCCGCCCGCCGGAGGCCAGGTCGCGATCTACCGCACGCAGAGCGGCCCGAGTGCGGGCGCCGAGGCCATCGAATTGCCCGAGGGTGCGCTCGAACAGGTAGGGCTCACACCGGAGCTGCGCCTCACGCAGCCGGTCGCCGAACAGCCCGGTCCTGACGGTCGCCGTCGCTCGACCATGGCCGGTGTGTCCTGGCCGTCGGAGTGGAGCCGCGCCTACTTCACGCCGGTCACCATCCTCGGCGAGCGCGCGATGCTCGGCCGCACCGTGTCCTCGGTGCGCACCGGCACGATCCGCGACATCGAGTTGGCCGAGTACTGCAACAAGCAGGTGCTCACGTTCGACTGGCCGGACGGCGCGGCAGGCGTGGTGGTGTACCTCGCGCCCAAGGGCCACGATCCGCGCACGGGTCTGACGGGGCGATCGTTCGAGATTTCGCTGGAGGAGTACGAGAAGTACGGCGGCATGCACCTGACCGGTCAACTGCCGGTCGGCGGCTGCTCGTTGCACCTGGCGCCGGTGGCGTTCGCGGGCGGCAGGCGAGTCACGGGGGCGTTCTCCAGCATCGAGTACCGCGGCCTGCTCCGGTTGCAGTACGCGGTGCGAATCGGCAGGGATCCCAACGGCTTTCCCACCACGGCCACGGTGGCGATACGGGCCGAACACAATGTGCCCGGTTCACCGGGCTTCGTTCTGGTCAACAATCCGCAGCGGCTGCCGCTGAGCGTGCACGACGGGCAGCCCGTCGACGTGGCGCCGCTGGACGCGCAGGGGCAGCTGGCCGATCACCCGACCAAGGAACTGCGCTGGTCGGCGCTCACCACGTCCGGCAACGGAGAGTTGTGGGCCGCGAACGTCAGTGGCTTGCAGGGTTGGATCCGGTTGTTCGTCAACATCGGCTCGCCCGCGCAACTGCGGGTCATCGCATTGCTGGATCCACCGGTGGACACGCTGCAACTCACCGCGGCGGCCCTGTGACGCCCCGGTACGGCCAATTGGCCTACACGTCGTTCGACGCAGCAGGTTCGGTCGGGGGCTGGCAGGTCAAGGAGACCAGTGGCGAGCTGACGCCCGACGAAACTCAACTGTTGCTCGCCGGGGTGCGCACGGTGTTCCGTCCGGTCGAGCCCACCCCGGCCTACCCGACGCCCGAGCAGCTCGAGCAGGTGCCGCGCCGGCTTGCCTACTGCCGCACCGAGCAGTCCGGCGACGCCTACTGGCACACCATGCCTGCGGGGTCGGACAGCATCGGCCGGCCGGGCAACGTGTTCGCGCACGCCTTGCTGGATCGCACGCCCGATCCGCGCAGGCGAGCCATCGAATGGTGGCGTTCCCCGCAGTGGCTGCACCCGTACGGTGCGGCCGCGGTCGCCCGCGCAGCGCTGGCCGACGTCGACCCCACGCCCGGCGGAGTGGTGACCAAAGACAGCGTCGTCGAATTCGCACTGGACACCGCCACCTGGCGGCTGGCGACACTGTTCGGACTTCTCGACGCGGTGGCCGCCGCACTCGACGGTGGCGCGCCCGTGGTGCTCGGTGTCGAGTCGGCCGATTCGGCCGCCCAGTGGATCGGGCTCATCAGCTTCCTGATGTCGCCGGGCACCGCAGCACAGCTGAGTTTCTCCACGTTCGACCGCGCCGATCAACTCGGTCCGCACGGCGGTCAGGTACTGACTGCTGTGCCGATTGCCGACCTCGGGGCCATCCCGTCCGGGCTGGTCGCGATCAGCGAGGCCGAAACCATGTCGCTGGGCGAGCTCGGCGGCGAACCGCACCGCACCGCCGGCGGGCACAGCGTGGCCGTCACGCCCTGGTCGGCGATGGCCCAGGTGGTGCTCCTCGATCCCAGTTCGGCGCGACGGGTGCTCGACGACATCGACAGCGTCGCAGAACAGGTCCGCGACGACGGCCTGCACCCGGCGTGGCCGATGGCGATGGCGGTCACGGGCAGGCCCGAGTTCGCCGACGCCGAAGTGGAGGCGCACGAGGTGATCGCCGCGCATTCGCCGCCCGGGATCGCGGTCGGATCCGTCGCAGCCCGCACCATCGCGGGCGTGTTGTCGGCGGCGGTCGGCACCACGACGGCCGATGCCTGGCGCGCGGTGCAAGAGCTGCCGGAGGGGCCCGGCGCGGTGTTCGCCGACACCACGTACCTGTGCCGGGCCATCGACGATGACACCTGGTTGTCGCAAATCGGCCCAATTCCATTGGGGCCGAGATTGTTTCACGGGAAACCAGTGCCTCGGCCGCTGCGCGCGGCGATCGGCACGGCGCTGACCGGCGGCCGGGGGCCCGAACGGTTGCTGCGCGTGGTCGATCTGCTGCTGCGCGCCGGGGTGGAGGACGAGCGGATTCAGACGGCGCTGGTCGACGACGTCGTGCCGCGCCTCGGCGATGCCCAGTTGCGTCAGCGCATCAGCACCGACAGCAAGCTCGCGCTGAGCGCTGCGCTGCTGCGCGAGGGCGACGTGGAAGGCAGCGGAATCAGCGGCGAGCTGCTGGACTGGCTGGCCGAAAGTGCCCGGCTGCCTCAGCGCGAGAGTCTCGCCCAGGCTGCCCCGTGGGATTCGGTGTGGACCAGGGCCGCGTTGCGCGGGCTGCGCACGCGCCGCCGGGGCCCCGCCGAGGCGGGCGACCCGGGTGCCCACCTGTGGTGGCTGCGGGTGAGCGGATCGGGCCAGTTCGAGCAGACGGCAGCCGCGCAGGTGTGGGACCCGGCCGACCTGCTGCTGGCCGCCGGGACCGAGCCGCTGCCCGGAGCGGCCACCCTTCGGACGCTGGTCGGCGCGCCCGATTCCGCGGCGCTCGACGAACTGGCCGGCAAGGTGATCGACGCGAACGGCGACAGCTTCGCGGTGGCTTGTGCCGCGGTCCGCCATATCGGTCCGCGGGAGTGGCTGCAGCAGCGGTACGTCGAAACGCATCAGCACGCGTATGCGCAGTTGTGGGATGAGGTGCTCGCCCGCGTCGAACCGAGCGGTGTGCATGCCGATTTCGCCGTGCGCCTATTGGGTTTTGCCCTGCTGGGAGTGCTTGCGGGGCAACCATATCCGCAGGCGTGCAACGGGCTCGTCGCAGCCCATGGCCCCGACGCGGTGGACCGCGTGCTGCCACTGGTCGACGACCGCCTGATCGCACCGCATTCGCTGCTCGCGATCAGTCTGCTGCGGTCAGCGGCCGCCGAAGCTGTCGAAGTGCCGCTCGACTCGGTCGACGAACTCGTCAACCAGCTCGCCGAGCGGGTGGCCGCGACCCTGCCCGGTGACGACAACGATGCCGACGCCGTGACCACGCTGCTGGCGCAGTTGTCGGGCGACTCGTCGGAGGCCGCGGTCCGGGGGTACCGCAAGATGGTGAGCAGGTTGTTTGCACAGCGCGGCGACGCGCACACGTCGCTTTCGGCGCGACTACGGGGGAGTGGCCGGCATGAGTAAATGCCCGCGGTGCTTCGCGACGCTGAGTCCCAACCAGCATCTGTGGACACTGCCTGCGCAAGCAGGTGGCATGCGTTACCGCGACGAGGTCGCCTCGGCGTATACGGGGGCACCCGCGGACTGCGGCCCGCTCTACACCTGGTCGCGCAGCCCCGGCTACAACGGACCGCCGCCCCCGACGTCGGAGGCCAGCCGTGCCCTGCAGGGCCCCGCGGTCGAGATCTGCCCCGTCTGCCATTTCACGCTGCCCGACGGGTGGCGAGACGGGCATGCCATCTGCATCGCACTCGCCGGTGCGCGCGCGACCGGCAAGAGCCTCTACATCGCGGTGCTCGTCAAGCAGCTCGAGCTGTTGTGTGAGCGGTTCGGTTTCTCGATGCAGCCCGTCACACGCGGCACGGCGCACGCCTACGCCACGAACTACGAGGCACCACTCTATGTGCAGCGGGGGCTGATCCCGCCGACGCCGACCGTGCACACCCAGACCTCTGATCACCGTGAGCCCTTGATGTTTTCGATCGGGACATGGCACGGCGTTCGCCGCTACCTCGTGCTGCGCGACGTCGCCGGTGAAGACATGGAATCCGGCGATCTGCATGCGCCGCCGTTCCAGTTCTTCGCCCACGCCGATGCGGTGTTCTTCATGTTCGACCCGTTGCGGGTCAAGACGATCCGCGATCAACTGCACGATCTGTTGCCGGCGCAGGTGGTCAGCGGCGGTGATCCGCGCACGGTGCTCACCAACCTGTTGACGGCGGTACGCCCGGGGCAGCCCAAACTGGCCGTGATCCTGTCGAAGTTCGACGTGCTGCGCGCGTTGCGTGAGGTCGAGGGCTCCGAGTGGGGCCTCATCATGTCCAACGGTGGCGCGGCATACCTGCGCGACACCTCCGACGGCCGCCAGTACGACGACGTCGACGGTCAGCTGCTGCATGAGGAGGTGCGCAGCCTGCTGATCCGGCTGCACGGCGGTTCGATCGTCGCAGCGGTGGAGAACCCGGCCACGGGCATCCGGCTGCCGAGCCGCAACTTCGTCGTGTCGGCGCTCGGTCATCCACCGAACGGAAACCGGTTGCATGCCAGGGGTATCGCACCGTTCCGGTGTGTCGATCCGGTCCGGTGGGTCACGTCGAGCTTCGGGGTGCTCTAGTCGTCTCGGCGCAGGGTCGCGACGATCTCGTCGATCAGCTTCGGGTCAGGCGCGCCGGGATAGCCCTGTTCGAGCGAAACGATGAACATCACCGAACCCGGCTGGCCGTCCACCTTGGTGGCCACCATCGAATGCAGCGCCGACGGGCCGGTGCATTCGTCGGCTTCGATGCCGGTGACGGTCGCGATGATCTGGACGGCCGGTTCTCCGCTTACGGTCAGCTCGCGTCGCTCGCCCAGTGAAACCCTGGGCACCACACCGCTTTTCGACGTATAGATGTCTTCGACCAGTTGGGTCTCCCGCTGCAGGGCCTCGTCGATGTCGTCAGTGCTGTTCGCCCCGGGAACGCCGGTAGCGGCGCGGTGCAGGTCCGGGCACTGCTTGTTGGGTAACACCGCCGAGCCTGTCATCGTCCGGACGGGGCAGAAGCCGAACGGGCCGTCCGGGCAGGGAACTTCCCAGCCGATCATGGCCGTGCAGCTGTTGACGGTCCAGTCCGGCGGCACGTCGTAGCCGAGTCTGCGGGGGCTCTCGACGGCGATCCAGTCGGGGGGTGTCTGCGGGGTGGGGCTTGCGACCCGTCCTTCACATTCCGGGGCCGCGGTGGTCGACGTGGTCGCCGACGTGGTCGTGGTGGCTGCATCGGTGTCCTCGCCAGCCGAGTTGAACCTCCACAACAGCCCTCCGGCGACGATCGCGATGACGAGAACTGCCGCGACCGCGGCGACGATCCACGGTGTCTTGCTGCGTTTGGGTGGCCGCCCGTGGATTGGTGGGGCCTCGCCGTAACCCGGCCAGGTGTAGCCCGGTGGATAGCCGCCGTAATAGGGGTTGGCCGGTGGCTGACCGCTGTAGGGGCCGTGGGGCGGCGGATTCCACTGGGGTGGATACCTCGAGGGATCGGTCAAAGCCGCGCTCTCCTCTGCAGTGTTCGTTGACCGGATTATAGGTACCCCGCCGCACCCCCGTGTGACGCCGCCGAGCCGCCGCCTATGGTGAGCACACCGAGCAGAGAGGGCGATGCGTGGGCAGGAACGAGCGGGCAAAGATCGTCATGACCGACGACGAGATCGCCGAATTCGTCGAACGCAGCAGGACCGCAACCATGGCCACCGTGCTGCCGAATGGCCGGCCACATCTGGTGGCGATGTGGTACGCGGTGCTCGACGGCGAGGTCTGGTTCGAGACCAAGGCCAAGTCGCAGAAGGCCGTGAACCTGCGCCGGGACCCGACGGTCACCGTGATGATCGAGGACGGCTTGACCTACAACACCCTGCGCGGGGTGTCCATCGACGGGCGGGCCGAGATCGTCGACGACCCGGAAACCATTCTGCGCGTTGGCATCAGCGTGTGGGAGCGCTACACCGGGCCTTACACCGATGAGATGCGTCCGTTCGTCGACCAGATGATGAACAACCGCATCGCGGTCCGTGTCGTGCCCGGCCGGCTGCGCAGCTGGGATCACCGCAAATTGGGCTTGCCAGAGATGCCCGTTGGCGGCAGCACGGCGCAGTACCTCAACACTTAGCCCGCCGGGCGCGGCTTGAGTCTGCCGTTCGGCAGCGGCGGGGCGGGCAACCGCGCGATGTTGCCGCGGTAGCCGGCGACGTCGCCGAAGCGTGCGTCGTTGTCCTGCCAGAGTTCGCGATAGGCCGCGATGTCGTCGTGGTTGCGGCCGACGAAGTTCCACCACATCACGAGTTCCTCGGGAAACGGCGGGCCGCCGAGCAGGACCACGCGCGCCGGGCTGTCCGCGGGATTGGCGATGTGCAACACCGGGTGACCGGGCGCCTGGTAGGCCAGGTCGGCCACGTCGAGCGGGGTTCCGCCGACGTGAACCACGCCTTGGTCCAGCAGCACGCCGTGTTCGAACGCCGGGTCGACATCGAGATTCAACACCGCGCCCGCTTCGAGGTCGATCTGCGCGCCCAGCAGGGGCGTGAAAGTGTGCACCGGCGACCGGGAATCGGCCAGCTCGCCGAGGAACACCCGCAGGGTGGCGCCGTCGACCGCCCGCGGCGGCGGTGCGTAGTGCGCGAAGTCGCGGGCGGTGTCGCGGTCCGAATCGGGCAGCGCGACCCACAGTTGCACGCCGTGCAGAACCGCCGTGTTGGCGGTGGAGACCTCGGAGTGACAGATCCCGGCGCCCGCTGTCATCAGGTTGAGCTCACCGGGCCGCACCATGGTGTGGACGCCCGCGCTGTCGCGGTGTTCGATCTCGCCCGCGAAAAGCCAACTCACGGTCTGCAGTCCGGTGTGCGGATGAGGTGGCACATCCATGCCGCGGCCACTGGCCCGTACGTCGTGGGGACCGTAGTGGTCGGCGAAACACCACGCGCCGATGAGCGATCGCTCCCGCTGCGGAAGGGTGCGCCGGACGAGCAGCGCCCGCGGACCGCCAAGCGGTACCTGGCGCGCGTGCAGGACGCCGGTGAACGCCGATGTGGCACATGTGACCTCGGCCGGCGCGGTGTCGGTATTGCTCATGGAGCCCACGGTAATGCGACCGGCTGCTCGGCTCGGCGCGGTTAGCATGAGCGCCATGAGCCGGGTGATGACCGCCGACGATGTTCGCAGCGCTGAATTTTCGAAGCCGCCACTCGGTAAGCGGGGGTATGACAAGAAGTCGGTCGACGACTTCCTGCAACTCGTCGCACGCCGTCTTGACGGGCTGGGACACCTCGGCGCCGACGATGTTCGGAACATTGCGTTCCCGAAGCCGCCGATGTTTCAGCGGGGTTATGACGAGGACGAGGTAGACGCGCTGCTCGACGCGGTGGTCGCGACGCTCGAGCAGTAGCCGCAAGAAGTTTGGGGGACGGTGCCGTCAGTGCGCCTCACGGCGAGTGGTCGCTCGCAGCGACGGTTTTGGATGGGGCCCGGGGCATGCCCGGCACCGTCGAATGATGTAACGGCACACCCCGGGCCCCTATTCCCCCCGATCGAAATGTCGCCCTCCCGCCGCCGTCCCCTCGAATGCGGCGGCGAGAGGGCAATGAGTCAGGTCGGTGTCAGGCCGCGTCCGGGAAGATCAGCCGGGTCTTGCGCACCGGATAACCGTGGCGCTCCGCCAGTGAGCGGAGTTGCTTGAGCGCGAACGTCCGGCCGCGGCCGCCCTCGGGGACCATGATGCCGGCCCACAGGCCTTCGGCCCGGGGCAGTTCGCAGGCTTCGCGGGCGCACAGCCAGCGCCGCGGGCACTCGCGGCAGATGACCTTGGCCTCGTCGTCGGGAGTGGAGGTCCACCGTTCGGGGTCGCTGGTGCACACGCCGAGCGGGATTCCGTTGGCCATGAGTGCGTTCATGCTGCTGCTCCTGTTAGGGACTCTGTTGCGGTGGTCACCGCGTTGAGCAGAACGCTATAGCAACAACCGTAGCGATGCAACAGTTTGATTGAAACTGAATCAGGCGGCCGCTACGGAAGTTTGCATCGGTAACGACCGTAGGCCACCAGGGTAAAGACGGGTTGCATCCAAAACTGCACGTCAGCGGGCGGTTTGGGCCACTGGATCCAATCCGTAGCATCGGTGCGGTTTGTGGTGTGACAAAGGTGTAGCACCTATGTAATTTGCTGAAACCGCACGTAATCCGAGGCGTAGCGGTGCTGCGGTAGGGGGTTAGGATTGATTCGTCCCGATCCCACTTTCAGCCGCCCGGCTCTGCAGAAACACCAGCGAGGAACCGTCCCGAGATGACCGATGCGGAGTTCGATCTCGCTACCGGTGAATTCGACATCGGATTGGTTCGCGCGGGTGCTGCGGCGGCCGCGCGGCGTCGTGAACTCGACATCAGCCAGCGCAGTCTGGCCGCGGATGGAATCATCAACGCCGGCGCGCTGATCGCCTTCGAGAAAGGCCGCAGCTGGCCGCGCGAGCGCACTCGGCTGAAGCTCGAAGAAGTGTTGCGCTGGCCGCCCGGAACCATCGCACGCCTTCGGCAGGGCGGGTCGGTGCCTGCCCCGACGGCACCGGTCGCCCCGCCATCGCCGCCGCCCGCGGCGGCAACCGAGCCCGCGATCTCAGTGCCCGGAACCGACGAGGTGCCGCTGATCGCGCAGGCGGTGCTCACCGCCGTCAACACGCTGGAGTCGACCGTGCCCACGTTGCCTGCCGAGGACGATCCCGACTTCACGCCGCGGGTGACGGCGATGCTCGCCGATCTGCGTCAGCTCGAGGCAGTCGCCTCGCGTGCGGCAAGGATCAGCATGGTGACGCCCGCGTTGATCAAGGCGCTGAGCGCGGTGCGCCGCCAGATCGACGAGTTGACGACGCGCGCGGCCGCGGCCCCCGGTGCCACCCTGGGGCAGCGGTTATACGCCGCGCGGCGCCACGCCAACCTCACTGTCGGCGAAACCGCCCAAGCCGCAGGGGTTTCCGAGGACGCCATCGCCCGTGCCGAAGCCGAGTATCCGGTGGATGCGGCAGCGGTGCACGCGATCGAAGCCGTCATCACCACCTTGCGCTGAGCAGGTTCAGGACCGCTCGCGCGACCGGTCGTCGTGCGTCGGGAAATGCTCCGCAAGGGCCGCGGCGATCTCGAGGAACTTCTTGCGCACCGCCGGTGACATCTCATGGATGTCGACGACACCGCCGGGCCGCAGGTGTCCGTCGAACGGCACCTCGACCACCGCCTGACCCTGGCCGGAGAACTGGTTGGCCAGGATCGAGCGGGTGCGTTTGTCGGCGTGGCCGTCGGAGTCGTTGAGCACTACGACGGTGCGCTGCAGCAGGCTTGTCATTCCCCGGGCGGCCAGCCAGTCCAGCGTCTGGCCCGCCGTCGCCGCGCCGTCGACCCACGGCGACGACACCACGACCAGCGCGTCGAGATCACGCAGAACCTCTTGTGTGACCGGCGAATCCATCGTCGAACTGCAGTCGACCACCGATATCGAGAAATGCCGGTCCAGCCGGGTCGTGGCCTCGCGGTAGATCGCCGCGTCCAGGACGCGCCGGCGAGCCGGGCTGCCTTCACCGGCCAGGACGAACAGGCCCGCCGAGTTGTTGCCGACCCGGCTGCGCACGTCGGCGAAGGTTTCCAGGTGCTTGTCGGAAGCCAGCTCCCAATAGGAGCTGTGCGCGCGGGGATCGACTCGGCTGCCGAGTTTTCCGAACGAGGTGTCGGCGTCGATCGCGACCACGCGGTCGTCCTGGCGCAGGTGCGCGAACATCGACCCGATGCTCGCGGAGACCGTGGTCTTGCCGACGCCGCCCTTGCCCATCACGCCGACCTTGTAGTGGCCGCGTAGGACGCCTTTGATCTTGGCCTCGAGTTCGGCCTGGCGGATGTCCTCGGGGGACGGTCCCGGGTTGATCAAGCCGAAACTGGCCCGGTACACCAGCAGACGCCAGCCACTGCCGGGCGGTTGCCGGCGCTGCGGCACCAAGTCGTTGACCCTGATCCGGTCGGCGTAGGACCCCGGCGGGAGGGGAGGCGGCTGGCCCGGCGCATTTGCGTCCGGTGCGAAACCGCCTTCGGCCGGCCAAGGTTGGCCCGGTGGCGGGCCGTATGGCTGCTGTGGCGGAGCTCCGGGCGGGCCGGGTGGCCGCTGGGGCGGCACCTTCCACCCGGGCGGATGCTGGTCCCACGGGTCGGGCCGGGGCGCGGCCTGGCGAGTGTCATGCGGCGGTTGAGGAGGCTGCTGCGGTGGTTGGGGTGAAGGCGGCTGCGGTGGCGGGGGCGGCGGGGTTTGCGGTGGTTGGGCCGGCTGCGCCGAGTCACGGAACGACGTGCGGGCGCGTTCGGCATCGGGATCGGTGGGCACTCCCCGCGGATCGTCCGGTTCGGCGTTGTTCGGCGACTTCGGCGCTTGCGGATCGACCGGGGGGCGCCCCGGTATGGACGGCGGCTCGGGGGCTTTACGCGGCCGTTTTGTCGGGCTCGTATCCGGTTCGAAATCGGTTTCCTCCGGCCCCGTCCAGCCAAGCTCTCTACGCAGGGTGTCGTCGGGGTCGGTCACGAAAAAATCTCCTCCGGAAGTAGACGACGAGAAGCTCGACCGCTCTCAAGTATCGACTACAACTCCTTTTGGCTGCGTTAGCCATGCTGGATTAGCTGCCAGCAAACAGATTTTGACGCTGCCGCGGACATTTCACGGCCTCGGGATCAAGGCTGATCCGGGTCAGCGGGGAACCGGGGCGTGCGGCAGGCGGGCCACCGGGGGTCGCGGCACGCCCGGCGGGGCGCGAGCCATCCGAGGTGGGGTGGATAGGCGCGTTGAACTGTGTGTATCGAGCCGTACGACCCTCGCCCGGCCACCCATCCAGGGGTCGTCTGCGGGCCGAAATTGGTGCGGGGGAGGTAGCCGGTGCGCTGGTAATCTCTGATCCGGCGGAGGGGATGGCAGGCATGGGATTGCTGAGCGATGTGGCGGATTTCGGCAAAGATGTCGTCGATGACCGGGAAAAGTGGGCAGACCGATTCAAGAAGGTCGGCGACTTCATCGAACGCAACGCAAAGGGCGACAAGCTCGAACGGGTGGCGACGGCCGGCCGAAAGCTCGCCGACTTCAGCAGGAAGTTCACCGATTTCTTCGAATCCCGCCTGGGAAAGCGGCTGGTCAAGGCCGCGAAGTCACCGATCCTGGCGGCGGGCCAGCACGTCATCGACGGCATGAAGTTGACCACCGGTTTGGGTGACCCGGAAAACGGCGGCCGGTTCGGCCAGGGGGCCGAACGGCTGGGCGATGCCGGCCAAAAGCTCACCGCGGCCTTTCCCAGCGCCGACTGGGACAGCAGCGGTTCGGACACCTACACCGGAAGGAACAACGAACAGGTGAGCCGAACCCAGACGATGATCGGCGCCGACCAGTTGGTGGCCGCGGTGCTGTCGCGGGAGGCCCAGCAGATCGCCATCACGCGTGACAATCTCGACAGCCAGTCCGACTGGCTGGGCGACATGAGCCTGATCACGATGGCCACCGGCTGCATCCCGTATGTCGGTAAAGCGGCGCAGATCGCGGCCGAGGTCGCGATGGTGAGCAAGGCCGTGGGGGAGTCGACGAACCAGCTCATGTCGATGCAGGACAACGCGAGCGCGAACGCCGCGGAGGTCCGCAGCGCGGTGAGCCAGTACGAGGCGATTGCCGATGCGGCCAAGCCGACCGGTGGCGATGGAGAGTTCGAACCCACCGAGGACGAGACGAGACCAGAGGCTGACACCGAAGTGGAGGCTGCCGAGTGGTCGGGCGTGCCACGCGCCGGGTCGCCCACCGGCGGCGGTGGTGGCACGTCCGCGGGTGGCGGGGGCGGCCCCGCGCCGCAGCAGGCGTCCATGCGGGCGACGCCGTCGATGCCGGCGGGCATGCCGGCCGGTGCGGGAGCGGTCCCGGCACCGGGCGCCACGGGCGGTGACGTCGCAGGGCTGTTCGGCGCAGTGCTCGGCTCGGTGATGGGTCCCCTCGGCGGGTTGCTCGGTGGCGTCATGCAGGCGGCGGGTCAGGCCGCACAGGTCGCCACTCAGGCGGCGACCCAGGCAGCTCAGGTCGCGAGCCAGGCGGCTGGACAAGCGCAGGATCCTGCCGCCCTCGCCGAAACGGACGACAAACGCGACAAGAAGTCCGAGGGTGACCGCGAGGGCAAAGAGGAGACGTCCGACGGCGAGGATCAGCGCCGCGAGCCTGTTCGGACCGACGCTGAGGCCGAAGCCGAAAAGCCCGATGAAGCCGGCCAGGGCGGCAACACCGCTGGAGAAAGCGAGGAAGGCGCCGCCAAGACGTTGCCGCCTGACCTCGCAGAAGCCTCGGCCGAATCGACCGGCGCCGGGCCCGCGCCTGTGCATATCGGTGCGGATTTCGAGCAGAGCCAGCTACGTATGCCGGCGGCAGCTACATTAGAGCGCGGTATTCCTGGATCTGCGTCCGCGATCAACACGTAATCATTCAGGAAATATCAGGGATCGAGGGGATTCATGTCGGGTGATTTGCGGGTTACCACCGCACATTTGCGCGAGCTATCGGCCAAACAAGGGGAGGCCGCTGCGGTTCTGACGTCGGCAATTGCCGCGGTCGACGGCGTCGACTCCGCGGTGCGCTGGACGCACGGACCGATTTCGTGGTCGACGGCTGCGGCCGTCGAGGCGGCCCAGAACGCGCGACGCATCGCCGGTACCGGGATGGCCGACGTCTCGCAGGATCTCGGCGACAAGTTGACGAGCGCAGCCGGCCGGTATGACAACACCGACACCAGCATGGGCGAAGCCCTCGACGGAACCGTCGGAGCGAGGTAGGCCATGACTTCCCCCTACGGCGCCGATGCGGGCGCAACGCACATCGATGACGTCGTCGGCGTCGAAGTCACCATCGACGGGATGCTGGTGATCGCCGACAAACTCGAACTCACCGACTTTCCGCCGTCGATGGGGATCCGGCTGAACATCCCGCAGCCCGATCTTCGCAAGATCGTGTGGGAGCAGGTGGAGCGCGATCTCACCGCGCAGGGTGTGCTCGACGTCTTCGGCACGCCGCACCCCGAGGTCGCCGCGATGCTCGACACCCTGAGCCGGCCCGACCGCACGCTTGAGGGCCGGTGGTGGCGCCGTGATGTCGGTGGGAAGATGATCCGGTTCGTGGTGTGTCGTAAGGGGGCTCGGCATGTCGTTGCCGCACGTGACAACGACATGCTTGTCCTGCAGCGGGTCGCCCCGCAGATCGGCACGGCAGGCATGGTGATGACGGTGCTCGGCGAGGGAACGCCCGCCAACGTGGAACCGCTGACCGGCGTCGCCGAAACGCTCGCGAATTGCCGCACCGCCGAGGAACTGACCGGGTACGGGATACCGCCGACCTCGGCACGGGCCTATGCCGGAATCATCTCCGAGCCCGACAGCTGGGTGGAGATCGTGGCCACCGAGCGGCATCCGGGCGGCACCACTTCCCAGGTCGATGTCGCGGCCGGCGTGCTGGATTCCAAGCAGGGCCGCATCGTCTCGATACCGCGTCGCGTCAACGGTGAGCTGTACGGCAGCTTCCTGTCCGGCACGAAAGACAACCTGCAGCGTGCTCTGGACGGTCTGGTGGAGTTCCTGCCATCGAAGGCATGGTTCGACAAGACCGACTCGGACAGCTCCAATCTGCACTGAGAGAGGCCGCCACGGTGGGTGACTTTCCGCCACACGATCCGGATGACGACGGTGATTACGACAGCCTCGCGGCTCTGGATTTCTCCTACCCTGACGACGATTCGGACGATCTGGGCCTTGCCGCGTTGGACACGTACGACGCCGGTGGTCGGGCCGGCGACGGCGATTACTGGGACGGCGACGAAGCACCGGTCGAGGCTCGGGATGACGACACCGATCTTCCGGTGCCGCTTTTCACCGTCACCAATCCGCCGGGGACCGTGACGGTCAGTGCGTACCTGGACGGCCGAGTTCATCAGATCGATCTATCGCCGAAAGTCACCAATATGACCGAATCCGATCTCGCGGACGAGATCCTCGTCATCGCGGACCTGGCCGGCCAGCAGGCCAGGTCCGCTCAGTACTCGTTCATGCTCGAAGGCATGCGCGAGCACGGCCATGACGACGTCGCGACGCGCGATTTCCTGACCCGTGACCTGAACCTGCCGACACCCGAACAGGCCGATACGGCCCGGGCCCAGGTCTTCTCGACCCGATATGGAGGTGACCATGGTTGACCACCTCGCCGGGATGTTCGGCAGCGCGGTCGGCATGCTTCCCAGCTCGCCGGCCCGTTCGCTCGAGATCTTCACCGAGATAACAAATTACGACGAGTCGGCGTGTGACGCGTGGGTCGGCCGCATCCGGTGCGGCGACACCGACCGGGTGACGCTCTTCCGGGCCTGGTACTCCCGGTCGAATTTCGGCCAGTTGGCCGGTGCCGCGGAGATCTCGATGAACGGGCTCAACGCCCGTATCCCGATCGGCGGCATCTACGGCAAGGACATCACCTATCCCATCAACTCGCCGTTGGCCATCACCATGGGCTTCGCGGTGCACGAAGCCGCCGAAGGCAATTACGCCGATGCGATGGAGGCATTGGAAGACGCCCCATCTGGCGGAGCCGACCATCTGGTGTCGTGGGTCAAGGCCGTGATCTACGGTGCGGCGCAACGCTGGACGGACGTCATCGACGAGGTGCGCGGTGCCGACCGCTGGCCGGACAAGTTCCTCGCCGCGGCAGCAGGCGTCGCCCACGGCGTCGCAGCGGCCAATCTCGGGTTGTTCACCGAGGCCGACCGGCGTCTCACCGAGGCCAACGACACTCCGGCCGGTCAGGCGTGTGCGCCCGCGATCGCGTGGTTCCTGGCGATGGCACGGCGCAGCCAGGGCAACGAGGAATCGGCGCAGGTCCTGTTGGAGTGGCTGCAGGCGAATTTCCCGGAGCCGAAAGTCACTGCGGCCCTTCGTGATCCGGCTTACCGGCTGGAGACCACCACGGCCGAGAAGATCGCGGCCCGCAAGGATCCGTGGGATCCGAACAGCGTCGTCGCCGACACCTCAGCGCGCGACAAGCTGCTGTCGGAAGCCCAGGCTGAACTTGACCGGCAGATCGGGCTGAGCCGGGTCAAGGAACAGATCGAGGCATACCGCGCGGCCACACAGATGGCCAGGATCCGCGCGGCGCGCGGCATGAAGGTGGCCCAGGCGTCCAAGCACATGATCTTCGCCGGGCCTCCCGGCACGGGTAAGACCACGATCGCGCGCGTTGTGGCCAACATCCTGGCCGGCCTCGGCGTCATCGGCGAACCCAAGCTCATCGAGACCTCGCGTAAAGACTTCGTCGCCGAGTACGAAGGCCAGTCCGCGGTGAAGACGGCCAAGACGATCGACCGCGCGCTCGGCGGCGTGTTGTTCATCGACGAGGCATACACCCTGGTGCAGGAGCGTGACGGCCGTGCCGATCCGTTCGGCACCGAGGCGCTGGACACGCTGCTTGCGCGAATGGAGAACGACCGCGACCGGCTCGTGGTGATCATCGCGGGCTACAGCAACGACATCGACCGGTTGCTTGAGGCCAACGACGGCCTGCGCTCGCGCTTCGCGACCCGCATCGAGTTCGACTCGTATGCGCCCGACGACATCGTCGAGATCGCGAAAGTCATTGCGAAAGCCAATGACTCACAGCTCGACGACACGGCGGCCAAACGCGTGCACGAGGCGGCGACCCTGCTCAGCCAGCGCAGGCTCAACGGCAAGCCCGCCCTCGACATCGCAGGCAACGGGCGCTACGCGCGGCAGCTGGTCGAAGCCGGTGAGCAGAACCGCGATATGCGGCTGGCCCGCTCGCTGGACTTCGACAGCCTTGGCGTCGAGCAGCTCAGTGAGGTCAACGGCGAAGACATGGCGGCGGCGATCGCGGCGGTGCACAACCGCCTGAACATCGGCGAATAAGCGATGGCAGGCTTCCGGCTCACCACCAAGGTCCAGGTCAGCGGCTGGCGTTTCCTGCTGCGCCGCGTCGAGCATGCGATCGTGCGCCGGGACACCCGGATGTTCGACGATCCGCTGCAGTTCTACAGCCGTGCGGTGTTCGCCGGAATCGTCATCTCGGTGCTGATCTGCCTCGGGGCGGCGCTCATGGCCTACTTCAAGCCGCTCGGTAAGCAGGGCACTGACACGCTGCTGGTGGATCGCAACACCAACCAGCTCTACGTCATGCTGCCGGGCAGCTCGCAATTGCGCCCGGTGTACAACCTGACCTCGGCGCGGCTGGCGCTGGGCAACGCCACCGAACCCGTCGCGGTGAAGTCCGAGGAGCTCAACCGGCTTCCCAAGGGTCAGTCGATCGGTATACCCGGTGCGCCGTACGCGACGCCGACGGGGCCGCTCGCGTCGCGCTGGTCGCTGTGCGACACCGTCGCCAAACCCGACAGTGCCGCACCGGAAGTCGAACCGTCGATCCTCATCCGGTCGCTGGCCACCGACATGTCGGTGGGCCCGATGCGCGCCGATCAGGGCATGCTGGTCGCGTTCGAAGGGGCCAACTGGCTGGTCACCGAGGGCGGCAGGCACTCCATCAACCTGGCCGACCGCGCGGTGACGTCGGCCGTCGGTATCCCGGTGACGGCCAAGGCGACACCCATCTCCGAGGGCTTGTTCAACGCGCTGCCGAACATGGGTCCGTGGCAGCTGCCGCAGATCCCCGCGGCTGGTGCGCCGAATACCGTTGGGCTGCCCGCGAATCTGGTCATCGGATCGGTGTTCCAGACGGCAACGGAATCCGATCCGCAGCACTATGTGGTGCTGCCTGACGGGGTCGCACGGGTCAACGACACCACGGCGGCCGCACTGCGGGCCACCAACTCCTACGGTCTGCTCGAGCCGCCTTCGGTGGAGGCCAGCGTGGTCGCCAAGATCGCCGAGCAGGTGTACGTCTCGCCGTTGCCGGACAAGCCGCTCGAGGTGATGTTGCGCCAGGATTCACCGGTGCTGTGCTGGTCCTGGCAGCGCGAACCCGGCGACCAGGCACCCAAGACCACCGTCATCGCCGGCCGCCGGTTGCCCATCCCGTCCACGGCGATCGGCTCGGGCATCGATCAGATCGACGGTGACGCAATCGTTTACATCGAAGGCGGCCAGTTCGTCCGGCTGCAGTCGCCCGATCCGCGGGTGGGCGAGAGCCTCTACTACATCGATCCGCAGGGCGTGCGGTACGGCATCGCCAACGACGATGCCGCCAAGACGCTCGGACTGTCGGGTGCGGTGAACGCGCCGTGGCAGGTGGTGGGCCTGCTCGTCGAGGGGCCCGTGCTGTCGAAGGAGGCCGCGCTGCTCGAGCACGATACGCTGCCTGCCGATCCGAATCCGCGCAAAGTCGAAGGCGGGCAAGGCTCATGACGACGAAGAAGTTCACGCCGACCGTCAAGCGCGGCCCACGGCTGACCCCGGGCGAGATCAACGTGACCCCGCCCGACGACCTCGGGGTCGAGATCCCGCCGTCGGGCATCCAGAAAGCGCTGCCGTGGGTCATGGGCGGCGGCATGCTCGGCATGATCGCGATCATGATCTTCACCGGTATCCGGCAGCTGTCGCCGTACATGCTGATGATGCCGCTGATGATGGTCATGGCGACGGTCGGTTTCATGGCAGGCGGCGGCCCTGGCGGCAAGAAGGTTCCCGAGATCAACGCCGACCGCAAGGAGTACCTGCGGTACCTCGCGGGACTGCGCACCCGCGTGACATCCTCGGCGTCGGCGCAGGTGTCGTTCTTCAGTTATCACGCACCGCATCCCGAGGATCTGCTGTCGATCATCGGCACCCACCGTCAGTGGGCCCGCCAGGGCAGCTCCGAGTTCTTCGCCGCGGCCCGCATCGGGATCGGTGCCGAAATCGCCGTCGACCGGTTGCTCAAGCCGAACACGAGCGGTGAACTTGCCGGCCCGCAGGGTGCGCCTGCGCCGCATCTGGAGCCGGTCAGCCACATGTGGGTGACGAAGTTCCTGCGGACGCACGGCCTGATCCACGACTGCCCGAAACTTGTTCAGCTGCGCACGTTCCCGACCATCGCGGTCGGCGGCGACCCGGACGGTGCGGCAGGGTTGCTGACCGCGATGGTGTGCCATCTCGCGGTGTTCCATCCGCCGGACCTGCTGCAGATCCGGGTGCTGACCGACAATCCCGAAGACCCGAACTGGTCGTGGCTGAAGTGGCTGCCGCACACCCAGCACCAGACCGACACCGACGCCGCGGGCGCCACCCGCCTCGTCTACACGCGGCCCGACGGGCTCAGCGATCTGACCGCACGCGGTCCGCACACCGCCGACGCCGCGCCGGGCGGCCCGTATGTCGTCGTCGTCGATCTGACCGGTGGCAAGGCCGGATTCCCGGTCGACGGGCGCGCCGGCGTCACCGTTCTCACCCTCGGAAACCACCGCGGTTCGGCCTACCGGCTGCGCGTCGACCGCGACGGCTCCGCCGACGACCGGCTGCCGAACCAGAATTGGCGTGAGGTCACCCGGGTCTCGGACCGGATGACGCCCGGACAGGCGAACCGCGTCGCCCGCAAGCTGGCCGGATGGTCGATCACCGGCACCATCATCGACAAGAACGTGCGCGTACAGAAGAAGGTGTCCAACGAGTGGCACCACCTCGTCGGCGCACAGTCGGTCGCGGAAGTCACTCCGGCGCGGTGGCGGATGTACACCGACACCGACCGGGACCGGCTCAAGATCCCGTTCGGCCACGAACTCAAAACCGGCGAGATCATGTATCTCGACATCAAGGAAGGCGCCGAGTTCGGCGCCGGTCCGCACGGCATGCTGATCGGCACCACCGGTTCGGGTAAGTCCGAGTTCCTGCGGACATTGATCCTGTCGCTGGTCGCGACGCACCATCCCGATCAGATCAACCTGCTGCTCACCGACTTCAAGGGCGGTTCGACGTTCCTCGGGATGGAGAAGCTGCCGCACACCGCGGCCGTCGTCACCAACATGGAAGAGGAAGCCGAGCTCGTCAGCCGCATGGGCGAGGTGCTCACCGGCGAGCTCGACCGGCGGCAGTCGATCCTGCGTCAGGCCGGTATGCAGGTCGGTGCGGCCGGCGCGCTGTCCGGTGTGGCCGAATACGAGAAGCACCGTGAACGCGGAGCTGACTTACCGCCGCTGCCAACGCTTTTCGTCGTCGTCGACGAGTTCGCCGAGCTGTTGCAGAACCATCCGGACTTCATCAACCTGTTCGACCGCATCTGCCGCGTCGGCCGCTCACTGCGCGTGCACCTGCTGCTGGCCACGCAGTCACTGAACACCGGCGGCGTCCGCATCGACAAGCTCGAGCCGAACCTGACCTATCGAATCGCGTTGCGCACCACCAGTTCCGCGGAATCCAAGGCCGTCATCGGTACGCCAGAGGCGCAGTACATCACCAACAAGGAAAGCGGCGTCGGGTTCCTGCGGGTCGGCATGGAGGATCCGGTGAAGTTCCGCAGCGTCTACACCGGCAACAACTACGTGCCTGCCGAGGACGACGAGGTGGACGGTGAGGCCAAGCCGCGGGCGCAACGGCAGGCCCGGGTGCGGATTCATCAGTTCACCACGGCCCCGATCTTCGATACGGCGGTGAACTGATGAGCACAGAAGCTGAACCCAGGGTCCTGCGTGAGGTGGTGCTCGAGCAACTGGGCACCGGTGAATCGCGCGCCTACAAGATGTGGCTGCCGCCGCTGACCGACCCGACGCCCGTCAACGAGCTCGTCGAGCGCGACTACCAACGGCAGCCGCTGCGCTTCGGTCTCGGCATCATGGACGAACCGCGCAGGCACCGCCAGGAGGTTTGGGGTGTCGACGTTTCGGCGGCCGGCGGCAACATCGCGGTCGGCGGAGCGCCGCAGACCGGCAAGTCGATGTTCCTGCAGACGCTGATACTTTCGGCCGCTGCCACGCACACGCCGCGCGACGTGCAGTTCTACTGCGTCGACCTCGGCGGCGGCGGCCTGATGTACATGGAAGACCTGCCGCACGTCGGCGGCGTGGCCACCCGCGCCGAGCCGGATCGGGTCAACCGAGTCGTGGCCGAGGTCAAGGCCGTGCTGCGAGCACGCGAGCAGGTGTTCAAGCAGTACCGCGTCGGCTCGATCGCGGCCTATCGTCAGATGCGCCAGGATCCCAACAACCCTGCCGCACAAGACCCGTTCGGTGACGTGTTCCTGGTGATCGACGGCTGGCCGGCGTTCGTCGCGGAGTTCCCCGACCTCGAGCCGGCCGTACAGGATCTGGCCGGACAGGGTCTGGCGTTCGGCGTGCACGTCATCATCTCCACCCCGCGGTGGACCGAGCTGAAGTCACGCGTGCGTGACTATCTCGGCACCAAGGTCGAATTCCGGCTGGGCGATGTCAACGAGACCCAGATCGACCGCATCACCAGGGAGATCCCGTCGAACCGCCCGGGGCGGGCGATCTCGCTGGAGAAGCATCACCTGATGATGGGTGTCCCGCGGCTCGACGGCGTGCACAGCGCCGACGACATCGTGGAGGCCATCTCGTCGGCCGTGGCGCAGATTTCCGCACGGCATACCGACGAGGCGCCGCAGGTGCGCGTGCTGCCGGACCGGATCTACCTGCATCAGCTGGATCCGAACCCGCCGGGACCCGATGCCGATTACCGCACGCGGTGGACGGTGCCGATGGGCGTGCGCGAGTCGGACCTCACGGTCGCCTACAACCAGATGCACATGACACCGCACCTGCTGATCTTCGGCGCCCCGAAGTCGGGCAAGACGCGCATCGCGCATGCGATCGCGCAAGCCATCTGCAAGCGCAACAGCCCGCAGCAGGTTCGGTTCATGCTCGCCGACTACCGGTCGGGCCTGCTCGACGCGGTACCTCAGAGCCATCTGCTCGACGCCGGCGCGATCAACCGCAACAGCGCGACTCTGGAAGAGGCGATCAAGGCGCTCGCGGTCAACCTCAAGAAGCGGCTGCCGCCGCCCGACCTGACCACGGCACAGCTGCGGGCGCGGTCCTGGTGGAGTGGTCCGGACGTGGTACTGCTGGTCGACGACTGGCACATGATCGTGGCCGCCTCCGGCATGATGTCGCCGATGGCCCCGCTGGCTCCGCTGTTGCCTGCCGCCGCCGACATCGGACTGCATCTGGTGGTTACCTGCCAGATGAGCCAGGCGCATCGCGCGACGATGGACAAGTTCGTCGGGGCCGCATACGGGGCCGGTTCGCCGACTTTGTTCCTGTCCGGCGAGAAGAACGATTTCCCGTCACGTGAGATCACAGTTAAGAAGAGGCCCCCTGGCCAGGCGTTTCTGGTTGCGCCGGATGGCAAGGAAGTCATCCAGGCCGCGTACGTCGATCCGCCCGAAGAAGAAGTGTTAGCACCACCACTACAGGGCAGTTAGTATTTATTCCAACGCACTCAGCAACGCTGGCGGCGGCCCGCCAGCAAAGGGATCGGGGGACAGATTCCTTGACGACTTGGCAAATTGCTGCCATGCCGCCCATGAGTGCTTGTCCTTGACTAATTCGAATCGGAAAGGGGATTTCGCAAATGCAACCGATGATGCACAATCCGGGTGCCGAAGGTATTGCGGCACAGGTGATCGCAAATGCCGCCCGTGGTCTGGCCGGTGGCACCACCGCATCCGCCGCCGTCTCCGCACTGGTCCCGGCCGGCGCTGACGAGGTGTCGGCCATGGCGGCCGTCGCGTTCGCCAGCGAGGGCGTTGAGGCACTTGCGGCGAACGCGTTCGCCCAGGAAGAGCTCACCCGGGCGGGCGCCGCGTTCGCCGAGATCGCGGGCATCTACAACGCCGTCGACGCGGCCAACGCCAGCACGCTGTAGCAGATCGCAGTCAATTTTCGAGCAGATAGGGTCACCCACCGATGGTCGCGGCGCCGCCCATTCCGCCGGTTTGGATCGCATTTCCTCCGGAGATCAACACCGCACGTTTGATGTGCGGTGCCGGCCCGGCACCGATGCTCCAGGCCGCCGCGGGGTGGGAGGGCCTCGTGGTTCTGCTGGAAACCCAGGCTGCGGAATTGGCCGGGGCGCTCAGCAATCTGACGGGGCTGTGGAGCGGCACGGCCAGTGAACGTGCCATTGCCGCCACGATGCCGATGATCATGTGGCTGCAGACAACGGCGGCCCAGGCGCAGAAGCGGGCGCTGCAGGCCACGGCACAGGCGAGCTCGTACAGCCTCGCCATGGCAACCACGCCTCCATTGCCGGAGATCGAACAGAACCACATCACGAACGCAGTCCTGAACGCGACCAATTTCCTCGGCATCAACACAGTGCCGATCGGGCTGAACGAGATGGACTACTTCGTCCGGATGTGGAACCAGGCGGCCGGTGCGATGGATGCCTATCACGCCGAAACCACCGTCAATCTGCTGTTCGAGCCCATCATGCCGCTGAAGCCGATCGTGCTGCCCGGCGTTGGCGCGGCGACTGCGGCATCCGCTCTCGCCGAGGCCGCGCCACGCGCCGCCCAGGGCGCGGCCCGCAACCTGGTCATCCAGAAGGTCGGCGCCCAGGCGATGATCGAAAACTCGGCCTTGCTGATGGGCAACGCCGCGGCGCAGGTCAACCACGCCGAGCAGCGGGCCGTTGGCGCGGCGAACAAGGGTGACAACGCCGCTCAGCAAGGGCAGCAGCAGGAGCAGCAGCCCGGCCAACAGCTCCTGCAGCAGGGCATGCAGATGGCCATGCAGATGGGTGGGCAGGCCGCGCAGATCCCGGCGCAGCTCGGGCAGCTGTTCCAGAGCCAGGTGCAGCAGTTCACGCAGCCGCTGCAGCAGGTCGCCACCCAGATGGTCAGCCAGTTCAGCAGCATGGGCGCCGAGCGCAGTATGCAGGTCGGTTTGATGGGCGCCAGTCCGTTCTCGAACCATCCGATGCTCGGGGGGTCCGGTCCGAGTACGGGTGCCGGCCTGGTGCGCGCGGCGTCGCTGCCGGGGGCAGGCGGGACGGCACCGCGCACGCCGATCCTTTCCAACCTGCTCGGCATCAGCGGCGAGATCAAGACGCCTGGACTGGCCGGAGCCGGGTCAGGTGCGGGCGGTCCGTTGGCACCGGTGGGCAGCGGTGCGGGCGGCGGTGGACCGATGACTCAGGCCGGCCAGAGAAAGAAGGAGGGCGGGTCCAAGGACGGGCTCGTCGCTCCGACACCGCTGACGTACGACCTTTCAGAAGATGAAGACGACGACTGGTAAGTCGTCACAACACAAAGACTTTCCGGCCACCCGGCCGGAGGACTCGCCATCAATGTTGGTGAGGACAAAGGAAAATAAGGGGAATCCAACATGGCAATGAATACAGATGCCGCCGTCCTCGCCAAGGAGGCTGCTAATTTCGAGCGCATCTCGGGCGAGCTGAAGAGCGTCATCGGTCAGATCGAGTCCACCGCGGGCGGCCTCGTCTCGCAGTGGCAGGGCCAGGCCGGCACCGCCGCCCAGGCTGCGTTCCTCCGTTACCAGGAGGCCGCCACCAAGCAGGTTCAGATGCTCGACGAGATCTCGGCGAACATCCACACCTCGGGCACGCAGTACACCTCGACCGACGACGACGAGGCCGGCACGCTGTCCTCGGCGATGAACCTCTGACCACCAGACCGCGAGAAAACGGAGAACAGACATGACTGAACAGGTATGGAATTTCGCCGGTATCGAGGCCGGCTCGAGCGATGTCGTCGGCGCCGTTGGCACCACCAACGGTCTGCTCGACGAGGGCAAGGGTTCGCTGGCTGCGCTCGCCGCGGCATGGGGCGGCCAGGGTTCGGAGGCCTACCAGTCCGTTCAGATGCGTTGGGACCAGACCTCCAACGAGCTGAACCTGGCGCTGCAGAACCTCGCCCAGACCATCAGCCAGTCGGGCGCCAACATGCTGCAGACCGAGAACGGCGTCACGGGGATGTTTGCCTGATCGACGCGTGCACGATGATGGGCGGGTCGGCCGACAAGCTACGTGGCCGAACCCGCCCATCACGTGCGCATGGGTGTAAAGATCTGTTTATCTGCTTTGAGTATTGAGGGGTCCCCATGTCGGCCGACTATGACCGGCTCTTTCATTCGTCCGAACCGGGTAAGCCGGTTGATGACGCCACGATCACCGTGGACAGAGATGCCATTCTGAAGGCCACCGCCGCGGCACCGCCGCCGATGCCGACGGGGGAGAAACCCACCGCCGACGCACCGTCCGGCTCGATGCCGGTCGCGCCGACCCAGTCGCAGTCTGCTGCCGCGCCGTCGCGTCACGCCGAGACCGCGCCGCAGGTGCCGCCACCGATGCCGCCGCCGCCGGCGATCGCACCGCAGTGGCCGCAGAATTCGATGCTGCGTGCGCCGCAGCAGCAGTTCGGGACTGGTGCGCGCCACGAGCAGCCCCGTACCTTGCCCGGTCCCCCGCAGCGCGTCGCGCCGGGGCCTGCCCCATCGCAATTCACCGACATCGATCCCGAGATCAGCGGGGCATGGCGCGCCGGTCAGGCGATTCCAGCGCCCGCCCAGCCCGGTCCGACGTCGGCCGCGTCGATGGGCAACCACCGCGCGATCGACGCGCTGTCGCATGTCGGTGTGAAGACGGCCGTCAAGATGCCGTCGCAACGCGGTTGGCGCCATTGGCTTTACATGATGACGCGCATCAACCTGGGGCTGTCGCCGGATGAGGTCTATGAACTCGATCTGCACAACCGCATCCGTCGCAATGCCCGTGATTCCTACCAGATCGGCGTATTCGGTCTGAAGGGCGGCGTCGGTAAGACGGCGGTCACGGTGGCACTCGGATCGGCGATGGCCAAGATCCGCGGCGACCGGATTCTGGCGATCGACGCCGACCCCGACGGCGGCAACCTTGCCGACCGCGCCGGACGGCAGTCCGCCGCGACCATCTCGGATCTGCTCGCCGACCAAGAATTGTCGCGCTACAACGACATTCGCGCCTACACGAGCATGAACTCGTCGAACCTCGAGGTGCTGTCCTCGGAGGATTACAGCGGTGCGCAGCGAGAATTCAACGACGACGACTGGAAGGGCGCGACCGCCGTGGTGTCGCGCTACTACAACCTCGTGCTGGCCGACTGCGGTGCCGGGTTGTTCCAGAAGGCGTCCCGCGGTGTGCTGTCGAGCATTTCGGGCATGGTGATCGTGGCAAGCGCCTCGATCGACGGAGCCCGGCAGGCCGCGATCACGATGGACTGGTTGCGGCAGAACGGATACCAGGACCTGCTCGGCCGGTCCTGCGTGGTGATCAACCACGTGACCCCGGGCAAGCCGAACGTCGACGTCGAGGATCTGGTGCAGCAGTTCGAGCGCCATGTGCCGCCCGGTCGCGTCATCGTCCTGCCGTGGGACAAGCACATTGCCGCAGGTACCGAAATCCAGCTGGACCTGCTCAGCGACACGTTCGAGCGTCGGATCACCGAGTTGGCGGCGGCGCTGTCCGACGATTTCGACAGGCTTGAACGGCGTTGACCTCCACCGCCACTGCAGCTGCCGATGCGTCGAGCGCGACGCCCGGCAGGCCGTCGACGACGAGGGTCACTGTTCTCACCGGTAAGCGGTTGACGGATCTGGTCCTGCCGGCAGCGGCCCCGATCGAGTCCTACATCGACGAGACGGTGAACGTTCTCGGCGAGCTGCTCGAAGACACTCCCAAGGATGTTCTGGCGGGGTTCGATTTCTCGCAGCAGGGGGTGTGGGCGTTCGCGCGCCCGGGCGCGCCGCCGTTGAAGGCCAGCGAATCACTTGACGACGCAGGTGTTGTCGACGGGTCACTGCTGACGCTGGTGTCGGTCAGCCGCACCGAACGCTACCGGCCGTTGGTCGAGGACGTGATCGACGCGATCGCGGTACTCGACGAGTCGCCGATATTCGATCGCAGTGCACTGAATCGCTTTGTCGGGCTGGCTATTCCAGTGGTGGCGACGTTTGTCACCGTCATGGCGGTGATCAACTGGAACCGCACCGGCCACGGCTGGTGGTGGCCGGTAGCGCTGGCGGTGTTCGGTCTTGCTCTGCTCGGCGGCAGCATGCTCGCCAAGAGCCGTTACGACAACGTCGACATGTCGGAGAGCCTGCTGATCGCATCCGCACCGGTGTTGGCCGGTGCGGCAGCGCTTGCGGTGCCGTTGCCCCGCGGCTTCGACGGGCCTGGCGCACCGCAGGTCGCCGGTGCCGCGGCCGTGTTGCTGCTCCTGACGCTTGCCACCCGCGGCGGGCCGCGCGGGCGCGCCGAAGTGTCGTCGTTCATGGCGATCCTCGCGATCGCGGTGACCGCTGCCGGCGTGGCCTACGGCTACGGCTGGAATGCCTGGGTGCCGGCCGGCGCCATCGCGTTCGGCCTCATCGTGGTCACCAACGCCGCCAAACTGACTGTGGCCGTTGCCCGTATCGCCCTTCCGCCCATCCCGGCGCCTGGCGAGACGGTGTCCAACGACGAACTGCTCGACCCGGTGGTCACACCGGACATGGTCGACGAGGAATCGCCCACCTGGCAGGCGATCATCGCGTCGGTGCCCGAATCCGCGGCGCGGCTGCAGGAGCGCAGCCAATTGACCCGCCAGTTGTTGATCGGCTTCCTGTCCGCCGGTGCGGTGATCCTGGCAGTTGGCGCGATCGCGGTTGTGGTGCAAGGACACTTCTTCGTGCACAGCATGATCGTCGCTGCGCTCGTCGCCGTAATCTGCGGTTTCCGGTCGCGGCTCTACGCCGAAAGATGGTGCGCCTGGGCGCTACTCGCAGCGGCGATCACCGTGCCGACCGGAGTGATGATCCGGCTGTGCCTGTGGTGGCCGGACAGCGCATGGCTGATCATGGCGATCTACATGGGGCTGGGCTTGGTCGCGTTGATCGTCGTCGGTGCCACCGACAGCGTCCGACGCGTCTCGCCCGTCACCAAGCGCATTCTGGAACTGCTCGACGGCGCGTCCATCGCTGCGGTGATTCCACTGCTGCTGTGGATCGCCGGTGTGTACGACCTGCTTCGCAACCTGCGGCTGCACTAGTCGGAGGCGGCTGGTGCTGGTCAAAGTTGTGCGATCGAGGTGCATTTAGCTCGGGTAGCATTTTGCTGAACTACTGGTAGAGGGGACTGCCGATGAGCGCCGGGGCCGACGTCCGCACGAGCCGGGCGGGCTGAGTATCTGGTTGGCCTGCGCGGGGATTGGGGATTGCGATGAGTGAGCTGAGGGTCAACGTGCCCGAACTCCGAGCGAAGAGCTCTGGGTTAGAAGATGCGGCAAACAGTCTTCCGGAGCCGCCTCAGCAGTTCACGTCGGCGGGGACTGATCCGTTGTCGCAGGCGCTCACCAAGTTGACGCAGGACAAAGAAGCGTCATTCATCGAAGCGCTGCCCGGTACCAAGTCGGATTCGGTGAAGACGGCCAGCGATATGGGCGTGGCTGCCGATTGGTACGAGAAAACGGACCAAGAAATACACGACGCCATCATGAAGCGGGTGGCCGAATTCGACGCGATCTTCGGCCCGCCCGACACCGTCGGCGGGGGAGGGGCGCCCGCCTCCAGCGGCGGTCAGTTCGGGCAGTTGGTCCACGGTGACATGCCCGGCGGCCAGGGTGAGGCGCCCGCCGCTGCGGTCGGAGGGCAGGGGCCGGTCGAAGCTGGTCAACAGGGGGCCCAATCGGCAAGCCAGATCGCCCAGCAACTGGGCCAGATTCCAATGCAAATGATGCAGGTGCCAATGCAGATGATGCAGCAGGCCGGCCAACTCCCCCAGGGCATCGTGCAGGGAGTCCAGGGCGGCATCGAGCAGATCAACAAGTTGGCTGGCGAGGCGGGCAAGAAGGATCCGGACGAGAAGGCCGAGCCTGGCCAACCAGAGCCGGCGGAAGCCGAGAAGCGCGACGAAACCGCTCCACCAGTGCCCGCGGGTGCGGACGACACGGGTGCCAACACGCAGAATGCGCCGGTGGGACCACCTACTTCCGGTGGAGCGCCAGAGAGTTCCGACACCAGCGCCGCGCCTGAAACCGCACCCGTACAACCCAACCCGAACCGGGTTCCATCCGATCCGTCAATTGCCTTGTGACCACGTGTGTTTGATGTGAAGGTGCGCCGATGACAATGCCTCCCCCGCCGGATTCATATGGTTCCCAGCCGCCGAATGGCGGTGGGGTACCGCCGTGGGGTGGGCAGCCTCCGCAGGGGCCGGGCGGCCAACCGCCATATCCCGGTGCACCGCAAGGCCAGCCATACGGCCAGCCCTATCAAGGACAGCCCGGCGGGCCGCAACAGTGGGGACCACAGCAACAGTGGGCCGGTGGCCCGCCGCCTCCACCGAACAAGGGTGGCAAGGGCAAGTGGATTCTTGTCGGCCTCGCCCTGGTCGCGGTTATTGCGGTCAGCGTCGTTGCGACTGTCCTTGTCCTGCGGCCTGATTCGGGTGGCGATGGCAACGGAACTCCGACCGCCAACGGGGACTCAGAATTCGCGAGCGCGAACGATACGGGACCCGCGAACATCATCACTGAGGATCCGACTTGTGATGCGTGGGGAGGAATAGCGCGAGATTACGTATCCGAAGTGCAGTCAGTGAACTGGGCCGACCGCGATCCCCAAATCCCAGCATCCGACTGGACAGAAGAACAACGCACCATGTACGAAACTGTCGGTAGAGCAATGACAGATGCTGCGGGCTTCGCGGTCAACCTGCGGAAACAGACGCCTCATCGTGTAATGAGGGAATTGTATGGGCAGTTCACGGCATACGCGGAAGCTTTTGCTGATGCAATCCCTACATACACATTCGAAAATGGCGACAGTTTGGCAAATGTGCCAGGCGGGGCGTTGTCGGCGTTGTCAGCAATCTGCTCTGCCATCGATTACAAATCTGCACAACCTGTGGCCCTTCAGATCGACGCACCGGCTTCTCCCACCCAGATATCTTCTCCTTCAGCTGAGCCGAAGCAGTTTATTGATAACTCGAGTACGGTATGCGAGGAATGGATCTCGTCAACCGACCAATACGATAAAGACACCCAAGCCTGGTTGGCAATCGACGCAAATATTCCAGCATCCGAGTGGACGCCTGAGCAGAAAGCCGTATACAACTCGGTTGCGTCGATAATGACTACACGCGCGGACGCTATCGAGAGAATGGGCCGCGAGAGTAACAACACAGTGTTTGAGGATTTTGCAGTTCTTGCGGCGCAGTACCTCCGCGCTTATGTGCTCACCATTCCGAAGTACACGTCGAACGACAACTTTTTGTCCGATTCTGCGCGATACCTCGTCGGCACCGTTCACTGGGCGTGTAAGGCGGTGTCCTAGACTTGGTTGCAAAAGGTAAGGCTGGCGGCGCGACGGGTGGGTCAGCGCCCGCCTCCTCGGCAGGACCGCTTGGTAGCGGTGGTGCGATTGGTGGGGCAATTGCGAGCGTTGCGGCCGGGACGCTGCGAGGCGTGCCAAGCCGGGAGAAACCAGCCGGTGAGTACGTGGATGCGATGACAGCTGCAGGAGCATGGCCGGAATCGGATGAGGCAGAGTTTGAGAAGCGCAAAGAGTTACTGGCTGGGGTTAAAGCCAAAGTTAACAACGCCCGCCTTACCTGGGATAACCTCCGCGCTAATATTTTCAATGGTCTCTACGTCTGGACCGGAGAAGGCGCTACAGCGGCTGCAGGAATAGCCGAAAAACGTAGTAAAGCGATGGCAGAGATCGAGAATTCTCTGGACGACGCTATAAATGCTTGCGATAAAGCCTCACTTGGTATTGGAATGGCAAAGGAGGCAATAGTACGAAATGTAGACACGGAACTGCGGAATATATACGCCGTCCTTCAAGAAGCCGCGAAGGATGAAAAGATAGATCCGACGCAAGCTGTACAGGATATAGTCAATCGCGGGTTCGGTAAAAATAGGGACACGATCCAACTATTGGCTGGTTTCTTCAGCGGGAATGAAATTCCGGAATCGCCTCAATCTACTGACGATGATGATTCTGCGGTGCCGCACGAAGGAACTGACGAGACGAATGCACCCGTATCTAACGATCTGGCCGCTTTATGGTCTCAAAATGGTAAGGGTGGGATTGGGGCGAAGTTACCCGGAGCTGCAGGCGCCGATCCGGCGCCTCCGAACGCGGTGAAAGCCGGCGCGGGAGCGGAAGTGGCTGAACAGGCGCCTCCGCAAGTCAACGCGCCCAATAAAGCAGATGTTGAAAAGTCAGGGCAAGCTGGCACGACCCCGGGAGCTTCGGCGCAGCCCCCTGCTGGTGGCCCTAAGCAACAGCCGTCCGCTCCTGGTAATAGAACGCCTCGAGTAGCTCCAGCGCCCGCCCCAGAAGGACTCACAGGGCCACCTGGCGTACCAAGCCTCAGTGGCGGCGGGGGCACCGCACCTTCCGCACCCACCGCACCAGTGAGCCCGCTGAGCGGTGGTGGCGGACCGTCGTCAGCGGCAAGCAGTTTCGAACCGGCGGCAGACGCGTCGCAGGCAGCATCGGCGGCACAGGCTGGAGCTCAGCCGCCCCCCAATCCGATGCAGCAGTTCGCGCAATCGTTTGCGAATGCGGCGGGACCGCAGATGCAACCGGCTTCGGCAGGCATGGCTCCGCCCCCGCTGGAACCGCTCGATTCAACTGCGCCGACGAACACTGCTCCAGCCCCGACGGCCCAAAGCAGTGCACAGGCGCCTGTCGCCCCGCCGCCTCCGCCCGCAACCGGCGGGGGCACGGGCATGGGAATGGGCTCAGGCGGTGGTGGAATGCCGCCACCGATGCCATTAGGTCCGCCTCCGACGGCCCCGCCGGCAGCTCCCGTCGCACCCGCGAGTGCGCCACCGCCTCCGCCGGCTGCGCCCAGCGCGGCGAGTGCGGCGGCCATTGGTGCGGCGCCAGTGCCCGTATCGGCTGCGCGCGCTCAACGCGACGCGGCCGCTGGGCTATCCCGCCGGGCGTTGGGTTCGGACTTGGTGGATTTGGCTCGTCGCATAGGCGCCGCGTTGAACGTCGATGTGAAGCAGCCGCGGCTCTTCTGGCTGACCGGGCTGACCACCGATGGGTCAATCGTGGTGGCCAATAACTACGGGATCGGGTTTATCCCGGACGGCGTGAACCTGCCCGAGCGGGTGAAGTTCGTCAGCGCCGACGAATCCATACCGCCGGTGGAACGCGGGAAGTGGGCGACGTACCCGATCGTGGCTCTACACGGGTGGGCGCAGGCTCACGACACGTCGCTGCGCGCGGTGATCGCCACCGAAGAGCAATTCAAGGGGTTCGATTCCGGCGTCGCACAGGTGGTGCTGCAACCGGATGACCTTCCGACGAACGGTCAGATGCAAGGTCGCTCCCGACTCGAAGTGATCGCACCCGATGCGATGGCGAAGTTGGCGAAGGTCAGTGACCCTGCGCTTGGTGAACTTCTGCCACCCGCACCAGCTGATCCGGATGGACCAGCAGACCGTCGGGCGAAATTGCTCAGGGAGGTCTTCCAGCCCCTGCTGAGCAAGGACCCCGGCCGGGTGGTCGTGCACTTGAACGCGATGATCGCCTACGCAAACCATATGCAGGAGTTGGCGTTACACCGCGCGCACACCGCTGTCGGGCCCGACGCCCAGCGGGCTGCGATCGCCGACGGAATCTATTGGCAGCACCTGAGTGTGCTCACTACCGACGCAATCAGTGATGAACAGGCATAACCGCGCTGTGCACGTCGGCCGATCGTTGGTCGTGCCGACACGCTTTGAGCTCGGGACCGAGGCGTAGGGGGACCTATGGCAGATCAGATTAAGGTCGCTGCTGAGGAATTGAGCAAGCGGGCGACATGGATCAGCGAACAGGCTGGGCGCTGGCCGACAGAGGCGCCGAAGGCGTCTCCACCGGACGGGTTGAGCTCGACCAAGACCGCGGTCGACAACCTCAACGCGTACGGAGAATCGCTGCAGAAGTTCACCGACGTCTCGAAAGAGGAAAGCCTCCGCCTAGCAAGGACATTGGAGAAAGTTGCCAAAGCGTACTCCGATGTCGACGCGAACTGGGTAGATCCGATAGAGCGCGGTACCATGGCAGAGGCGATTCCAGTACCTGCGCCGGAGCCAGAACTCCCCTTGCCCCCGGAGCCACCGAAACCTGCAATGGTCAGTGCCGACGGGTATCTCAGCGTTGAAGACACCGAAGAACGCCTCAACTCCGGCGACGCTGGCTCCCTAAACGACGCCATCGAGGCGGGCTTCAAGGGCATGATCGCCGTCACCAGCCTCGCGCCAGAACCAAGCTTCGCCGACTGGGAAGGCGATGCCGCCGACGCAGCCTTCGCGAAATTCAACAAGTTCCGGGACTGGCTTCAAGACCTGTCGGACGCGTGGGAGAGTTACGCCGGCGCCGCCGTAGCGATCAAGAACGCTCACGACAAGGCCGTCGCCGACCACACGCCGATCGCCAAGGCGTATAAAGCACTGCAGGACACCTTGGACGACGCGCTGGAAGGGACAAATCCGAACCAGGCTGACATCGACGCACTGGTTGCAAAGATGGAGGCTGAGCAGGAGAAGTCCCGAATGGTACGCGAGACTTACGCCAGTAGTTCGGATCCCGAGATGGCCAAGGTGCCTACCCCGCCGTTCGGAACGGCCGCTGGAACAGGCCCGACAAACAATGTCGGCCAGCCCACCGGTTCCGGAGGCGGTGGTGGCGGAGGCGGCGGCACACCCGGCGGCCAGCCACCGGGAGGTATGCCGCCCGGGCAACCCGCGATGTCCCCGGCGAGCGCGAACGCTGGTGCCGGCAAACCTGAATCGGCGGGCGCAGGCGGCTCGCCGTCAGGGGGTGGCTCGCCGTCCGGCGGCGGGCAAGGCCAAGGCAGTGGCGGTGGTGCGCCCTCCGGTGCGGGATCGCCCACAGGTGCTGAACTACCTTCTGGCTCTGGAGAAATCCCAGGCCTGGCCGAGCCAAGTCTCAAACCGGCAAGTGCGGGTGGCGGCGGCGGGTCGGGCGGTGGAGCCGGCGGGGGCGGTGGCGGCATGCCCGCGGCGCCGCTCGGTCCCGCGGTCGGTGCCGAGACAGTCGCTCCGCCCGGCGGCGCGGCCGCTCGAGGCGGGGCCGGTTTGCCAGCGGGCGCTGGGCCGGCAGGCGGCGGCATGGCGGGCGCCGGAATGGGCGGTATGGGCGGAATGGGCCACGGCGCCGGCGGCGGCAACCAGGGCAAGGACAAGCGGCGGGACCCAAACCTGACCCCGGACGAAGACCTCTATACCGAGGACCGTGCGTACACCGAGGCCATCATTGGTCTCCAAGAACGTCGCAAGCGAGAGATGCAGGCGCGCAAGGATCCCAGCTAACCGCTTCAACCGAGCACATTACTGTCGTTGAGTTCGTTTGCCGTCGGCCATAATTAGGTAAACGTCCTGGCGAGAGGCTTCGGGGTGAGTGCGCTTGATGGGTTCTACTCGACGTGGAACAAGGCACGCAAAACCTTCGGGCAAGGTACTCCTGACGACGGCTCTCAGTTCGACGGTAGCTCCCGGTTAATGCAGATGAAGGCTGGCGTCGAAGCCGCTGCACCCGATGACCGCTGGCAAGGGTCCGGATCACAGGCGTATGCGGCAGTCAACAAAGAGCACGCCGCGGTGTACGAGAAGCTCGCCGAGCTAGACAGGAAGATGGCGGGCGAGGTCAAGAAGGCTGCTGATGTTGTAAAGAATGGGCGCACGAATCTCGACACCGCCAAGGGATGGGTCGAGAGCATGGTCAACTCACTTCCCTCCGATCTGTCCGCCGCCGACCGCGAGAACAAGCTGATTCCTATTGCCAGAGAGGGCATCACCAAGGTCAACAACATCGTCACGTCGGCGACCGACGACATGACGACCATCAAAGGCGACGTCGACAAACTCAAGGGCGACTACGACGCGGTTAGGGAGTCGGTTGGCTCCCGTTCTGATGGGACCAAGTCGGGCGAGGATGTGCAATTGGCATTCGGCGACACCGATCCAAAGAAGTCCGAGTCCGCAGAGAAGTATGCCGACGGTCAACGTGCAGCCGATAAGGAGCTCTTTGATTCACCTGGCCCGTGGACACAGGAGAAGCAGGATGCGGCAGGTCGACTGCGTGATTACGACACGCTGAACAACCCGAACGCCGATGAGACGGCAATCAAATGTGCCAGTCGTCGGCTCGATGATTACTTCATGGCACAGTACGTTGGACCGCTGCCTATCGACCCGGTCCTCGGCAATGATGCACGCGCACGCGCTCGCGCTCGGTTGGAGCTGCAACGTCAACTTGAGGCTGGCCTGCACGGGATGCCTCCGCAGAGTCCGGATGTTGCGACACAGATGCTAGATACGTCCGAGGCAATGGCGCGGGACATCGTCTTGAAAACGCTCGAACAACAACTTGGGACCGCCGGAGTATCCGATGCCGGTGTGTCACAGGTGATATCAAATCTTGCAACAGCCGCCGACGCGGCGGGTACCGGCGCTGGTCAGTATGGAAAGTCGGCGGCAGGGGATATGTTCGCCGGTTTGTCACGAAGCGACCTGGACCAACTAGCGAAGGCAGGTGGCCGAGTTTCGATGGCTGCCAATGCCGTTCAGGCTGTGATGGCGTTTGACAAGTGGATGGACGGTGGATCTAACGAGGAGTTCGGGCGGAGCGCGGGATCCCTATTGGGTAGCGTTCTCGGTGGCATGGCCACCGGTGCGGCAGTTGGATCGGTCGGTGGGCCGTTCACGGCAGCGGGCGCAGCCATAATCGGAGGGTTCGTGGGCGGAATCTGGGGTGGTGACTTTGGTGCTGAAGTAGGTAGGCAGTTCGATCCACCACCGGCGACCCCCAGCAGATAATGTGAAGATCGATGCTTACCGGTAGCTGGCTCGGCAAGGCCGCGATTGCTGCAATCTTCATCGCCATTGCGGCGAGCTGGTTTCCATTCTGGAAATCGCGAACCCTCTCTCCGGCGTCCGTGCAGCGACGTGTCTATTGGACCAGCTGCGCCGTTGCCGCGGTACTGATTTTCTCTGCCGCACTACCAAATTGGCAGAGTGGGCTCTTCGTCGCCGGCGGAATGACTGCCATCTTGGTCGTCATCGCGTTCGCCTATAGCCCGATGATCAAGATCGGCGGAACGATCTATGCGTTTCAACCAGTCCACCGCAAACCGGACCCGCCGCCTGCTCTCGCGCCACGCGACGATTGAGGTACGGCTCAGCCGTCCTCAGCGGTGATGTCCGCGACGATCGCGTCGAGCCGTTCCCGGTCGGCTTCAATCGATGCGGTCGCCGCTGCCGCCGCCTTCTGCAAGGCTTCGTTCAGCCGCTGCTCCACTGTTGCCGCGCCGAGCCGCAGCAGCCCGTCCTCGATGAAGACCGATGTCAGGTGATGGTGACCGTTCAACGTCACCTCGACCGTATCGGTTTCGTCGGTGCCGATGAACGCCTCGTTGTTCATCTTGTGGAGCTGGTCGTCCATGAGCGATTGCAGCCGCTGCGCCTGGCGCAATACGGCAGCGACCTGTGGATGCACGTCGTCGGTCACTTCAGTCCCCCTACTGCTCCAACGCCATCTGATAGCGGCTCTCTTCACGCGGATTGATCAGCCGGATCGGCAATTGCCGGTGCCGTGGCGTATCGATGAAGTTGGGCCGCAAGATCACGCGGCCCACACCCTGATGGGGCCCGAGATAGGTCGTCGCATTCGGCCACGCGACTCGTGGCGTCCGGCCGACGCGTCCGTTGATCATCGTGGCGAACTCGCGGAACTGCGGCCCAAGGGTGATCACCGCGCCGGACGCGGCTGCTCGAATGACGAACTGCGTGAACAGTCTTGCGTCGCCGAGGTTGATGCTGACATCAACGTTGTCGAATGGCATGTACACCGGGTAGCGGTCGGATGTCTCGCCGACAAGGACGCCCGCCGATCCGATCGGCAGATCGTAATGCTTGTCGGTCACCGGGGTGAGGCCCTGCAGTGCCGCGCGCTGACCGCCGAAGAGGCATGAAAAGCCGCGCGGTGTCGTGGGATTCGCCAACGTCGTCAGCAACACGGTGCTGGTCGGTGCCGCACCGGGCCGCACCCGCACCCGAGTCGTGGTGTGATCGGCCCGCGCCGACCACCACACATCGGGACCTCCCGGAGCGTTGTAGGCCGCGGTGAACGTGCTGCGGCCCTTGATGGCCGACCACGTTTCACGCTCGAAGCTGATCTCGGTGGCCTTATCGTAGTCGTCGAAGCTACGTGAGCACCGAGCGTCGATACCATTGCTGGCCAACTGGTCTGCGATACGTGTCGTCGACGCTACGAGATAGCGCGCCAGACCCGAGACCCCGGAATCGCGGCGCAGCGCCGACCGGCGGGTCTTCTCCGGGTCGGCCCGAAGCACAATCCACGTGCGGCGGTTCGCCGGCGCGGGATAGGGCCCGACCACCTGTTCGTAGAGCGCCACGAGGCTGGCCGGGGCGGTCTTACCGACGCGGTATCCCGCCGACACGACGTCGGCTTCCAGGTCAGGGCAATGAGCTTCGAGCAGTTCTTCGACGAGCTTGGTGCTCACGATGTCATCGGAGACGGCGTTGCCGTTGACGATGACGGTGGGAGTGAACGGCCTTGGCACAAGCTCGATCACGGCGATCAGGTAGTCGCCCTGCCAACGGACAGCGACGTGATCGCCGGGCATGACCGTGGAGCCGACCGCCGGCTCGGACGCCACATCGGGGGTGCTGCGGTGGCGGCGCCGCCACGAGAAGATCGCAACCACCCAGCCGGTCAGCCGGCGGCCACGGATGGTGAGCACCGAGAAGATCGCGATGAGCACCGACAGCGTGATCCCCAGCCACATCAGATTGAAGTGCATGCACACGGCGATGCACGCGGGGATGAGCGCCGCCGTCCAGATGGCGTGGCCGGTGGTGAACCGAAAGCCGAACTGCCGCAGGAAATTCATCGCCGACGCCTCAACGCTCGGCGGGCCATGGCACCGATTCCCAGAATGAGTGCAAGTGATACCCCGGCGATCACAACAGCGGTGATCGGGCCGCGGTCTGGCGGCGGGATGTACACCGGCGGCGGAACTTCCTTCACGCGGAACGGAGCCTTCTCCGGCCCGTCGGGCACTTCCCACGTGAGCGCGGCGACGGGATCCACCACGCCGGCACCGACATAGTTGTCGACGCCGCCGCCAGGATGGCGCGCGGTCGCGGTGATGCGGTTGATGATCTGCGCCGGACTCAGATCCGGGAAGCGCTGCTTGAGCAGCGCGGCCAGGCCGGAGACGTAGGCCGCCGAGAACGACGTGCCGTTGAGCGGAACCGGCCCGTCCTCACCGGGTGTGGCGTTGACGGGCTGACCGTCGTAGCCGAGCGAGATGAGGTTCTCGCCCGGTGCGGCCGCGCCCACCCACGGTCCGGACATCGAGAAGTTGCTGGGCTGCCCGTTCTGCCCGATGCTGCCGACGGTCAACACCAGCGGGTCGTACCAGGCGGGGCTGACGATCGTCTGCACCTGCTTCCAGCCCCGCGGATCGGCAGGGATGGACGGATCCGGCGGCGGGTTCTGTGTGCAGTCCTGGCCGGTGTTACCGGCCGCGACGACGATGACCGCGTTCTTGACGTTCACGGCATAGTTGATCGCCGCGCCAAGGCTGGCCTCGTCGATCCGGCGGGTCACTTTGTAGCAGGCCGCCTCACTGATGTTGATGACCTGCGCGCCGAGGTTGGCCGCGTGCACGACGGCGCGGGCCAGGCTGCGGATCGAGCCCGCCGTCTGGGTGGTATTCGGGTCGTTGGGATCCTGCCGCGAACCCTTGGGCTGAAACGCGACGGAGGTCTGCCGCAGCGAAAGTAGGCGGGCATCGGGCGCGACACCGACGAACCCGTCTGTTGGCGCGGGCCGCCCGGCAATGATCGCGGCCGTCATCGTCCCGTGGGCGTCACAGTCGGACATACCGTTGCCCGCTGCGTCGACAAAGTCGCCGCCCGGCTCGGCAGGGACCCGCGGTGACCCTTGCACGCCCGTGTCGATCACGGCAACAGTTACTCCCGCGCCGGTTGCGAACTTCTGCGCCTCGGCAATACGGAGGTAGTCATTGGCCCACGGTTTGTCGGCGAAATTCGAGTTGGGCAGAACCGTCGGCGCTGCGCAGATTTTGCGCTGCTCCATCGGCTGGTCCGGGCCCGTTTCATCAGGCGGAACGGCTGCGGCATCGATCGTGGGCGGGTCGATCGCCCATGCCGGAGGAGCACTGAAGAAAGCCAGCAACAAAGCCAGCAGCATTACGGCTATGCGGCGCACGCCCTCACACTCCCCCGATGAAATTCGACCCGCCTGCAGTGTGCTGACGCACATCTGGCAAACAAACCAATGTCCGCTCTGAAATGAATCTTCTCACGTCAAGCCGACTGGCTAATTGCACGGGGGCAATCATAAGGGGAGGTAGAGAACTGCGATGACGCTTCTTGTCTTTGACCGGTCCTCGCGGACATCAACACGCGAACATGCGTCACCGAAAGCGGGAGTACTTCACCACCGATCGCCTGTCGATTTTGCGTGCTGAAGGGCAGTTCGTGCGGGTTAGCATTCACTCAGCAAAGAAGGAAGCGGTGCGTACTGTGTCGGCGAAGTTGCCGACGCCCGACGGGATTGGCTGACGTCGATGCAACCGTCGGCCATCAGGCGGGTCGACAGCCCGAGCGGTACTGGATGGGCCACGCTGCTAGCGGAGGGGGTCGGGTGGGGCAACCGGTCGAAGTTGTTACGTCGGAGCTGCATTCGGCTGCGGCGCGTCTGGCAGACGCTGGGCAGCGTCTTCAAGACGGGTTATCGAGTGTCGACTTGGAAGTCGGGCAGCTGTTGGGCTCGGGTTGGCAGGGCGGCGCGGCGTCGGCCTACCAGACCGAATGGGACAAATGGCATACGGGCGCGGGGCAGGTCGTCCGCGGCTTGCAGACGATGTCGGAGTTGTTGAGAAGAGCGGCCGACGAGTACGCCCGGACCGATCACCAGGCCGCTGATGCGGTCAGGTCGTCTTTCCAGCCCGGCAATGCGGCCGGGCCGGGCAGCAGCCCGGCTGGTCCGAGTCCGACTGGCCAGACCGCAGTTGACGCCATGAGTGATCGCGGTGTCGCCGATACAGCTGCGTCGATGAACCTGGCACAACCTGTGGCGGAGACGGGAGGCCAGGTAGCGCAAGGGCTTGCGCAAACGGCCGGCCAGATGGCCGGTGGGCTGGCGCAGGCTGCTGTGGGTCTTGCTCAGGTCGCCACCGGGGTCGCGCAGGGCGTCGTCGGTTTGGCGCAGCAAGCTGCACAGACTCAATCAGACCGTGATGAGACAGGCGAGCAGCCTGACGCCGAGAAACGAGACCACGACGGCCAGGAACGCGTCGATGAGTCCGACGAACGAGATTACGACGCCGACGGCCACGGCGGCGCTGCGGCCTCGGATGACTCCGCATCCACGGCTCCGGTACATGCTCCGCCGGTCGAACCTCGCCCCACGACGCGTGCCGTGGGCCGGTCGGACGGTTAGGAACCGTTGATGTTGATTGTGGATTTTCCTCAGCTGCAGTCAGCCATCACCCACATGCTGGCGTTCCAGCGCGAGGTCGGAGCCTGCCTGGAGGACATCGATCAGGCGATGGCTGCGTTGCGTCAGCATTGGCATGGTTCAGGGTCGGATGCGCAAGAGCAGGCGCAGCAGCAATGGGAGGACGGCGCCGAACAGATGCGAGCGGCGTTGTCGCAGTTACAGAAGGCCGCTGAGGCGGCGCATAAGAACTACACCGAGGCAAAGAAGAAGAACGGCGAGATGTCGGCGTCGTAGCCGGCGCCAGCGGCGCCGGATCGGGCACTTCCGGCGACCGCATCGAGGTTGATCCGGAGGTGCTGATCCGAGCGGGTCAGCACATGGGATCGCTAGGGGCGCAGCTGGGCATGCTGTCGGACGCACTGGGTGCGGTCGTATCGAGCGGGATTGCCTCTGGTCTGGACCCGGCGGGGCTCAGTTTCGCGTTGGAGTACGGCCGACGGGCCCAGGAGTTCGCCGATGGCTTGGCGAATGGCGCAAATTCGTTCAAATCCGTGGGCTACAAGTTGGAAGCAACGGGTCACAACTACAAGAGCGCTGATGCGGCGTCGACGATCGGTGGGACCGGCCCCACGGGTGGCCTCGGCGAGGTGCCGAGCACGACAACGGCAGCTGACGCGGCATTAGGTCCGAGCACGAGTGTGGTGCTCCCGCCGCTCCGGTGGCCTTTGATACTGCCTTTCCTCGTAGTTGCCATTGGTCCCGGGGCGGCGATGTGGCCATCGGGTGATCCGGCGATGATGAGGTTGACGGCCGCGCAATGGCGCAATCTCGCCCAAGGCATGGCGGTCTTCGAGGGCGAGTTGGCCGCAGTGAAAACCGCTGTGTCCGTTCAGAACATTCCGGAGATCGGCCAGATCAACACGGCTCTTTTCGACCTCGGCGAGGGCATCTCTGCGCTGGCGGATACGGCTGCGGACATCGCGGAGAAGGCCGACACATTCGCCGGCAACGTGCAGCAGGCGCAGGACGCCATCCGCCGTCTGTTGGACAGACTGACGTCCATCGACGGTGTCGCAGACACATTGAAGGGCATCTTCACTGGCGAAGCCGACGACATCCTGCGAGAGATCGCCCGCGACGTCGGTGAAATCCTGGACAACTTCCAGAGCCAGGTCAAAGGCGTCGTGGGCCTCTTGGAGGCGCTCAAAACCGCAATTGGTGACGCCGCAACGGCTTTCCAGAAATGGATCACACCCATCCTGGTCGCCACCTTCGGTGAGGAAGTGGGCGGCCACCTCGCTGCCCTGGTGACTACCTACACCGACTTCTCGGTCGGCGTGTGGTCTGGCCTGATCAACATGGTGTCCGGAACAGTGGCGATGGCCGACATCGACACCTGGAAGGGCATGGCGGAGTTGGCGATGTCGGTGGCGAAGGATCCATCAACGTTGGACGACGTACTGGTGACCATGGGCAAGGAGTTCATTGCCTACGACCAGTGGACCGGCGACCACCCGGGCAGAGGGGCAGGGGAGGCGGTGTTCAACGTCACGATGCTGTTCACCCCGGGCGGCCCGTTCTCGAAGTCGGGCACCGTGGTCAAGGGAGTCAAGGCCGCCCATGGTGCATTGAAAGGCGGGAAGCTCCCCAGTCTTTCGGATCTGCCGGGATTGAAGTCCCGTAACCACGATTTGGATGGACTGGACGATCTGGCTGGCCGAGGTTCCAGGGTGCCCGATGTCCAGGAGTTCGCTCCGGCAATTCCCGAGTCGGTCATAAATCCGAACCGTCCGAACGGTTTTGATGGGCCGACAGCGCCTCGTGGCTTCGAGGGTTCGGTCGGGCCACCTGACCCGCCGGGCCCGGCAGGTACGCCAGGCCGGGACTACGGCGGCGACGGTCCACCGCCTGATCCGCCAGGCCGGCCAGTCGGTCCTTCGGAGGGTGGACCGGGCCGTGCGGAGGAACCGTCTGCGCAGCCACCGGCTACCTCTGGTCCGGGTCAACCCAGTGACTCGTCGCCTTCGGCCGGGCCGCCTGCGCCATCAATGGGTGAGCCCGCGTCCTCCAGCGGTCAGACACCATCCGGTTCGCACGAGGTACCCGATACTCCCAGTCCCACCAACGAATACGATGCCGGGTCACGGCCCGACGGTGATCGGTCGGCCAGCCACAGCCCGAGCACGCCTGAGCAGCGCGGCGGCGCCGCCGGGGATGGAGCTGTCGACAATGCGGGGCACCGAGGCACCGACAACGACACGCTCGGCGACAGTCACAGCACGGACTCCAGTGAGTACAGCGAGCGTCCCGATGAGCAACCCCTGGCTGATCAGCACGCTGCCCATGTGGCGGAGCCAGCTTCACATGGCAGCGACGAGCGCGCGAACCCGGACAACGGTACTAACCGAGAACAGTCACAGACACTCGGTGATGGGAACGGCTTCCGTCAGGATTCTGGGGGTGTTGCCCCGGGCATGATGCCAATGGTCGGTGGACCGATGGGGCCGCACGGTCCGGGCCCCGTGCACAGTCCGGGCGACGGACAGACTGCGGCCGGTAGAGCACAGACCCCGGAGACCACCGCACGTCCCGCTGAATCCAAAGCGCCGCAAGGTAGTTCACCGGAGAACACACGCACCCAACCATCTGCCACGACCGGGGCTGCTGCGGTGCATTCGCCAGAGGCAAAAACCGTTGCAGCACAGCATGCTCCGGCGACGGTGGACCGGTCGATCCGCTCTGCTGGTGGACCGGCATGGCGGGCCCCCCGGGACGGGTCGACTTCGGAGCGGCCGCCGTCTCCAATCGTCGACAAGTCGACGTTGCGGCAATCCACACCGATCGAACCTGGTCAAGGAGCGCGTGATGGCACAACTGGAAACGACGAAAGAAGCCCTGGCATACCTGGCGCAGATGTCGCCGACCGAGAATTACCACGTGGCTCCGTTCGATCACGGGTGGGTGGCGACGAAAGTCCTGACGCCGGAGCAGATGAATTCCGGAGCGGCGGTGGGATTGGCTCGCCTGGTGATCGATTCGGAGACGGGGATCGTGTATCTATACCCGAGTTGGTCGGAGACCATGGTGGCGGACGCACACACGACGTTCAAGCAGACGGGCGTGAACCGAGCGGGGCGCCAGATCTATCCGTATCAATGGAGGGTCACGGTCCGGCGGCTGCGGGAGAACGACCAGACGATCGTGTATCAGCTGAGGGCGGAGTCGCTGACCGGCCCGCCGCAACCGACCCAAGAACATCCGTTGACGATAGAGAAGCACACGCACACTTGGGATCCGCGGGATCCACTGTCGGCGACGGCGGCAGTCCACGCGAGGTGGGTGAGCCGTCAGAACCAGGGCGTGTGGCCGGAGACGGACACCACCCAGGTGTAACTCACGACCATTCTCATGACGCCTCGCCTCCTTCGTCTGTGGAGAGCACGTGCAACCAAGAGCCGGAGGGCGCCAACCAGATCGGCAGTGGGGACGAGCACCACCCAGCAGTCCCGGAGGCGGATTGGACAACGCGAGATGAATCCGGTCGCGACCACGATTCAGTGGATGCAGCCGCAACCGATCAGCATGCAGCATCGCCGTGGGATGGACCGACTGGGCTGCACGCAGCTTCGTTGCTGCCGGCCGATGACTCCGGATACCGCATTCGACCCAGAGACTGCGAGTTTTTGGGAATCTCCCCCGAGCAAGTAGAAGCTTGGGCCAACCGTGAGGCGCCACTCGGTATGACGCCGGCCGAATTCAGGGAGTTCAGGAGCGAGCTTTACGACGCGCTGGCGCGGGAGGGCTTCACCGCGGACGATCTGGACATCCGGCTGCAGGGGTCGTCAGCGCGGTTCTTCTCCGGCGAGCACAAAGCACTGCCGCTCGATGCCGACATTCATGACAACCCTGACGCGCAGTGGCGAATGAATGCATGGTTCGGTGAAAATGAAAACCGGCCGTTGCGAAGGCCTTTCGACTCCATGCACCGCCTCGGCCTTGACGAAGAACCCAGCGACTACGACATCCAGATCTCTTCCGACTCTATGGTCGACGCGTGCCGTCAACGATGGGAGGCAGATGGGCCGACGGGCAGTCTGGTTCACCCTAAATATGGGTTTGTTGACAAACAAGTGTTTAAGGCTCTCTTCCCGGCTCTCTGGGAGTGGGCGACCGACTGGACCGAGCGAACCGGTCGACCAGTGGTGCCAGCCCTGTTCCCTGGCTCGGGTCCTCCAGACACTTCGTCGGTGGGGGTAACCTCTCACTTCCGAGAGTCGGATTGGCATATTCGCCATGACGGAACCTCGCCTGAACCAAAGGCAGGAGTGGCCGGTCAGCCAACTCCTTCTGATGAAATGCGGTCTGACTCCGATTATGGGGTTGAGCCTCCGGAGACGCGCTCTCGGGCCGATGGCCGCCATGATTGGTCTGACCCGGGTGGTCATTGGGTAGACGAGCGTCAAGCGCCCAGTGACGGTCGCCAGCCTCCTCCGGAACCCGGACATAGCACGAGAATCCCGGACGACCCGTCGGAGCAGGCCATTGGTCCGGACGGACGGTACAAACTGAGTGGCCATGGCAACTACTATTCGATCGACGGAACCACACGAGTTCCGCCAGGTACGACCTTCACGGTGTACGCGGAACATGGTTCCCCGATCACGGGATCCCTCGGCAATCTGATCGAAACCGGTGGAGATACGTCGCGGGTTTATTCCCGGACGTACTATCCAGGCGAAGAAATTCCGAACTACACACTTGAGCCACCGGATGGCCTCGATATAAAGGGATCACCTCACACCGTCGATAGGCCGACGCTATTAAGTGACCTCCTCCGTCCGAATATGGGAAACGTCGACTTTGCCGCATGCCTCGGATATACATCAAACAAGGTGTTCGACGTTGACGTCATATACGACGGGACGACGTTTGCGATTCTTCGCGAATACAAGAAGCCAGAGACAGTGTACGACGAGGACGATGATTGGTGAGAAATGCTGTCCACGGACTACGATTTGCTGTGGAGCGCGGATCGTATGATTGACCGTAATTCCGAACATCGAGGAATCTCAAAATGACCACTCTTAAAGAGATAGAACATCTGGTGACAGTCGCTGCTCAAAATCCGAGCTGGGGCCCGCGAGTCGAGCTGTTTCGTGCACTAGACGGCTTCACCCTGTTCTATGTGGCCACCGAACGTGAAATCAACGGTCGGCGGATGCTGTCAACTCCGCTACGGAGACTCGACAACGGGGCGTCCGCGATGGTGGCCTACACATCCAGGCGGCATCCTGATCTACCCGAACGATTCGCCGGCGCTGAGTGGGGCGAACTGCTCAGGGTCGCGCACGAAGCGGTGCGCCCAGACTGGCTAGTGATAGTAAATCGCAACAACGACACGGTCGGGATCCCACAAGATCAATTACTTAGCATCGCCGCGTATCTAAAGGATCCGAAACTTAAGCATATGAAGGTGCAGTCCATGGCTGACGACCTCGAGAAGGTGATTTCTGATGCGGCGCATACCCCGTCAGAGGATTGGTACGAGCCTGCGCTGCTTCGGCTGCACGGACGGGAGCTCTATCTCCATCTGACAGACGATGTGTCTCCTGATGGACAACCGTCCATCTCAACTTCATCAGCTGCCGGCCGTCACGGCTGGATTCTCACTTACACAACACGCAGACGGCCTGGAATTCGGTATGGAGGAATTATGTGGGAGGAATTGGTGAAGATGATCAAGAATAGTGAGGATATGCCTGGAGTCCGAGTGGTCAATGACGCCGATGACTGGATACTCCTCGGTCGCGACGAAATCTAAGTGCGCCTTCCTGGATGGTCGCCTTCCGGCAGCACTGCGGCATCATTTGTTCAGATGAACCAGAGCGATACCCCGACCGATCGCACGAAAGTTGAGCGTTAAACATTGTGGAGCGTATACATTGTTGAAGGGCAGTGGACGATGGCGACGAACCTGGTCCTAGTGATTGATATACACGGCACCGTTGACCAATCTGGACTCGAACGCTTACGAAGTCATCTTCGCCTCAAGAAACAAGGGCGCTTGAGCGACGATTATGATCAAGAGTTTGGATATCGAGTAATCGAAACCAGCGTGGGACAACGCATCAACGTTGGTTTGTTCCGACAGTTCGACGGATCTTGGGTCCTTGATGCCTCTACCAGCGCAGCCGATATCGGCCCTGAAGAGCTCTCGCGACTGCGTGCGGAGTTGGTCGAAGGAATTGCGGCTGCGGGTTATGAGGCGGTAGTACGGACGAAACCTTCATTCGGCACATCGAATGGATAACCGGCGAGGCGCTCGAGTCGCGACAGGAATGCCTGAACATCTGCAGCCATCGACCGCTCGACTCACCATAGGCTCTCCCGCAAGCGAGCCTAATGAAAACGCCCCCTCTTGATGCAACATGATGACCATCATGTTTAAGAACGGCATTAGACGATCACTGGAAGGAGCAAAAATTGCCGCCAGAAGCGTGGCGCGGTGGGGTCAATATGATTCTGTACGGCCTGCAATTCACCCCGAAACTTGGCGACAACGAAGCGGCTATCACAGCCGACGCCATAATTGAGTACCGTAGCTTCGAGCAGGGGCCTCAATTCTTCTTGAACGCAATCCAATCTGCACTAGCCACTGACGCAGTCATCATGACAGAGGAGTGGGACGACCCTCCTTACGGCCGCGAAGACCTCCGGCACTCCGAAGAGGATGTTCGCGAATTCTTAGAAATGGTCGCTCAGAATCTGATCCGGCGTCGACTATGGGCTTCCAAGCGATCAGATTCCTGAGCATGGGCTCGCGTCCGTCTTGCATTCCCAACGAGGGCGACGGAAAGGCCGCTCCCTGATTGCGCGCAGCCGAAGACCAGTTAAGCGTCGAGATCCTGCTCGACGAGTCCGGCGATCTTCTTCAGCGCCTCGGCATCGTCGGACTCAACGGTCACCTGGGCGCCGTTGCCCGCACCGAGCGTCATGATCATGAGGGCCGAGCCGGCGTCGACGGGTTCACCGCCGTCGACGGACAACGTCACGGGAACCCCGGCGTTGACCACGGCTTCGGCGATGATGGCTGCCGGGCGGGCGTGGAGTCCGATCGCGGAGCCTACAGTAACGGTCTTGGTGGGCATGAGTTCTCCTTAGGTGGTGGCCAGCGCCGGTGCTTCCGGCGTGGTGACGGATGGTTTGGCGAATTGTTTGGCCGTGACGACGGCCAGGGCGCTGACGACGGTGCCGACTGCGAGCGCGACCAGGAACCACAGCAGGTTGCCGATTGCGAAGAACACGAAAATGCCGCCGTGTGGTGCTTTGAGCGTCACGTTGAACGTCATGACCAGTGCGCCGGTGACGGCTCCGCCGAACATCATCGACGGGATCACCCGTAGCGGGTCGGCAGCAGCGAACGGGATGGCGCCCTCGGTGATGAATGACGCCCCGAGAAGCCACGCGGCGCGGCCGTTCTCCCGCTCCGGCTCGGTGAACAGCCCCGGCCGGATGGTCGATGCGAGCGCCATCGCCAGCGGCGGCACCATCCCGGCGGCCATCACCGCGGCCATGATCCGCAGCGTGGCCGGGTCGGCGATGTTGAGACCGGCCGTGGCGAATGCGTAGGCGGCCTTGTTGACCGGGCCGCCAAGGTCGAAGCACATCATCAGGCCGAGGATGACCCCGAGAATGATCACCGAGGTTCCGGTCATTCCGCTGAGCCAGTCGGTCAGGCTGGTGGTCAACCAGGCCAGCGGGCGGCCGAGGAGCATGAACATCAACAGGCCGACGATCAACGATGCGAACAGCGGGATGATCACCACGGGCATGAGGCCGCGGAACCACTGCGGGACGCTGATCCGGCTGATCCACAGCGCCGCGAAGCCGGCGATGAGACCGCCCACGATGCCGCCGATGAACCCGCCGCCGACGAAGACTGCGACGGCTCCGGCGGTGAAACCCGGTGCGATACCTGGACGGTCGGCGATCGCGAATGAGATGTAGCCGGCCAACGCGGGAACGAGGAACATGAAGGCCAGCCCGCCGAGCGTGAAGAGCACCGCCCCGAGATATTGCACCAGGCCGCCCGGTGGGAGGTCGGCAAGGGTATTGGTGACGGCGATGTGGTGGCCGAGTGAGTTCATCCCGTAGGCGAGCGGTTGCGCGCCGTCCGGCGGATTGCCGATCTCGTAGCCGGCGAACAGGAATCCGAGTGCGATCAGCAGACCACCGGCGGCCACGAACGGGATCATGTAGCTGACACCGGTGAGCAGTATCTGCCGGGTGCGGGTGCCCCAGCCGACGTCGCCCGCAGGCCCCGATGACCCGGCGGGTTCCGCCGAGCCGGCGACCCGTGGCGCATCGGGATCGCCTGCGGCGCTTATGGCTTCGGCCATCATCACGTCGGGTTCGTTGATGGCGCGTTTGACGCCGGATGCGATGACGGGCTTGCCTGCGAAGCGCTGGCGGTCCTTGACACCGACATCGGTGGCGAAGATGACCGCGTCGGCCGCGGCGATGGTTGCCGCCGAGAGTGGGGTGCTGCCCGACGACCCCTGGGTTTCGACGGTGAAGTCGACCCCGGCCTTCTCGGCCGCCTGCTTGAGGGAATCGGCGGCCATGTAGGTATGGGCGATTCCGGTGGGGCATGCGGTGATTGCGACGATCGACACGGGCTTGGCCGGTTCCGGCTGAGCTGCAGGAGCAGGAGCAGCAGCGGGCGCCGGGGTCGGGTTCACGACACCGTCGACGAGCGTCACCACCTCATCGGTGCTCGACGCGGCACGCAGCGACTCGACGAAATCCTTGCGGACCAAGGCGCGGGCCAGGCTCGACAACAGCTTCATGTGTTCGGCTCCACCGGATTCCGGGGCGGCGATCAAGAAGGCCAGATCGGCCGGACCGTCGGGCGCGCCGAAGTCCACCTTGGGGGACAGGCGAGCGAAGCCGATGGTCGGAGTGTCGACGTAGGGCGAGCGGCAGTGTGGAATCGCGATGCCACCCGGCAGGCCCGTGGCCGACTGCGCCTCGCGCGCCATCGCAGCACCGACCAGGCCGTCGGTGTCGCTGGTTCGCCCGGCCTCGGCGAGCGCACCGACCAGGTGCGTGATGACCGCCTCCTTGTCACCGCCCGCGTCGACGTCGAGCAGGACCAGATCGGTGGTGATGATCGATTGAGTCATTGCAGTACTTCCGGGTTGGTGGTGACGAGCGGGGTGACACGAACGGCGTCCAGATCGAGTTGCGCGGGGGCGGGCAATGCGGAGCCGGGGAGCGCGGCAGCGGCACTACCGTAGGCGACGGCCATCTTGAGCCGCCGAGGCGGTTCCGCGCCGCCGACCGCGGCACGCAGGTAGCCGGCCAGGGACGCATCGCCTGCGCCGACCGTACTGCGCGGCACGATCGGCGGTGGGGTGGCCAGCCAGGCTCCGGTGGCGTTCACCAGCACTGCGCCCGCGGCGCCGAGCGTGGCGAGCACCGCGCCGACGCCGCGGGACACCAGGCGTTCGGCAGCGCTCACGACGGGAGACAGATCACCCTGTGCGGCAGCGGTTTCCAGGGCGGTGGACGACGCGCCGACAATGCTGGCCAGCTCCTCGGCGTTCGGCTTGATGAGGTCGGGTGCGGCGACATCGAAGGCAGCCGCCAGTTCCGCGAGCGGCTTCTCGGACGTGTCGACGGCTACGCGGCACGGCATGGGCGCGAGCAGTCGCACCACGTGTGCGTACCAGTCGTGCGGAACCCCCGGCGGCAGTGAACCGGACAACACGACCCACGAGGCCTGCTGCGCCTCGGTGACCACGCAGCGGGTCAGCGCATCGAGTGCTGCCGGGTCCAGACGGGCGCCGCGCTCGTTGAGTTTTGTTGTGGTGCCGTCTGATTCGGTGATCGCAAGGTTCGTGCGCACGGGTTCGGTGATCGGAACTCCGGTGAACGGAACGGCATGTGTGCGCAGCGCGGCGAGCAGTGGATCGTCGTCGGCCGCGGGCAACACGGCCCGGGCGTCGACCCCGGCCAGGGTGAGGGCACGCGCAACGTTGATGCCCTTGCCGCCGGGTTCGATAGTGACCGAGTCGACTCGTTGCACCGCACCGCGGGTGAGTGCCGTAGCGAGCGTGACCGTGCGGTCCAGGCTCGGATTGGGCGTGACGGTGACGATCATGCGATCACGACCTCGACGCCTTGCCCGACGAGCTGCTCGCGGTCGGTTTCGTCGATCTCCGCATCGGTGATGAGCGTGTCGACGCTGTCGAGTGGGGCGAAGCTGACGAAGTCCTCCTGACCCACCTTCGACGAATCGGCCACCACCACTACGTAATTCGCGGCGCGCACCATCGCCCGCTTGACGGCGGCCTCCTCGGTGTCGGGGGTCGACAGACCGTGGCGCACACTGATCGCGTTGGTGCCGATGAACGCGATGTCCACGCGCATGGTGTCGAGTGCCCGCAGCGCCTGCTCGCCCACCGCCGCTTGGGTGAGGCCGCGAACCCGTCCGCCGAGCAGCTGCAGCGTGACCGTCGGCATGGCGGCCAGGCGACCGGCGATCGGCACGGAGTTGGTGACGACGGTCAGCTCACGGTCCACCGGGATCTCGGCGGCGACGCGCGCGGTCGTCGTTCCGGCATCCATCAGCACCGTGGCGCCGCTCAAGGGAAAGAAGTCGACGGCCGCGGCGGCGATGGCATCCTTCTGCTCAGCGCGGGTGGTATCGCGTTCCCCGACGCCGGGCTCCACGAGATGCAGGCTGCGAACGGGCACCGCGCCGCCGTGCACACGCCGCAGCACCCCGGCTTTGTCGAGGACCGCGAGATCGCGGCGGACGGTCTCGGTGGTCACGTCGTAGGTTTGCGCCAGCTCCGCAACCGAGGCGCGGCCCCGGCTCATCACCAGTTCGGCGATGGCCTGCTGGCGCTCTTCGGCGTACATGGGTCTCCGTTTGTGTGGCTCGTACCGCGTATGAATGTTGATATGTGTTGTTTTACGCTTGGCTGTGTTGACTTGTCAATGGTTTCTTGTAATCTGTCTCACATGAGCACTTCCTCTCCGGCTGCGTCACTGAAGCTTCTCCGAGGGGTCCCGGTGGTGTCGGGCGTTCAGTACGCACCGGTGATCCGGCCGGGACGTCTTCCGGAGGTCGAGGCTCCCGGCGCCGACATCGAGGAGGCGGACCGGGCTGCTGAAGCCGGCCGCTTCAACGCCGCCACGACGGCCGTCGCAACCCGGCTGCGGGACCGCGCGGCCCACGCGACGGGCGCCGCGTCGGAAGTGCTTGCCGCGACCGCCACGCTTGCCCAGGACCGGGCGTGGCTGGGCGCCGCCGAGAAACGCATCGCCGCCGGGGCTCCGGCAGTGCGTGCGGTGTCGGAGGCCGTCGATCAATTCGTGGAGTTGTTCACCCAGCTCGGCGGTCTGATGGCAGAACGCGTCACCGACCTGCGCGACATCCGGGACCGGGTCATCGCCGAGCTGTCCGGCCTGCCGGAGCCGGGTGTGCCGCTGCCCGACGTTCCGTCGATCCTGTGTGCCGAGGATCTGGCGCCCGCCGACACCGCCGGTCTGGATCCACAGCTCGTCGTCGGTCTGGCCACAACTCTCGGGGGGCCGACGAGCCATACCGCGATCATCGCGCGGCAGCTGGGAATCCCGTGCGTGGTCGCGGTCACCGGTCTCGACGCGATCGCCGCGGGCACCATGGTGTTGCTCGACGGAACCTCTGGCACGGTGACCGCCGATCCCGACCCGTCCGAAGCGGCCGCAGCACTCGCCACCGCACAGCGCGCGGCGGCCGCGGCCCGGCAGTGGGCCGGCCCTGGCGCCACGTCCGACGGTCATGTGGTCGCGATCCTGGCCAACGTGCAGGACGGCGCGGCGGCCAGGGCGGCCCGCGAGACCCCGGCCGAAGGCATTGGACTCTTCCGCACGGAGCTGTGCTTCCTCAACCGCGACAAGGAACCGACCGTCGACGAGCAGGCGCAGATCTACGGTGAGGTGCTGCAGGCGTTCGCCGACCACAAAGTAGTGATCCGCACCCTGGATGCGGGTTCGGACAAGCCTTTGAAATTCGTGGGCCATCCCGACGAGGCCAATCCGGCGCTGGGTGTGCGCGGTATCCGCATCGCCGAGGGCAACCCCGGTCTGCTTGACCGCCAACTCGAGGCGATCGCGGCGGCAGCAGAAGCGACGGGCAACCGGCCGTGGGTGATGGCCCCGATGATCGCCACCGCCGAAGAGGCGAAATCCTTTGCCGCGCAGGTGCGTTCCCACGGCCTCACACCGGGCGTGATGATCGAGGTGCCGGCCGCGGCGCTGCTCGCCGACAAGATCCTCGAGCATGTGGACTTCCTGTCGATCGGCACCAACGACCTCGCGCAGTACACGATGGCCGCCGATCGTATGTCGGCCGAGCTCGCCGGCCTCACCGATCCGTGGCAGCCCGCGGTGCTCGCGCTGGTGGCCATGGCCGTGCGGGCCGGTGCGGCGGTGGGCAAGCCGGTCGGGGTGTGTGGTGAGGCCGCCGCCGACCCGCTGCTGGCGTGCGTGCTCGTCGGACTCGGGGTGACGTCGTTGTCGGCTGCCTCGGCCGCGATCCCCGGCGTCGGGGCCAAGCTCGCGCAGGTGACAGCGCAGCAGTGTCGCGACGCTGCCGACGCGGTGCTGGCCACGGCCACGGCGGCCGGCGCGCGCACCGCAGCGCAGCGGAGCCTGGCCGCGGAATAATCGGACCGTGGTCCGGTTATAGGAGTATCAGCTCAGATACCCCAGGAGGTACCGATGCCAGCCATCACTGCGGACACCTTGACCTTGCCCCGCATCGCGGCAGCTCAGGCGGCCGACACCGAACGTCTGGTGCGGTCCATCACGACCGGCCCGCGCGGTTATGAGGGCGAGGGTTTCCCCGTCGTGCGTGCATTCGCCGGAGTGAGTGCGGCCGACCTCGATCCGTTCGTCCACATGGACCAGATGGGTGAGGTCGAATACGAGCCCGGCGAACCCCGGGGCACCGACTGGCACCCCCACCGCGGATTCGAGACCGTCACCTACATGATCGACGGCCGCTTCGCGCACCAGGATTCGCATGGTGGCGGCGGCTTGATCACCGACGGCGCCACGCAATGGATGACCGCGGGTTCGGGCATCCTGCACATCGAGACGCCGCCGGCCGAGCTCGTCGAGAGCGGCGGGACGTTCCACGGCATCCAGTTGTGGGTCAACCTGCCCCGCAAGGACAAGTTCGCCAGCCCGCGCTACCAGGCGATCGAGGGCAACGAGGTCAAGCTGCTGTCGTCGGACGACGGTGGCGCGCTGGTCCGCATCATCGCGGGCGAGGTCGACGGGAACCAGGGGCCGGGGAGCACGCACACGCCGATCAACATGGCGCATGCCACGATCGAACCGGGTGCGCAGCTCAACCTGCCGTGGAACCGCGACTTCAACGCGCTGGTGTACGTACTGTCCGGGCGCGGCAGCGTCGGGCCGGTCGCACACCCCATCCACCAGGGCCAGCTCGCGGTATTCGGCCCCGGCGACCGGATCACCGTGGCCGCCGAGGAGACACAGGATTCGAACCGGCCCGCGCTGGAGGTTCTGATCCTGGGCGGCAAGCCGATTCGCGAGCCCGTCTTCCACTACGGCCCGTTCGTGATGAACTCGAAGTTGGAGTTGATCCAGGCGCTGGAGGACTACAACGCAGGCAAGTTCGGCCAGATCCCGCCGAACGCGTTGATGCCGCACCGCCCCTTGCGCTGATACCGAGCTAACTCACCGATTCGGCGGGCTGTGGGTAGAGCAACTCCAGCTCGCCGAGGTTGGCGGCCACGGTCACGAGCGGCAGTGCCGCCGACACCGCAAGGCCGTCACCGTCATTGGCCTCGGCGCGCAACGCCAGCACGAACGTGTCGCCGATGGGCACGAGCGGTGAGGTCGTGTCCGCGCCGGTGAGCCGGTCGCAGATCGCTTTCGCGTGGGTCTCGATCGACTCGCGCGTGGTCTGATAGACGCCGAGCGGGGGCGGTACGACGTCGGCGATGAGCTCGGCGGCCGCCCGCACCCGGGTGGCCCGGTTGGCTGCCCGGACCACCGGAGCGCGCTGATCGGTGGGTCCGCCGTTCTCCGAAAGATACTGACGCACTGCGTCATCCAAGGTCCGTGAGGCCTCCAGGCCGGCGTGGCTGAGCGCGATCACGCGGTCGGTGGCCTCCTCCGAGGCGCCCCGGGTGACGCGCAGCACGGCGGCCTTGAGGAACTCCGCCCCGACCGCGCGGGCCTGGTCGATCGCCTTGGACACCGACGCCTTGGCCCCACGCGGCCACAGCAGCACCGACACCACGATGCCGACGAGCGCACCGACCACGACGTCCTCCACGCGGATCAATCCCACCCGCCAGCCGGTCGGGACGATCAGGTTGAAGTTGATGAGCACCATCATCGTGAATGCGGCCTGCCCGGCGATGAACGATGCCACTTCAGGCACGTAGGCCGAACCGAATGCGACGATCGGCAACAGGATCCACAGCACCATCGGATCCACCCCGACCAGTTCGATGAGCACCGCGCCCAGCACGAAACCCAGCGCCGTCCCGGCCACGGCACGCAACACCCGCGTCCCCGTCGTCAGCGCGCTGCTGCGCAACACCGACATCGCACCGAGCACCACCCAGAACCCGTGCTCGACCGGAAAGACATGGGTGACCGCGACGGCCAGGGCAAGCCCCAGGCCGGTGCGCAGACTGTTGCGCAACACGACCGCCCGGGTCGCCAGGAACCCCTTGGCGATCGCGGCGACCGCCACGGTCTCGGGCATGACCCATTCGGCGGCTCCGGTCTCGGGCAGGCGCCGGCCCAGCACGCGGGCCCAGACGGGCCTGGCGTCGGCGAGCGCCGCATTGCCGATGATGCGCCCGGTCACCGCGACGGTCGCCGAGATGGTGCGGCGGATGAGCAGTTTGCGGCCGACCTCGACGGCGGCCGCGTCGTCGGCGCTGCCGAGGATCGCGGCGATGTCGTCGCGGTAGGTGCCTTGCGCGACGGTGCGTTGCTCATCGAGTGCGGCCCGCAGGTCCGCGCCGCGTGCCGCACGTTCAGCGGCGTCATGAATGCGCAGCACCGCGGCACTGTCGCGCAGGACACGCACCGCGGGATCGCGCATGGCCCCGAGCAATTCGCCCGTCTCGTCGGTGATCCGGTCGGATATCCAGCCGAGGTCGTCGACGACCCGGACCAGTGCCCGGCTTCCTGCGGTCAATGCGACGGGCCGGTAGTCGGCGCCGAGGAAGCTCGCGTACAACTCGTTCATCGCGCGGGTGACGTCGCGCGCGGACGCCTTGCCTTCGAGCCGGTCGGCCAGCTTGCGGCACACGCGTGCCGCGTACCGGCGTAGTTCGTCGTGGTGACGCGGAGGAAAGAGGAACAGCGCCGCGGGCACGCAGACCACGAGCGCTATGAGCCAGCCGAGCAGCCGTTCGGGAATCGGCCCGACGGGTGTGCACAGCGGCAGCACGAACAAGAGGAGCGTTGCGCGCTGACCGGCGGCGACGATCTCGCTGAGCACCCCGGAGAACGCCACGACCACGCCGATCACGAACATCGCCAGCACGCTCAACCAGACATGCGGGGCGATCAGCGTGCCCAACACGATCAGCACTGCCCCGTTGAACGCCAAGCCGCAGTAGGCAAGCGCACGAGCCGGGCGGTTACCCGGGAAGTCCGCGGTGATGAGGAGGGAAACCGCGCCGAAGATGCTGAACAGTGGTGTTTGGGAGCCGGCGCCGACGGCGAAGCCGATCGCGGCGGCGATGGGCAACACGATTCCCGCGCGGGTCGCACGCCGCAGCGCGTCGTACTCGGGGTCGCGATCACGCAGCCGGTCTGCTGCCCGGTGCCACAGATCGGCCGGGGTCAGCATGAGTCCCGATCGTAGGCGTCTCTAGCTGGTTTCAGGTGTCGGTGTGAACCGGCCCGACTCCAGCGCGTCGCGCATCTGAAACGAGATCCACTTCAGTGCCTCGGTGTCGCGCGGCAGTGTGCTCTGTTCGTATCCGACGATCAGATAGACACCCCACGCCGCGAAATAGCGTGCGTTGAGGTCGTCGCCGATGATCTCGCGCGCCGACTCATAGATGATGTCGAACCGCAGTTGGTCGACGACGGCCTGAACGGTGTACACCTCGGGGTCGAGCGAACTCCACACCCGGATGGCAGCCTCGGCGCCGTGTGGCAGTGCGAGCGCTTCTTCGATGAGGGTTTCGATGCGGCGATGCGGGTCCGGGTCGGTGCGCACGGCCTCGATGACGCGAAGGGTCCGTGCCTGCCGCCAGTGTGCGATGAGTTCTTTGGTATACGCGGACCAGTTGGGGAAGTAGTGGTAGAAGGACCCCGTGGTGACGCCGAGCCGGTTGCACACCTCGGCGAGTTTCAGACCGCCGTAGCCAAGGTCGGACAACACGTCCAGACCGGTGTCGAAGTACGACTCCCGTGAAACGACGCCCGCCATTCGGGTCACCCTAGTTCGTCGGTCAAGGCCCGATTTCCAGGGGTATTTGCTGGCAAATGCGTCCGCGAAAGTCGGAATAGATACTCCGTGCGAGTGCCGAGGTGACGTGTGGCACAATTTGACCGTGGCGCACATTGCGAGCCGAGGACCGGGTCGTCCTCCGGCAGCTAAGGCAGCGGAGACACGCGAGCGCATCTTGCATGCCGCACGCGAGGTGTTCAGCGAACTCGGCTATGACGCAGCCACCTTTCAGGCGATAGCGGTCAGAGCCGATCTCACCAGGCCGGCCATCAATCACTATTTCGGTAGCAAACGCGTGTTGTACCGCGAGGTGGTCGAACAGACGAATGCGACCGTGATTGCCGCGGGCATCGCCCGAGCGCGCGAAGCCACCACACTTCTCGGCCGGCTCTCGGCATTCTTCGCTGCCGCGATGGATGCCGAATCGGCGGATCGGTCGGCGGCCGCGTTCCTGGTCACCTCGGTGCTGGAGTCACAGCGTCATCCCGAGCTGGTCTCCGAAGAGCACGATGCGCTCAAGAATTCGCGTGAGTTCGTGGAGTGGGCCGTCAACGACGCGATCGAGCGCGGCGAGCTCAACACCGACACCGACATCCCGGCGATCGTGGAAATGCTCGTCGCGGTGATGTGGGGCATGGGCTTCTACGCTGGGTATGTCGGCAGGCAGGGCGAACTCGGCGTCATCGTCGACAAGTTCGAGATGCTCATGGCCAACAAGCTCTGGCAACTTCGCGATTGACCGGTGGCGTGACGCACGCCACCCAATAGCCTGGCTAAGTTTTAGTAGCATTGCTACTAAATGACTGATCTGAGCGAAGCGCAGTCCGTTCGGACTGCAGGGGACAGCTGGGACATCACCGAGAGTGTTGGAGCAACCGCGCTGGGCGTGGCGGCATCGCGGGCCGCTGAGACCGCGCAGCCCGATCCACTGATCCGCGACGAGTTCGCATTCCTACTGGTGTCGGCGGCAGGCCCGGCCTGGGCCCAGCTCGCGAGCAGTGACCCGTACTGGATCGGCGACGATGAGGATGCCCGTCGCATCCATGAGATGGCACGCGATTACCAGGCCGTGCGGACACACTATTTCGACGACTACTTCGCCGAGGTCGCGCACGCGGGTATCCGGCAGGTCGTGATCCTGGCCGCCGGTCTTGATTCGCGCGCCTACCGACTCGACTGGCCCGCGGGCACGACGGTGTTCGAGATCGACCAGCCCAAGGTGTTGCAGTACAAGACCGCGACGCTCGATGCGCACGGCGCCGTTGCCCGGTCGCGTTACGTTCCGGTTCCGGTCGATCTGCGTGACGACTGGCCCGCGGCCCTGATCGGCAACGGATTCGACCCGGCACAGCCGACCGCATGGCTGGCGGAAGGACTGCTGCCGTACCTGCCGGCCGACGCCCAGGACCGGCTGTTCGAGTTGGTTGGCGCGAACAGCGCGCCCGGAAGCCGCATCGCCGTCGAAGCGTTCAACATCGATCCCGAGCGCTACACCGAGGAGCGGCGCGCCGAGCGCCGGGCCCGCGCCGCCCACATGCGCACCCAACTCGATCTGGATATCGACGTCGACTCCCTGATGTACGCCGATGCCGACCGCGCCGACGCAGGCGAGTGGCTGGCCGCGCACGGCTGGGACGTCGACGCGGTTGCGAGCAGTGAGGAGATGGCCCGGCTGGGCCGCCCCGCCCGAGACACCGATTTGGCCGAACTCGGCATGGACAGCGTGCTGCTGCGCGCCCGACTGGACGGAGAAACCGAATGAGCTCACTGCGGACGCATGACGACACCTGGGACATCGCCACCAGCGTTGGCGCGACGGCCGTCATGGTCGCGGCCGCGCGGGCCGGCGAAACCGAGCGCGAAGACGCACTGATCAACGACCCGTACGCGAAGATCCTGGTCGCCGGTGCCGGGACCGGTGTGTGGGAGTCGTTGCTGGACACCGAATTTGCCAGCAAGATCGAGAACGCCGACCCGGAGGCTGCGGCGATCTTCGAGCACATGGGCAACTACCAGGCAGTGCGCACCCACTTCTTCGACGACTTTTTCGCCAAGGCGGCCGACGCCGGGATCCGCCAGATCGTGATCCTCGCCTCGGGTCTGGATTCGCGCGCCTACCGGCTGGACTGGCCGGCCGGCACCACGGTGTACGAGATCGACCAACCGAAGGTGCTGGAGTACAAGGCGGCCACGCTTGCCGAGCATGGCGTGCAGCCGGCCGCACAGCGCAGGGAGGTCCCGGTCGATCTGCGGTTCGATTGGCCGAAGGCACTGCGCGAGGCGGGTTTTGACGACAGCAAGCCCACCGCGTGGCTGGCCGAGGGCCTGCTGATGTACCTGCCTGCCGACGCGCAGGACCGGCTGTTCGAGCTCGTGACCGAGTTGTCGGCGCCGGGCAGCCGCATTGCCGCGGAGACCGCAGGCGTCACCTCGAGTGAGCGACGCGAGGAGATGCGGGAACGCTTCCAGAAGTTCGCCGATCAGTTCAACCTGGGTTCGGCGCTCGACATCCAGGAACTCATCTACGAAGACCCCGACCGCGCCGATGTCGCGGACTGGCTGAACGCACATGGCTGGCAGGCGCAGGGTCTGCACTCGCTTGACGAGATGAGCAGGCTCGACCGCGTCGTCGAGATGACTCACGAGCACGACCGCGACGCGTTCTCCACGTTCGTCACAGCCGAAAAGCGCTGAACCACAACAAAAAGGGCGCCCCGGATTGATGGGGCGCCCTTTTTGACGGTATGGCGTGTCAGCGGCCGTTGCCGAAAACCGGGGCGGTATGGCTGACGGTGGCGCGCTGCTGGATGTCCTTCACCCAGTCGTGATGGCCGACGTCGGCCGACGCAGGACCGGCCAGGCCCAACACGGCGGCTGCCAGTCCGCTGGCGATCATTGCGGTGAATCCGACCTTCTTCATTTCAGTGACCCTTCCTATGAGCTTTTCTTGACTCATTCAACTTAAGAAGCATCGTGTTAATTCCACGTGACGTGTGATGTCGCTTACGGAGCCGACCCGGTGCAACGCCGCTGATGGGCCCGCCGTATACAGAGAAGGAAAGCCACGCAGCTGTGACAGCCATTACGGCCCGTCGGAGGAGAGGAATCCCATGCCAGGAGTGCAGGACCGCGTCGTCGTCGTCACCGGAGCCGGTGGTGGTCTCGGACGCGAATACGCGCTGACGTTGGCCCGTGAGGGCGCGAGCGTCGTCGTCAACGATCTCGGCGGCGCCCGCGACGGCACCGGTGCCGGGCACAACATGGCCGACCAGGTGGTCGACGAGATCAAGGAGGCCGGCGGCCGGGCGGTCGCCAACTACGACAGCGTGGCCGAGCCCGAGGGCGCCGAGAACATCATCAAGACCGCGATCGACGAGTTCGGCAAGGTCGACGGCGTCGTGAGCAACGCGGGCATCCTGCGCGACGGCACCTTCCACAAGATGACGTTCGAGAATTGGGACGCCGTGCTCAAGGTGCATCTGTACGGCGGCTACAACGTCATCCGCGCGGCCTGGCCGCACTTCCGGGAGCAGAGCTTCGGCCGCGTCGTCGTCGCCACCTCGACCAGCGGTCTGTTCGGCAACTTCGGTCAGGCCAACTACGGCGCAGCCAAGCTCGGCCTGGTCGGCCTGATCAACACGCTGGCCCAGGAAGGCGCCAAGTACAACATCAAGACCAACGCGGTCGCGCCGATCGCGGCCACGCGCATGACGCAGGACATCCTGCCGCCCGAGGTGTTCGAGAAGCTCACGCCCGAGTACGTCGCGCCGGTCGTCGCGTACCTGATGACCGAGGAACTGCAGGACACCGATTCGGTCTTCATCGTCGGCGGCGGCAAGGTTCAGCGCACGGCACTGTTCCAGAACGAGGGCGTCACCTTCTCCGACGGCGTGCCGTCGGTCGAAGATGTCGCCGGGAAGTGGGGCGAGATCACCGACCTGTCCGCGGCTCAGCAGGCAAGCTTCAAGCTGGGATGAAAGCGCTTGTAGCGCAGGCGCTTACCGGCACGTCCGGGTTGGCGTACGCCGACGTTCCCGATCCCGAGTCGCGCGACGCAGTGATCGTGGACGTCGGCGCCGCCGGTGTCTGCTTCCCCGACCTGCTGTTGTTGCGCGGTGAGTATCAGCTTCGGCTCGAGCCGCCGTTCATCCCGGGCATGGAAGTAGCCGGGACGGTGCGGTCGGCGCCCGAGGGGTCCGGCTTCGCGCCGGGTCAGCGGGTGTCGGCGTTCACGATGCTCGGCGGCTACGCCGAGCAGGTCGCGGTCAACCCCGCCAGTGTGATCCCCACGCCCGACGGCCTCGACGACGGGGCCGCGGCCGCACTGCTCGGCAACTACTACACGATGCAGTTCGCGCTGGCTCGCCGCGGCGCGCTGCAGCCCGGTGAAACCGTGCTTGTGCTCGGCTCGGCAGGCGGCATCGGCACGGCCTCGATCCAGCTCGCCAAGGCGCTGGGGGCGCGCGTGATCGCGATGGTGCACCGACCGGGTGCCGAGGAATTCGTATCGGAGCTCGGTGCCGACGTGGTGCTCCCGCTGACCGACGGCTGGCGCCAGGCGGTGCTCGACGCCACCGACGGCCGCGGTGTGGACATGGTGGTCGACCCGATCGGCGGCGAGGCGTTCGACGACGCGATTCGAGTCTTGGCCACCGAAGGCCGGTTGCTGGTCATCGGGTTCGCCGCCGGAGGTATTCCGACGGTCAAGGTGAACCGGCTGTTGCTGCGCAACGTCAGCGTGGTCGGCGTCGGCTGGGGCGAGTTCGTCAACCGCACACCGGGCGCACAGGCCGCGGTCGGAGCCCAGCTCGGCAAGTTGGTGGCCGACGGCCTGCGGCCCCCGCCCCCGGTGCGTTACCCACTGTCCGACGGGGTGGCCGCGCTCGACGCCCTGGCCGGCGGGCAGGTGCGTGGCAAGTTGGTGCTCGTGCCCTGATGGTGAAAGCGCTCGCGTTCGACGTGTTCGGGACCGTTGTCGACTGGCGGTCATCGATCATCGCCGAACTCGAAGCTTTCGGTAAAATTCAAGGGCTGCAACGGGATTGGCCCGCGTTCGCCGAAAACTGGCGCGCCGGCTACGCCCCGGCGATGGACCGGGTGCGCCGTGGTGAGCTGCCGTGGACCAGGATCGACGATCTGCACCGCGCGATCCTGGTCGACCTGCTCGACGGTGCAGGCATCCGAGTTGCCGACGACGAGATCGACCACCTCAACCGGGCGTGGCACCGGCTCAACCCATGGCCGGACTCGGTGGCGGGGCTGGCCCGGCTCAAAGCTCGCTTCGTCATCACCACGCTGTCCAACGGCAACGTGTCGCTGCTGACCAACATGGCCAAACATGCTGGGCTGCCCTGGGATTGCGTGATCTCGGCGGAATTGTTCCGGCACTACAAGCCCGATCCCGAGGCATATCTGGGTTGTGCCGAGCTGCTCGACGTCGCCCCGCACGAACTGACGTTGGTCGCGGCGCACCCAACCGATCTCCGTGCGGCACGCGCGTCGGGCCTCGGCACCGCCTATGTGGCGCGGCCACTCGAATTCGGACCCGCTCATCCGACGCCTGCGGTCGAGCCGGGTGAGTTCGATGTGGTCGCGACGGATTTTGTCGACCTCGCCGACCAGCTCGGTGCGTAGCGTAGAACCATGGACACCGCTTCGAGCCAAGCCTTGCGTAAGGCGCTCGATCTGCTGATCGATCCGCCGTCCGAACCCGACCTCAGCCGCGGTTATCTCGACCTTCTCGGCGCGGGCAGTGACGCCCCGAAGAACACGGGCTTCATCCAGAAAGCCTGGGCATCACCCCTCGGTTCGATGCTTTACGACCAGGCTCAGCTACTGAACCGCCGGCTGGTCGCGGCATCGCGCCCGCCCATCGACTGGCTGAACATCCCCAGCGGCGGCACCGCGCTCGATGTCGGCAGCGGGCCCGGCAACATCACCGCGGCGTTGGCAAAGGCGGCCGGTCTGGACGGCGTGGCGCTCGGCGTGGACATCTCCGAGCCGATGTTGGCGCGGGCCGTCGAGGCTGAGGCGGGACGCCAGGTCGGCTTCCTGCGGGCCGACGCCCAGCGGCTGCCGTTTCGTGACGAGAGCTTCGACGCCGTGGTCTCACTCGCGGTGCTGCAGCTGATACCCGACCCAGTCGCGGCGCTGTCGGAAATGGTGCGTGTGCTGCGACCCGGCCGGCGCATGGCCGTCATGGTGCCCACGGCCGGCCATGGCGCGGCGTTGCGGTTCCTGTCGAGGGGCGGCGCACGCCTGTTCGCCGAGGACGAGCTCGGGGATGTGTTCGAGGATCTCGGCCTCGTCGGCGTGCGAACCAAGACCCATGGGTTCATCCAGTCGGTCCGCGGAGCCAAGCCGTGAGCACGCTCGGGATCGTTCTCGTCGCACTGGCGATCGCGATCGGCTTGATCGGCATCGTGGTGCCCATCCTGCCCGGCGGGCTCCTCGTCTTCGCCGCGATCGCGGTGTGGGCCGTCGTCGAGCACAACACCGCGTCGTGGATCACGCTCGGCGTGGCGACCGTGCTGTTCGTCGCCGCGGAGGTCATCAAATATCTGTGGCCCGTGCGCCGTATGCGCGCAGCCGAAGTCCGAACACTCAGTCTCGTCGCGGGCGCCGTACTCGGCATCGTCGGCTTCTTCGTGATTCCGGTGATCGGATTGGTGATCGGTTTCGTGGCCGGCGTTTACCTTGCCGAGTTGGCCGCGCGCCGCGACTATCGGCGCGCATGGGCATCGACCGTGCACGCACTCAAGGGCGTTGCGCTGTCGGTCGGGGTCGAGCTGGTCGGAGCGTTGTTGGCGACGATGGCCTGGGTTGCGGGGGTGTTCGCGACAAATTGACCGCCAACGGGCAGTGGACGCTGAACGCGTCGGACGGCGAGTTGTTGCTGCACACCGGCGTCACCGGGACCGCGGCACGCATGGGACATCGGCTCACGATCGCGTTGACGTCGTGGCGGGCGACGGTGCAGTGGATGGGTGATGATCCCGCCGAGATCACGGTGACGGTCGACCTCGAATCGCTGGACGTCATCCGCGGCGAAGGTGGAGTGACGCCGTTGTCCGGTGCCGAGAAGAAACTGGTGCGTGCCAACGCGACGAAGTCGCTGCGGGCCGGCCGGTTCCCGCAGGCTCGTTTCCAGTCGACGACTATCGAACGCGATACCGACGTCATCCGCCTGATCGGCACCCTCGAGCTCAACGGCCGCGTCGGCGAACAGACCGTGGACGTCCGGGTCGAGGATGCCGGGGATTCATGGCGAATATCCGGTGCGACGGTCGTCGCGCACACCGACTACGGCGTCAAGCAGTACTCGATGATGATGGGCGCGATGAAAGTGGCCGACGAGGTGCGCGTTACGTGCGCGGCAAGTCACGCCAAATGATCGAATAACGTTGCGCCACAACGGATCCTTACGACATCTGAGAATCTCGTTTACGTACGTGTAGAACGCGGCGTTAACGGGTATCGACCACAGGATGAACGTGAGGAGTCCGATCATGAACATCGTCTCAGGTGTCGTTCAAACCGTCGGCCGGACCGCGGACGTCGCCACCGCCGCAGCGGGAGCAGTCGGCGGCGCGGCCATCAACGGCGTCGTAGGTGGGATCAAAGGTACCGGAGCGGGAATCCGCGACGGGTTGAGCCGAGGCAGTCGCTCGACGGCGGCAGCGGCCGTCACGATGGCCGCGGTCGGCACCGCGGGCCTCATCGAATGGCCGGTGTTGCTCACGGTGGGCGGTACGGCGCTTCTGGTGCACCAACTCAACGAGCGTGCGCGTGACGGGCGCACCGACGAGTCGAGTACGCCGCGTGCGTCGTCAGCGTCGTCGACCGGATCAACGTCTAGGTCCACATCGAGGTCGACATCGAGGTCGACGTCGTCGCGATCGCCGTCCAAGCGTTCGTCGCCTGCCAAGGCTTCGAAGGCATCGGCCCGCCGGGCAGCCCCCCGGCGCACCGCTAAGTGATCGCCGGCATAGGACGGGTAGTCCAGCGGGCGGCCACCGTGGCAACGACGGTGGCCGCGACACCCGTCGTGCTGACAGTCGGAACCGGCATGCGCGTCGCGTCCGGTTCCGTGGGATTGGCTACCCGGCTCACCTCACCTGAGACGTTCCAGTCAGCGCTCACGGCTGCGACCGAGCTCATCGGCGGCACCCCCGGGCGCCGCTACTGGCGTGGCGACGAGCGCTGCTGGATCGAAGTTCGTGGGCTGCAATCGGACCGGGATGGCGAGATCGGTACTGCGGTAACCCGCGCGGTCGCCGCACAACCAGGGATCCGCTCGGCGAAAGTCAACTACCCGCTGTCGCGCATCGTGGTCGAATTCGACGACTCCTCCGAAGCGCCGGATGTGCGACAACTCAGTGAGGTCATCGCGGCCGCCGAAACGGACGGCGCGGACAGGCATGCGGCTTCGGCCACCGAACTTCCCGGCGACGGCATCGCGTTGGCCGGAAAGGCAATCGCCGCCGCGGCGAACGGTGCCGGTGTCTGTGCGGCGACTTTCGCCCGGATACTGATGCTGCCGCGGCTGCCTGCCGGTCTGACCGCTGCCGTGACGCTTGTCGACTATCAGCCGCGGGTGCGGTCGCTGCTCGAATCACGGCTGGGGCCGCAAGCGGCCGACGCGACGCTGGCCGTCGCCGCCGCCACCGTCTATGCCCTGACGCAGGCTCCGGCCGCGGTCGCCGTCGAGTTCGTCCGCCACCTCTCGCAAGTCGCCGAAGCCGTCGCGGCGTCGAATGCCTGGCAGATTCACGAACCGGTTTTGGCCGCCGAAGCGGAGTGTGCCGATTCGACCCCGGCACCGTCCCGCCCGCATCCGCTGCCGACAGGTGCGGTGGAACGGCACGCCGAGAAGTTCGCGCGGGCACAAGCTCTCGCCGCCGCGTCGGCCGGCGTGCTCGCTCGCGATCCCAACTCCGCGGCCACCGCAGCCGTCGTCACCGCGCCGAAAGCCGGCCGCAACGCACGGGAGGCGTTCGCCAGTTCGCTGGGCCGCGGACTGGCCGAGCGCTTCGACGTCGTGCCGATGCGGCCGCGCGCATTGCGGATGCTCGACCGCATCGATGCCGTGGTCGTCGATCCGCGGGTGCTCGTGACGGATGAACTGCGTGTCGGTCAATTCCGTGACGTCGCGGAGCGGGACCGCGCAGCGGTCTGGCAGTGGGCGCAGGACAAGCTCGACGAGGGCGTGCTTTCTGCCGGCTGGCACACCGCGGATCTGGGCGGGGCGGCGCGTAACGGCCGGGCTCGCGGCAAAGTGCTCGTGCGTCATGCGCATCATCCCCTCGCCCAGGGCCTGCTCGGAGAGATCCGCCGAGCCGGTGCGCTTGCCGTCTCGCTGGATCTCGACCAGCTCGGCGATCTGCGTTCGTCGTTCGACGATCTGTACCCGGCGGACGGCGGTATCGATGCCGCGCTCGCCGCGGCCGTCGACGCACTGCAGCGCAACGACCGAACGGTGGCAGTGCTGTCGGTGGATTCAGCGCGTGCGCTCCGCGCCGCCGATCTCGCGGTCGGGCTGCTCAGCCCGCACGGCGGAATACCGTGGCACGCCGATCTTCTCGCGGGCGATCTGGAAGCGGTGTGGCGGATCCTGCACGCGATGCCCGCGGCGCGCCGGGCCAGTGAACGTGGCGTGGAACTCGCCACAAGCGGCTCGTTGCTCGGCGCGCTCTTGATGATTCCGGGTGTTCGCGGCATGGGTCCCGGTCCGGTCACGGCCGGCGCCGCTGCCGGTCTGGCGACCGGGTTCCTGCTTGCCCGCGGGGTTCTGCTGGATCCGGCTCCTGCGCCTGCCCCGGTCGAGGACTGGCACGCCATGACGCCCGACCAGGTCCGGCGGCATCTCGAAGTGTCGGAACCGGTTGAACCCCAGTCTGATTCACCGAAGGGTGCGTCCGTTGTGTGGCGAATCGGGAGTTCCGTCCGGCAGCAGGCCGCCGAACTCGCCACCGCGCTGCGCGGTGAACTCTCGGATCCGTTGACCCCGGTGCTGGCGGTCGGCTCTGCCGCGAGCGCATTGCTGGGCTCGCCGGTCGACGCGGTTCTGGTCGGGTCGGTGCTGACCGGAAACGCCGTACTCGCTGCCACCCAGCAGGTTCGGGCCGAGCGGCTGCTGCGGCGGCTACTGGCGGTCCAGGATCCGCCGGCCCGCCGGGTGGTCGGCGAGGAGTATCAGAACGTCCCGGCAGCGCAGCTACGGCCCGGTGACGTGATCGAAGTGCGGCCCGGTGAAGTGGTACCCGCCGACGCGCGGATCATCGACGCGGTCGACGTCGAAGCCGACGAGGCGGCGCTCACCGGCGAGTCACTGCCGGTGGCCAAACAGGTCGCCGCCACACCCGGTGCCGTTCTTGCCGAGCGGCACTGCATGATTCACGCCGGCACGACGCTCGTGACTGGCACCGCGGTAGCCGTGGTGACCGAGGTCGGCGCGCAGACCCAGGCCCGTCGTGCGGCCGACATCGGTCGCCGCGAAGGACAGGCGGTCGGACTCCAAACTCAGCTACGGGAGCTGACCAACCGTGCACTGCCGTACAGCCTGGCGGGCGGCGGCCTGGTGAGCGGCCTGGGCTTGCTGCGGAAGCTGCCGTTGCGCAGCGCGGTGGCCAGCGGCGTGGCCGTCGCCGTCGCTGCCGTTCCCGAGGGCCTGCCGCTCGTGGCCACCCTGGCGCAGCAAGCGTCGGCCCGACGGCTGACCGGCGCAGGCGCGCTCGTACGAAGTCCCCGATCGGTAGAGGCGCTCGGCCGCGTCGACGTCGTGTGCTTCGACAAGACCGGCACTCTCAGCGAGAACCGCCTGCGCGTGTCAGAGGTGCAGCCGGCGGGCAAGCTGTCGCGTGAGCAGGTGCTCGACTGCGCTGCCCGCGCCACCCCGCCTAAGAACGGCGACCACCATGAGCATGCGACGGACGCCGCGGTGGCGGAGGCGGGCAACTTCGACTTCGGCACGATCAACGGTGATACCGGGTACCTGCCGTTCCGATCGGGCCGCAAATTCTCTGCGTCGGTGATCGGTGAGGTGCTGTCGATCAAGGGCGCGCCCGAGGTCGTGCTCGCCGCGTGCGGCGCCGACGACGTTTCCGGCAAGGTCGACAAGATGGCGCGCAGTGGGCTGCGGGTGATCGCGGTCGCCCGGCGCGTACTGACACCCACGCAAGCCGAGCGCGCACGGGCCGATGCCGACGAGTTCGCCGAAATGTGCGGTGCGGAACTGGAACTCGTGGGACTGTTGGGGTTGTCCGATACGCCACGCGCCGAGTCGGCCGCATTGCTGAAGTCGTTGCAGCGTCAGCGCATCGGCATCCGACTCATCACGGGTGACCACCCGGTGACCGCCAAAGCGATCGCCGCGGAGCTGGGCATGCCCGTCACCGCCGACCAGGTCATGAGCGGCGAGGAATGGGTCGCGATGCCGCGGCGCAGCCAAGAGCGTGCGGTCGCCGAGAAGCGCGTGTTCGCCCGGATGTCGCCGGAGCACAAAGTGCAGATCGTCCAAACCCTGGAACGCACGGGACAGGTGTGCGCGATGGTCGGCGACGGCGCCAACGACGCCGCGGCCATCAGAGCGGCCACCGTCGGCATTGGCGTCGCCTCGCGCGGCAGCGATCCGGCGCGCAGTTCGGCCGATGTCCTGCTGCTCGACGGCCGGATCGGCGCGCTGATCGATGCGCTCGACGAGGGCCGCCACCTGTGGCGGCGGGTCCAGGCCGCGGTGTCGGTGTTGCTCGGCGGTAATGCCGGCGAGGTGGTGTTCTCGATCATCGGCAGCGCTCTGACCGGGCGGTCGCCGTTGAACACCCGCCAGCTCCTGCTGGTCAACATGATGACGGACGCGCTGCCTGCCGCGGCACTTGCGGTGAGCCCGGCCACCCGCTCAGTCGACGGTGGGGGGCACGGTCCCGACCAGGCCGCGTTGTGGCGGACGGTCGCGATTCGCGGTGCGACGACGGCGGGTGCGGCGACGGGCGCCTGGCTGATGGCCGGATTCACGCTTGCGCCGCGTCGCGCGTCGACCGTGGCGCTCGTCGCGCTGGTCTCCACCCAGCTCGCCCAGACGCTGATCGACTCCCACAGCCCGTTGGTGATCACCACCGCGGCGGGCTCGTTGGTTTTGTTGGGTGCGTTGATCAGCACACCGGGTGTCAGCCAATTGCTCGGCTGCACACCGCTCGGTCCGGTCGGGTGGACGAACGCGCTCGCGGCAGCAGGCGTGGCCACCGCGGCGGCCGCCGTGGCGCCGCGGTTGGTCTCAAGATTTCAGTCGTCGATTTCGACGACGCCGCAACGCCACAACACCGCATACAGCTCCCGCAACGGGATGGCCAATGCGCGCGTCACGACGTCGGTCAATGGATCCGCACTCACGCTTCACACGGTGCGAAGGTCAAACGTCGAAAAGTCGAAGACGACATGACGGAAAGGCAACGAATGGCCGAAGACTCACAGAATGCAACCGGGCACCGCGCTGCGGTGCAGCGGGTGCGTGACGCTCGGGGCTTCGCGGTGACGCTGCCCGTGGTGGGCAAAGTCCGAGTTCCACGCCCCGAACAGCTCGCCTACTACGGCGCATTGGGTTTGCTCGCTGCGACGGAGATCATCGAATGGCCCGTCGCGCTGGTGCTCGGGGCCGGGCACGTACTCATGCAGAACGAACACAGTCGCATCGCGCAAGAGGTGGGTGAGGCGCTCGAAGATGCGTGACCGGGCATCGTTTTGGCGGCGCCCCGGCGCGTTGCCGTCGCGCCCGCCTATGCGCGACAAAGTCGCGGAAGTCGCCTCGTTGGACACATTGACCACTCTGGGAGCACGCACGCGCCGCTGTGCAACCACATCGACAACTCCGGCATCGCCGGCCCCACCTGCAACGAATTTCGCCGCGCCCGATTATCAGCGACATCGTCGCTGCCAGGCGGGCGTGTGAAAGTTGCTATGTCGTGAGCATGGAGCGACCGATGGGCCGCTTGCGACGGGGACTTTTGAGGCTGGCGCTGTTGATGGGTCGGGAGTGACGATTACAGCGATTTTGTCGCGCATAGGCGGGCACAGCGACACCATGCCGGCCCGCCGCTCGGTCAGCCGAGAAGCGTCTTCCGCAGCGCCACGACCTGGTCGGCGGACACTCCGGCCGCCTCCACGAATCCAGTCACCGAGCCGTAGGCGTCGTCGAGCTTGCTCCAGGCCGCCGTGAGGTAGTCCTCCCGCACACCGAGCACCTCGTCGGTCAAGCGTGCCTCGGCGAACGTGACCACCTCGGGCGCATCGTCGGAACGCGCGCGAACCGAATCCATGATTCGGGTGCGCAGCGCGGGGATCGCGTCGTTGCTGCGGAGGAAATCGGCGATGACGCGGTCGCGATCGATGCCGACGGTCGCCAGCACGGTCGCGACCGTGAAGCCCGTGCGGTCCTTGCCTGCGAAGCAGTGCGCGATCACCGGCTTTCCCGCGGCCAGCAGAGTGATGACCTGGCGGACGGCGTTGTGTGCGCCCGGCAGGGTCGGGAACTCCTCGTACACCTCGGTCATGTAGCGCCGGGCCGCCTCGGTGACGTCTTCGTCGCCAGGGGATTGCGACATGACCCGCTGGAAGGTGCTCTCGTGCGGTGCGTCCTGGTTGGAGTCGTCGTCGGGGTGAAACGGCAGCAGGTGCACCGCCACGCCGTCGGGCACCTGGCCCGGGCCGCGGCGGTTCACCTCCTGGTGCGAGCGCAGATCGGCGACGTCGGTGATGCCGAGCCGGCGGAACACCGCGCGGCCGTCATCGGAGAGCCGGCTCAGCTCACTGGAGCGGTAGAGCACGCCGGGCCGGATCCCGGTCTCGGCCGCGACGTCGCGGAAATTCCACGCGCCGGCCAACTGCACTGAGGCCCCGTTGCTTTCGGTCACTATCCCGTTACCGCCGCGGCAAGAGGTGATTTCTCGCGGCCCAACTCCGCGCGGGCGATCGTGCGCATGTGCACCTCGTCGGGCCCGTCGAACAAGCGCATGGCGCGGTGCCAGCTGTAGAGCCGGGCCAACGGGGTGTCGTCGCTGACGCCCGCCGCACCGTGCACCTGGATGGCGCGGTCGATGACGTTGCAGGCGATCTGCGGGGCCACCGACTTGATCTGGCTCACCAGGACGTGGGCTGCTTTGTTGCCTTCCTGGTCGATGGTCCAGGCGGCCTTCTCGCACAGCAGCCGGGCCTGGTCGATCTCGTTGCGGGACTTCGCAATCGATTCGCGCACGACGCCCTGCTCGGCAAGCGGCTTACCGAATGCCACGCGCTTCTGCACGCGGTCGACCATCAACGCCAGCGCGCGTTCGGCCGCACCCAGCGCCCGCATGCAGTGGTGGATGCGGCCCGGGCCGAGCCGAGCCTGCGCGATCGCGAAACCGCTGCCCTCTTCGTGCAGCAGGTTCTCGGCGGGAACCCGGACGTTGTCGAACACGATCTCGCAGTGGCCGTGCTGGTCCTGCCAGCCGAACACCGGCAGTGAGCGCTGAATATCGACGCCCGGGGTATCGACCGGCACCAGGATCATCGACTGCTGCTGGTGTGAGGCGGCGTCGGGATTGGTGCGGCCCATCACGATCAGGATCTTGCAGCGCGGATCGGCGGCACCGGTGATCCACCACTTGCGGCCGTTGATCACGTAGTCGGCGCCGTCGCGCAGCATCGTTGTCTCGATGTTGCGGGCGTCCGACGACGCGACGGCAGGCTCGGTCATCGCGAACGCGCTGCGGATCTCACCGGCAAGGAGCGGCTCGAGCCACTGCTTGCGTTGCGCCTCGGTCGCGAACAGATGCAGCGTCTCCATGTTGCCCGTGTCGGGTGCTGCGCAGTTGAGCACCTCGGGTGCGATCTCCATGCTCCACCCCGAGATCTCGGCCAGCGGCGAGTACTCCAGGTTTGTCAGGCCCGACTCCGAGGGCAGGAACAGGTTCCACAGGCCCTGCTCGCGGGCCTTGACCTTGAGCTCCTCGACGATGGGGGGAACCGTGTGGTCCTTGGGGCCTTTTTCCTCGCGATAGGCGTGGTAGGACGCCTCTGCCGGGAAAACGTACTCGGTCATGAAATCGGTGAGCCGCTTGTGGTAATCAGCCGCCTTGGCCGACATCGCGAAGTCCATGCCCGTCACGATATGACACGCGTAAAACGCGGTCAGCGGCGCAGGGTGAGCGCCAATATCCCGGCCAGCGCGGCCAGCCCCATGACGGTGCCCGCCACCGCGGACCAGCCTGCTGCATCGAACGCGAGGCCGCCGAACCAACCAACGGCACTGGAGCCGCCGTAGTAGAAGAGGTTGTAGAGCGAGGAAGCTTGCGCCTTGCTGTTGCCTGCCTCGACGCCTACCCAGCCGGAGGCGATGGCGTGGGCGCCGAAGAACCCGGCGGTCGCGACCACCAATCCGACCAGTACCGCGACGATGTTGTTACTCAGCGTGATGGCGACCCCGGCAATCATGGTCACGATCGAGGCCATCATGACAGTCCTGCGCCCGAACCGGGTCGCCTCCGCGCCGGCCCGGGCGGAAGCCCACGTGCCGGCCAGATAGGCCAGGAACACCAGGCTCACCACGGTCTGCGGTAAGTGGAAAGGCGCGGCCATGAGCCGAAAGCCGAGGAAGTTGTAGATCGCGACGAAGCCGCCCATCAGCAGGAACGCCTGGCTGAACAGCACCAGTTGACGAGGGGAGCGCAGGTTGACCAGCAATCGCCTGCCGAGGTCGCGCTGGCTGCGGCTCGGCGTGAACCCTTGGGCCTGCGGTGCGAGCTTGACGAACGCCAACGCGGCAAGCCCGCACAGAACCGCGACGATCAATACCCCGACCCGCCAGCCGGCGTACTCCGCCACCGGGCCGGTGACCAGTCGGCCCGCCAGCCCGCCGATGGTCGTGCCTGCGACGTAGGTGCCCGCCGCCCGGGCGGCATGTCCGGCGTTGATCTCCTCGGTGAGGTAGGCAACCGCGACCGCGGGTACCCCGGCGAGCACCAGGCCCTCCAGGAACCGGCCGCACAACAGCAGCTGGTAACTCGGCGAGAACGGTACGAGAAGACCGAGAATCGTTGCCGCAGCGACGGATATCGTCATCACCTGTACGCGTCCGATGCGGTCGGCAAGGGCGGCCCATGGGATGACGCCAACGGCGAGGCCGATTGTGGCGGTGGATACGGCCAGGGCGGTGTCGGCGGCGCCCGTTCCGAGATCGTGCGCGATCAGCGGCAGCACGGCCTGGGGCGAATACAGCTGTGCGAACGTGGCCACTCCGGCGCAGAACAGTGCGGCGAGCAGGCGGCGGTAGTCGCTGGAGCCGCGCGGATGCCCTTGCCAGACAACAGTGGTCAGTGTGGCAGTCACTGAAACGAGGCTAGGTAGTCGCTGTCAATGTGTCCAATGCATAGACTTATTCAACGTCATGCGTCGCACGTATGATAAAGTTCGCGAACCGTTCGGCCGCCGGCGGCAGTGACCGGTCGGCAGACCAGGCCAGGCCCAGTTGGCGTTTGGCGGAGGCCTGGGAAAGTGGCAGGTAGACCGCCCCTGGCTCGGCGCGCTCGGGGCGGGGCACCGGCACGACGGCCACCCCGAAACCCGCTGCGACGAGACCCTCCATGGTGGGGATCTCCATGGCTTCGAACACCACGTAGGGATCGATGTTGGCCTCCGCACACAGTTCGTCGGTGAGCTGGCGCAGCCCGAAACCGGGCGCCAGCGCGACGAACGGTTCGGTACCGGCGTCGGCCAGTTTGACGCGTGACCGCGATGCCAAGCGATGGCCGCGTGGTACCGCCAGGCACAGCCGTTCCATGTACAGCCCGCGCCAGCGGTAGCCCTCCGGGCGCGGTGAGGTGATGGCCAGATCGGCCTGGCCGCCGGCCAGTCGCTCGAGGATCTCGTGCGCGGCACCCTGAGCCAGCCCGAACTGGACCCGGGGAGCCTCGGCCCGGAACCTGCGCAGTAGATCGGGGACGAACCAACTGGCTTGCGAGTGCAGAAACGCAAGCCGCACGGTGCCGCTGTCCGGATCGCGCAATGCGGCGATCCGCTCAGTGGCCGAACGCATTTCGGCGATCGAACGGCGGGCGTGCTCCAGCAGGATCTCGCCGTAGGCGTTGAGCCGCAGGCGCCGGTTGACGCGGTCGAACAGCGGCGCACCCACCTGTTCTTCGATGCGTGCCAGTGCTCGCGACAACGTCGGCTGGCTGATCCCGAGTTCGGTCGCGGCGTCGGTGACGTGTTCGGTCTCGGCGAGAGCGACGAACCAGCTCAGCTCGTCAAGGTGCATGGTGGTGACTTTTCCCGCCGCGCAGGCATAAACTCCCCCTTTCACTCGGCGTGTCGGGGGAGTTTGTGTCCTCGCCGGTCAGTGGCCGTACGGGGCGACGAGGTCGGCGGCGGTCGCCGGATTGAGCAGCGACGGATGGTGGCGGTGCCACCAGTGCCCCGGGTAGGCCGACGGGGCGGGCGTTGCGTACGTATTGGGAACGGCGACGATTCCCGGTCGCGGCTCGGGAGGGGTGTAGCTGCTGCTGGCCGAAGCGGTTGCGGCCAGGCCGAGTGCGGCGATCCCGATCGCGCCTGCGGCGATGGCTGGCGCGGCGACGATGCGGGCCAAACGATTGGTGCTCATTTGAATTCTCCTGTGTGTGTTGGTGTTCCGGTGTAGATGCCGGTGTTCCCGGCGATGTACTCACTGTGCCGTGGCGCGGGCGCCCGGTCTGTCGGGCGAACGGCGGCCGAGCCGGGTGAATCTCTTGTCCCCCAATCAGGGGAACCCGCGCGCGTTGCTGTGCGATGCTGTGCCGCATGGCCGAGAAGGTGCGGGTGGTGGTAGGCGATGACCACCCGATGTTCCGTGAGGGCGTGGTGCGCGCTCTGACGTCAAGCGGCGAGATCGAGGTGGTGGCCGAAGCCGACAACGGCGCCGACGCACTGGAACTCATCAAGAACCATCGGCCGCAGGTGGCACTGCTCGATTACCGAATGCCGCAATTGGACGGCGCGCAAGTGGCAGCCGCCGTCACCCGCGACGAGTTGCCGACCCGGGTGCTCTTGGTGTCGGCCCATGACGAGTCGGCGATCGTCTACACCGCACTGCAGCAAGGGGCGGCGGGATTCCTGTCGAAGGAGTCCACGCGTAGTGAGCTCGTCAACGCGGTGCTCTCGTGCGCGAAGGGCCGCGACGTCATCGACCCGAATCTGGCCGCAGGCCTGGCCGGTGAGATCCGTCGCCGCAATGAACCCGACGCTCCGGTGCTCAGCCCGAGGGAACGCGAAGTGCTCGACCTGATCGCGAAAGGCCGCAGCATTCCGGCGATGGCCAAGGAGCTCTACCTGGCTCCCTCGACGGTGAAGACCCACGTGCAGCGGTTGTACGAGAAGCTCGGTGTCAGTGACCGCGGTGCGGCGGTCGCCGAGGCCATGCGCCGCCGACTTCTGGACTGACATGGCGTCCGGCGTCGAATTCTTTGCCTCGCAACCGGTCCGAGTCTCTGCGGTGCTGCGGTTGCCGCTGATCGGCTTGATCATGGTGCTGGTGTCGGTATGGGACGTCGACCACTGGCTCCCAGGCCTCTATGCGGTGATCCTCGGACTCTATGCGGCAGCCGCGGTGCTATGGCTCATCGCGGTGATACGCGGACCGATGCCGCCGTGGGCCGAGTGGGCGTCCACCGCGGTCGATGTACTGGTCCTGGTCGCGCTGTGCGCGGTGTCGGGTGGAGCCACCGCCGCGTTGCTGCCCGTGTTCTTCCTGCTGCCGATCTCGGTTGCGTTTCAAGACCGCCCGATACTGACCGCGATCTTGGGAACGACCACTGCGGCAGGCTATCTGGCGGTGTGGATCTTCTACTCGAAGCGCGACGACCACGTCGGCCTGCCGGATGTGGTGTACATGCACGTCGGCTTCCTCGTGTGGCTAGCCGTTGCCACCACCGCGTTGTCGTTGGTGCTGGCTCGCCGTTCGGCACGCGTGCGGGCGCTGCTCGATGTGCGCCGACGACTGGTTTCCGAGTCGACCCGAGCAGACGATCTGCGCAACGCCGAACTCGCCGAGCACCTGCACGACGGGCCGTTGCAGACCCTGCTGGCGGCACGGCTCGAACTCGACGAGATACGCGAGCGGAACCCGGATCCGGCGCTGGACATGGTGCACGCGGCCCTGCAGGAGACCGCGATCGGGCTGCGGTCCACCGTCACCGCGCTGCACCCTCAGGTGCTGGCCCAGCTCGGCCTCACCCCGGCCGTGCGGGAGTTGTTACGCCAGTACGAGAACCGCAGCGACCTCACCGTGCACGCCGACCTCGACGACGTCGGGCATCCGGACGCCCAGGCTCTCCTTTACCGCGCGGCGCGCGAATTGTTGGCCAACGTGAACAAACATGCTCGCGCCAGAACGGTTTCGGTCGGGCTGCGCCGGACCGGCGACCGAACCGTACTCACCGTCACCGACGACGGCGCCGGATTCGATCCGAGCACGGTCCCCCAAGCCGTCGCGGACGGACACATCGGGCTGGCCTCGCTGCAGGTCCGTATCGAGGCGATGGACGGCACCATGACCATCAGTTCAGAGGTCGGCTACGGCACACAGGTGACGGTCACGCTGTAGCCGTCACTTGACGCACGGCACCCCGGACACGGTCATCTGACTGAGATCGGTGGGTGCCGGGGTGTAGGTGCCGGTAGCCGTGGCGGCCACGGTCGTGACCGGCGTGCTGGAGGTGGTGCTGGATTCCGTCGTACTCGTTGTGGCGCTGGATTCGTCGGCAAGGCCGGCGGTGAGATAGTCGTCGCCGGGAAAATCGGTGCCGATCGTCAACTGCACGGTGTCGGCCAGAACCTCCTGCGACGGAGCAGCGCTCACCCCGAGCTCGGTGGCCAGTGCCTGGGCCGCGGCCTCGGCGCCTGGCCCGTAGGCGATCGTGGTGGTGGCAGCCAACGCTTCGGCGTCGCCGATCTGGCCCTGCGTGAAACCTCTTGCGCCGAACGTGGTTTCGAGCTGTGCTGCCAGACCGATGTAGGTGGAGGCGTTGACGACGTCGAGGATCGCGCCCTGGCCGTCGAGAGCAGGAGTGTTCGGGGTGGACGACGCGGATGACGCGGCGGGATCCGATTCGACCACCAGGTCGTGCACGATCTTGCGCACGGTCGGGACGTCGATGATGTTGATGTCCTCGCCGTACTCGTTCTGGGTGAACTCCACGATCGGCAGGGTGTAGAGCGTGGGCGGTTCCTCGGTCAGATCAGAGGCCCGCCGGGCGAAGCTGGCCAGGTCGAAGTCGGCGTCAAGAGCCACGTTCTGCTTCGTGACGTCCAATAGGTCGCGCAGAGTGGACGGGCTGCTCAGCGCGCCGCTCTTGCTGAGCGCCGACACCAGTGCGGCGATGAAGGCCTGCTGTCGGCGCGTGCGGTCCAGGTCGGTGAAGCTCGCGTCGTTCACATCGCGGCGCTGCCGCACGAACGCCATGGCCTGGGAGGCGTCGAGCTGCTGCTCGCCCTTGTGAAAGTCCGCGCCAGAGTAGGGATCCGAGGTGTCCTCGTTCAGGCATACGGTGATCGGCGCGACGGCCTTGGCGATCTCGAAGAACGCGCCGAGGGTGATTTCGACGAAGTGGTCTATCGGGATCTGGAGAAGGTTTCGCACCGTGGCGATTTGCGCCTTCCGCCCGGCCTCTCGGGCCTCCTGCTCGCTCGGCTGAGGCGCGTCTTCGGTCGTCTCCGATGATTCGGACGATTCCGAAGTGTCCATCGCGGCGTCGTAGGCGTAGCCGTACGCCTGCTTGACCTTGCCTTCGCAGATGTCATTCGGGCAGCCGGCCAGGTCGACGTAGTCGTCGCGGGGGATGGAGAACGCGGTCGCCGGGCTGCCGTCACCGGGCACGTGAACGACGATCAGCACATCGGCCGTGTAGTCGCCGGCCGTCTCGTCGCCGGCGTGCATCGCGTCATAGATGTCCTGCGGCAGCGGGTTTCCGTACTGATCGAGCCTGCTGTCGATCCCCATGATCAGGATGTTCTCGGTGTCCCCGGTCGAGCCGGGGTCACCGTCGAGCGCATTGGAGGTCGTGATGCCGTCCAGCGCGCCGCGGTAGGTGATCCACCCCGTCCCGGTGACGACCAGGGCGACCACGGCGGCCAGGCTGCCCGCGGCCCGCCACGCAGTCCGCACCCGCCGGCGCGGCACGCGACGCCAGCGGCGTCGTCTCACATGGGCGGGTGAATTCATAACACCTGCCATTATGGGGCCGCGCGCGCGATATTGACTGGTCAGGAAATTGCGGTCCGGCTACTTCCTGGTGACGAGGGCTGCCGGAGCACCTTGATGAGTGCGACATGCTCCTCGTCTCCGTGGCCGGCGTCGATCGCCTGCTGGAACAAACCGGACGCGAACGAGGGAAATTCGGAGCTGATACCGGCCTGACGGGCATGCGCGACGAGTTTGGCGATGTCACCGCCCGCCGTGCGCAAGGTGCTTTCCGGAGCACCGAACCGGCCGTGCCCGACCACCACGCCCATGTGGCGATCATCCTCGGCGAGGATGGGTGCGAGGTCACCGAGCATCGCGCCGAATTGGACAACGTCCAGACCCTCGGTTTCGCAGATAACGGCGCCGTGACTGAATCCGATCCAGCGGCCCGCGAGGTAGGAGAGGGTTGCGGCGAACAGGGCCGAGGCGCTTCCGATCGGCTCGCCGACGTGGCTGAAGTTGCCTGCGAGCGCGTTCAGCACGGGTCGTGCCGCGTCGACCGCGGTCTTTGGCCCGGAGATCAGGAGGGCTGCCTGCGGTGTGCCCATCTGCCGTGGCCAGGCCAGAATTCCACCGTCCAGATACGAAGCGCCCTTGGACACCGCCCACGTCTGGGCCTCGACGGCATCTCGGGGCGTTCCGGTACTGAGCTGAATCAGATTGCGCCCGTGCACAACCGCACCGACACCCGCGGATCCGAGGATCTCCATGGAGGCGCGGTAGTCGGACACGCACAGGATCGTGACCGGGCTGGCGGCAATGGCCGCCGCGGGGCTCTCCGCAAGAACCGCACCGGCCGCACGCAGTGAGTCACCTTTCGCTGCCGACCGGTTCCACACGGTGACCGTAAAGTGGTGGTGGAGCAACGCATGTGCCAGTGCCGAGCCCATCTCCCCAAGTCCGAGCACCGTTACCGCAGTGAGTTGATTCATGATTCGAAACCTACGAACTGAACGTCGCCCGCGGAAGAACGCACATTTAGGTAAGTGCCGCTGATGGCCCGTCCGGACACCGTCAATTGTGGTCTCGGACCCGCACTTCGGGTGATCGGCGGTCGGTGGAAACCGACAATCATCTGGGAGTTGCACGCCGAGCCGCTGCGGTTCGGGGAACTGCGACGCCGCGTGGTGGGAATCAGCGAGAAGGTGCTCGCCGAACAGTTGCGCGAACTCGAGGCGGCCGGCGTCGTCAGTCGACGCGATTACGGCGAAGTTCCGCCCAGGGTCGAGTACTCACTCACGGCAGACGGTGCAGAGCTCAACGACGCCGTTCACGCGCTGGCTCAATGGGGTGCTCGCCATGTGAGTCAGGAACCCAGACCGCGCGAGATGACCAGCCGCTGAATCTGGTTGGTGCCCTCGAAGATCTGGGTGATCTTGGCTTCGCGCATGTAACGCTCGACGCGGAAATCGCGGGTGTAGCCGACTCCGCCGAGTACCTGCACCGCGTCGGTGGTGACCTTCATCGCCGCGTCGGTCGCCACGAGCTTGGCCACACTGGCCTGTGTCGAGTACGGCAGGTCCCGATCCCGTCTGCGCGCGGCGTCCAGGTAGGTGGCGCGTGCGCTCACCACCGCGGCGGCCATGTCGGCCAACAGGAAGCCCAGGCCTTGATGGTCGATGATCTTGCGGCCGAACGTCGTTCGTTCGTTGGCGTAGCGGACGGCTTCGTCGAGCGCGGCCTGCGCGATGCCGACTGCGACCGCCGCGATGCCGAGACGGCCGGAATCCAACGCGGAGAACGCGATTGACAAGCCTTGGCCTTCGGCGCCGATCAACCGGTCGGTGTCGATCACGGCGTTGTCGTAGAACGCGGACGTGGTCGGTACGGCGTGCAGGCCCATCTTCTCTTCGGGTTTACCGAAGCTCAGGCCGTCGAGGTTCCCCGGCACCAGGAAGCAGGAGATTCCGCGAGACCCTTCACCGGTCCGCGCGAACAGGGTGTAGAAATCAGCTCGGCCGCCGTGGGTGATCCAGGATTTCGACCCGTTGAGCACATAGCCGTCATCGGTCCTTTTGGCGGCACACCGCAGCGCCGCGGCGTCGGAGCCGGCTTGCGGTTCGGACAGGCTGTAGGCCCCGATCTGCTCACCGGACAACATGCCGGGCAGCCAGCGCGCCTTCTGCTCCTCGGTCCCGAAAGCCAGCAGCGGGTGTGACGACAGGCTGTGCACGCTCACCGCGACCGCGACGGCCGCCCACCGAGCGGCGATCTCTTCGAGGACCTGCAGGTAGACCTCATAGGGCTGCCCCCCGCCGCCCCACTGCTCGGGCTGCGGCAGGCTCAGCAGCCCGGCGGCGCCGAGCTGTGCGAACACGCCCTCGGGATAGGTCTCGGCCTTCTCGTGCTGGTCGACGATCGGGTCGAGCACCTTGTCGGCGATGTCGCGGGTCAGCGCGATGAGCTCATGCGCTTCGTCTGAGGGCAGTAGGCGGTCCACCGGCATAGTTGGACATCCTAGTTTCTCTCCATAGGAGAGGACACCACCGCCAGCCAGTTGTTCAGTTCGCGGCACTGTGCCGAGCGTGCAGCCTTTTGCGGAAATTTCGCGAAATCACCGCTGTTGCTTGCACGCTCGTCACAGTGCGTGCGGAGTGATTACTGCCCGGTGCCCGCGGAGGTCTTACGCGTGCACCGCGGACAGCGCGTTGTTGATCGCGTCGACCCGGTCCTTGGCGTCACCGAAGAGCATCTGGGTGTTCTCGCGGAAGAACAGCGGGTTCTGCACGCCGGCGTAGCCCGAAGCCATGGACCGTTTGAACACGATGACGTTGTGGGCGTTCCAGACGGTGAGCACCGGCATGCCGGCGATCGGGCTGCCCGGGTCCTCGGCGGCAGCCGGGTTGACGGTGTCGTTGGCGCCGATGACGAGGACGACGTCGGTGTCGGCGAAGTCGTCGTTGATCTCGTCCATTTCGAGCACGATGTCGTATGGCACCTTGGCCTCGGCCAGCAGCACGTTCATGTGGCCGGGCAGGCGGCCCGCGACGGGGTGGATGCCGAAGCGCACGTTGACGCCGCGATCGCGCAGCTTGCGGGTCAGCTCGGCGACGCCGTACTGGGCCTGCGCGACCGCCATGCCGTAGCCCGGCGTGATGATCACCGAGCTGGCCGAGCTGAGCATCTCGGCCGCGGCCTCCGCGGTGATCTCGCGGTGCTCGCCGTAGTCCTTGTCGTCAGCCGGGCCGGCCTCGATGCCGAACCCACCGGCGATGACGGAGATGAACGAGCGGTTCATGGCCTTGCACATGATGTAAGACAGGTAGGCACCCGAGGAGCCGACGAGGGCGCCGGTGATGATCAGCAGGTCGTTGCCGAGCAGGAAGCCCGAGGCCGCCGCGGCCCAGCCCGAGTAGCTGTTGAGCATCGACACCACCACGGGCATGTCGCCGCCGCCGATCGAGGCGACAAGGTGCCAGCCCAGCAGCAGCGCGAGCACCGTGACGACCACGAGCAGCCACAGCTGCGGGTCGATCACGAACCACACGGTGAGCACGAAGAAGGCCACCAGCGCGCCGATGTTGAGGATGTTCTTGCCGGGCAGCATGAGCGGTGCGGACTTGATGCGCGCCGAGAGCTTGAGGTTGGCCACGATCGAGCCGGTGAACGTCACGGCGCCGATGAAGACGCCGACGAACACCTCGGCCGAGTGGATGCCGATCATGCCCTCGCCGGCCAGGTGAGCGGCCTCGGCGCCGCCGGGATCACCCTCGACGTGCAGGTAGCCGTTCCAGCCGACCAGCACCGCGGCCAGGCCGACGAAGCTGTGCAGCAGCGCGATGAGCTCGGGCATGCCGGTCATCTCGACGACCTTGGCGCGCCACAGGCCGATCGCGGCGCCGACGATCATGGCGCCGATCAGCAGGGCCAGGCCCAGCGGTTCGATCTTGCGTTCCAGCGCAAGAGCGATGGTCGCGATCAGCGCGACCGCCATGCCGGCGATGCCGAACGTGTTGCCGGCCCTGGATGTTTCGTGCTTGGACAGCCCGGCCAGCGCGAGAATGAACAGCAGGGCCGCGATGACGTAGGCGGCCGTGGCGACGTTTTCCAGCGTGAACATGGTCTAGCTCCTCGAGAACATGGCGAGCATGCGCCGCGTCACCGCGAAGCCGCCGAAGACGTTGATGGAGGCCAGCAGGATCGCCACGAAGGCCAGTGAGGTGATTGCGATATCGCCGTGGCCGATCTGCAGCAGCGCGCCGACGACGATGATTCCCGAGATCGCGTTGGTGACCGACATCAGCGGGGTGTGCAGGGCGTGGTGCACATTGCCGATGACGTAGTAGCCGATCACGATCGCGAGCGCGAACACGGTCAGGTGCACCTGCAGCGCCGCAGGCGAGATCGCGATGAGCGCGAAGATGACGGCCGCGACGGCGAAGGTGATGCCGAGGCGGCGCCCGGTGGACATCGGCCGCTTTTCTTCTTTGACGGCCGGGGCGGCGGCAGCCGGCTGTGCGGCCGGGGCGGCCGAGACCTGGACCGGTGGTGGCGGCCAGGTGGTCTGCCCGTCGCGTACGACGGTCACCGACCGTTGCACCACGTCGTCAAAGTCGAGGGTGAGCTGCCCGTCCTTTTCCGGCGTCAGCAGCTTGAGCAGATTCACCAGGTTGGTGCCGTACAGCTGCGAGGCCTGGGCGGGCAGGCGGCCGGCGAGGTCGGTGTAGCCGATGATCGTCACGCCGTTGTCGGTGACGATCGCCTGATCCTTGACCGTGCCCTCCACATTGCCGCCGTTGGCCGCGGCCATGTCCACGATCACGCTGCCCGGCTTCATCGACGCGACCATCTCGGCGGTGATGATGCGGGGCGCGGGCCTACCGGGGATCAGCGCGGTGGTGATGATGATGTCGACATCCTTGGCGAGCTCGGCGTACAGCTGCGCCTCACGGGCCTTGTAGTCCTCGCCCATTTCCTTGGCGTAGCCGGTGGCCGACACCTCGGCTGACGCCGGGTCGACGGACACATACTCCCCGCCCAGCGAAGCGACCTGATCGGCAACCTCGGGCCGCGGGTCGGTGGCCTTCACGATCGCACCGAGGCTGCCCGCGGCGCCGATCGCGGCCAGGCCGGCCACGCCGGCTCCGACGACGAGCACCTTGGCCGGGGGAACCTTGCCGGCGGCGGTCACCTGGCCGGTGAAGAACCGGCCGAACGTGTGGGCTGCCTCGACCACCGCGCGGTAACCCGCGATGTTGGCCATCGAAGACAGCACGTCAAGGGACTGGGCCCGCGAGATACGCGGCACCGCGTCCATGGCCAGCACCGTGATGGGGCGCGTCGACAACTTCTCGACCAGCTCGGGCTTGAGCGCGGGTGAGATGAGCCCGACGAGCGTCGCGCCGTCGCGCAGGCTGCCGATCTCGGCGTCGTCGGGCGCATTGACTTTCAGTACGACATCGGAGGCCCAGGTCTGATCGGACGTGCCGATGTCGGCGCCGGCCTCGACGTACGCGCCGTCGGCGAAACTGGAGGCGGCACCCGCGCCGGATTCGACTACGACCGTGTAGCCGAGTTTGATGAGTTGGCCGACGGTCTGTGGGGTGGCAGCGACGCGCGTCTCACCAGGCAGAGACTCGCGGGGTATCCCGATGATCATCGATTTTCGGTCCGATCTAGTTGGTTGGGCATTGAAGAGTCTTGCATTTGCTTCGCGATATTGCGCGTGCCCCCTCGTGCGGTAAGCGCCATGCTTACCAACTGAATCGCTACAGCCAGTCGCGCCGTTTGAACATCACGTACAGCAGGATGACGAGCACGACGATCAGCGCTGAACTGGCGATGAAGCCCACAACGGTGTTGATTCCCGGATAGGTGACGTTCTGCCCGTAGAAACCGGTGATGGCCGTGGGCACCGCGATGATCGCGGCCCAGCCGGTGAGCTTCTTCATCACGGTGTTCAACCGGGCGTCCTGCAACGAAAGGTTGGTCTCGAATACCGTCGTGACCATGTCGCGCAGGGATTCGGTCCACTCGGACGCCCGCAGTACGTGGTCGTAGAGATCGGCGTACAGCGGGTCGAGTTCGGGCGACATCTTGGCGTCCATCCGCCGGTGCTGAATCGTGCTGACCACCTCGCGCATCGGCAGCACGACGCGTCGCAACTCGACGAGGTCCTTGCGTAACCGGAACGTGCGCCGCTGCAGGCCGTGCTTGGGTCCGTCGTCGGCGAACAGTTCGTCCTCGAGCGATTCGATCGCGTCGTCGAGGGCTTGGACGGCTTCGAAATGCCCGTCCACGACGACATCGAGCAGGCCGTGCAAGAGCGCGCCGACGCCGTAGCGCTGCCCGCCGAGTTCATCGAAGCGCCGCGACACCTCGTCGATGTCGAACTCGCCCGCCGAAGCCTCCCCACTTGGAAGCCGGACGGTGATGAGCCCGCGCGGTAGGACGAACGCCGAGATGCGGTGTTTGATCAGGGCGGAGACGATGTCGCCGTTCGGTGTGCGGATGTCGACTGCATACACCGTGAAGAACGTATGTGTGTGGTACACAGACGCTTTCGTGCGTTCGTTCGGGGCAATGGCATCCTCGACCGCCCAGACATTGAGGCCGAGCTCGTCGGCGAGGCCGCGCAGCGTCTCGTGATCGGGGTCGTAGATGTCGGCCCACAGCAAGGTGTCGTCGTCGGCGAGGCAGTCCGAGATCGCCGAGAAGCTGAAGTGCTCGTCGTCGGGTTCACCGGCTCGCCAGATCCGGCCCTGCACCTGGGTCATCCGACGGTCACCATCGGCAATAGATAGGTGCGGACGTAGCCGCGGGTGTCCTCGATCGTCGCGAGCTTGATTCTGGTGTGCGGCGTGACGATGAACGACAACGTGAGTCGGGTGTGCAACTCGGCGACGGTGCGGATGTGACGCTCCTGTTCGGGCGTCGTCTCGGCGGTTCCGTAGAGGTCGCTACGCAGTTGCGCGGCGGAGTAGTCGGTCGCGAAGTCGACGATGGCGCCTGCGTCGATGGTTAGGCTCGGCAGGATGGTCTCGGGTTCGGTGCGCAGCAGTTTCTTGAGCAGCGCGTGCTCGCGCAGGAACGTCACCGTGAACACCGTTCCGTAGACCAGGCGATCCTCCAGCGATTCGGCGTGTGCACGAGCCTGTGCGCTGCCGTCGAGGTAGCGCCGCGCTTCCGACAGTACGAGGGCGTCGATCAGGGCGTCTTTGGTGGGGAAGCGCCGGTACAGCGTTGCGCGGCCGACTCCGCTGCGCTTGGCGACGTCCTCCATCGTGGTTCGCCGGATGCCGACGAGTTCGGCCTGTTCGAGGGTCGCGCTCAAGATCCGGGTGCTGATGGCGTCCGGTTCGCGCACGCGCGCAAGGACGTCGGGGTCAGGCTCGGCGAGCCGCCGCACGAAATCCGCTGTTCGTGTGGATGTCACCGAACTCCTCCTTGCCTGCTCGTGCTGTCCGCCGTAGCCTAACCATCGAAACAAGAGAGACGATGAGCGTCTAAATGTCTCAACGTCTCATCGTAACGAGCGTCGGGACAAGGGGAGGGCTTATGGGCATCGGACTGTGGACACGGTGGCTGGCATTGCACGCGGTACCGAGGTCCTTCATGACGGTCCAGGCGTGGCGGGGAAACCCCATGGCCCGGCTCATCGTCAATCACGGCCGGGGCAACGACCCCTACCCGGTCATGGAAGAGGTCAGGTCGCGGGGCCGGCTGATCCGCACGCCGTTCGTCTGGGTCACCGCCGACCATGCTCTGTGCCGGGAGATCTTGCGCGACAAGCGGTTCGGTGTCACCCCGCCGACCGGCATGGAGATGCCGCGGGCGCTGCGAATGCTGCTGGACCGTACCGACCCGGGCGTGGCCAACCCGGTCGAGCCGCCGGCCATGGTCATCGTCGACCCGCCCGACCACACCCGCTACCGCCAGTTGGTGGCACAGAGCTTCACCCCACGCGCGATCGAGACGCTCGACACGCGGGTGGCCGAGGTGACCGCAGAACTCATCGACAACCTCGGCGCGACACCTCGGCCCGATCTGATCGCCGATTACGCGGCGGCGCTTCCCGTCGCGATGATCGCCGAGATCCTCGGCCTGCCCGCGCAAACTCATGCCCGGCTTCTGGACTGGGGCCACCACGGTGCGCCGTTGTTGGACATCGGAATCCGGTGGAAGACCTACCGCAAGGCCATCGCCGGGCTCCGCGGCATCGACACCTATCTCAACGAGCACTTCCGTGAGGTCCGGGCCGGCGCTCCCAGCGACAACCCGTTCAGCCGGATGGCGGCGGACCACACGCTCACCGACCGCGAACTCACCGCGAACGCGGCACTGCTCATCGGGGCGGGCTTCGAAACCACCGTGAATCTCATCGGCAACGGCATCGTGCTGCTGTTGCAGCATCCCGACCAACTCGCGCTGCTGCGAGACCATCCCGACCTGTGGCCCGCCGCCGTCGACGAGATCCTGCGGATCGACAGCCCGGTGCAGATGACGGCTCGCACCGCACAGTCCGACATCGAAATCGGCGGACAGCGACTGCGGGCCGGTGACATGGTCGCCGTGCTGCTCGGTGGGGCCAATCGCGATCCCGTGGTGTTCGACGATCCGGCCCGCTTCGACATCACCCGCCCCAACGTTCGCGACCACCTTGCCTTCGCGTCCGGTATCCACGCCTGTCTCGGGGCCGCATTGGCCCGAATCGAAGGGACGACCGCGCTGCGCGCGCTGTTCGAGGCGTATCCGGACCTGCATCTGACCGAGACGCCGCAACGCCGCGGGCTCGTGAATCTGCACGGATACCTCCGGCTCCCCGCTCAACTGGGCAGCGCTCGCGTCGAGGCGGCCGAACTGTTTCGCTGAGCTAGGTACGCTCGGTGGACATGACGGACTCCCCGCTCGACGGACTGCTGGCCCGCGCGGGCGGCGTTCGCGGTCTGGTCTATTCGGCACTGCCCGTGACGACGTTCGCCCTGACTTCCGCGTTGTTCGGGCGCATCCCGGCGACCATCGCCGCTTTGACCACAGCCGCGCTCGTGCTGGGGTGGCAGCTTTTCCGCCGGGAGTCGACCCGGCCCGCGCTGTGGGGGTTCGCCGGTGTCGCGGTGTGCGCGGGTCTTGCGCTCGTCACCGGTCAGGCCAAGGACTTCTACCTGCCCGGCATCTGGATGTACTTCTTGATGGCGACGCTGTTCACGGTCTCGATCGTCGTCAGGCGACCGCTCGTCGGCGTCGTGTGGGCCTGGGTCACCGGGCGCGACGGCACGTGGCGGCGAATTCCCCGCGTACGGCTGGCCTTTGACGTGGTGACCGCCGTGATGGCGACGGTGTCCTGGTCGCGGTTCCTTGTGCAGTACTACCTCTACGACACCGACCAGGAGGGCCTGCTCGCGGTTGCCCGGATCGCGATGGGGTGGCCGCTGTTCCTCGTGACCACCGCGGCGATCCTGCTGGTCGTCCGTTACGCGATACGGACGTTGCCGCAGTCCGCGACATAAACTCACCGCGATTCCAGACCTTCTTCGCGGTCACTGCCGCCGGTACTAATACGCGGGTGAACACGACGCGGTCCGCTGACTCCTGCTGTCGCTGAAGCCGAACCTCCGCCCTCGCTTCAGCAACAGAAAGCCGGCCGTCCGTGTCTGTCTTCGTCGATATCGTCCCCACTGAGTCCCAGACGGACTCGCGGCCCGCCGCAACGCCAGGCAAGTGGCGCGCGTTGCTCACGAAAGCCGTACTGCCGCTGCTGTCGGTGGTCGTGTTCTTTGTCGTGTGGCAGCTCGTCGCGCTGGCCGGCATCTGGAATCAGACCTTCGTTCCGTACCCCAGCACCGTGTGGCGCGCGTTCATCGACGTGTCGACGACCCACGACGGCGTACGCGGCTACGGCGGCTATCTGTTGATCGAGCACCTGTACATGACACTGCGGCGCGTGCTGGCCGGTGTGGTCATCGGTGTAGTCGTCGGGGTGCTCCTCGGCCTGCTCATGGGCTCGGTGAGCTGGTTGCGCAGCGTGCTTGAGCCGTGGCTGACGTTCCTTCGCGCGCTGCCACCACTGGCGTACTTCTTCTTGCTCGTGATCTGGCTGGGCATCGACGAAGCCCCGAAGATCACGCTGCTGGCACTGGCCGCGTTGCCGCCTGCCGCCGTCGCCACCACCGCGGCCGTCGTCGCCGCACCCGTCGGGCTGCAGGAAGCAGCGCGCGCGCTCGGCGCCTCGCGCGCCCAGGTCATCCGCGACGTCGTGGTGCCGTCCGCCCTGCCCGAGACATTCACCGGCATTCGGCTGGCGGTCGGCATGGCGTACTCGTCGGTCGTCGCCGCCGAACTGTTCAACGGCATCCCCGGCATCGGCGGATTGGTCAAGGACGCAAGCAATTACAACAACACGCCGGTGGTCCTGGTCGGCATCTTCGCCATCGGGATCTCGGGCCTGGTGATCGATGGAGTTTTGCGAGCCGTCGAGCGGCGCGCTGTCCCATGGAGAGGAAAGATATGAAAATCAGGGCATTACTTGCCGCGGCCGCAGCCGCTACTTTCGCCCTGGCCGGCTGCGCGGTCGACAACTCCGGAAACGCCGCCGGAAATGACCCGGAGAAGCCCACGATTCGCATCGGCTACCAGTCCTTTCCAAGCGGCGACCTAGTCGTCAAGAACAACAAGTGGCTCGAAGAGGCGCTGCCCGATTACAACATCAAGTGGACCAAGTTCGACTCGGGTGCCGACGTCAACACGGCGTTCATCGCCAAGGAACTCGACTTCGGTGCGCTGGGCTCAAGCCCCGTCGCCCGCGGGCTGTCGGCTCCGCTCAACATTCCGTACAAGGTGGCGTTCGTCCTCGACGTGGCCGGTGACAACGAAGCGCTCGTGGCACGTAACGACAGCGGCATCAACACCATTGCCGATCTGCGTGGCAAGCGCGTCGCGACGCCGTTCGCGTCGACCGCGCATTACAGCCTGCTGGCTGCGCTGGCGCAGAACGGCTTGTCGCCCAGCGATGTTCAGCTCATCGACCTCCAGCCGCAGGCAATCCTGGCGGCCTGGGACCGCGGCGACATCGCCGCCGCTTACACCTGGCTGCCGACACTGGACCAGCTGCGCAAGACCGGCAAGGACCTGATCACCAGCAGGCAGCTCGCCAAGAACGGCAAGCCGACCCTCGACCTGGGCGTTGTGTCCGACGAGTTCGCCGCGGCGCATCCCGACGTCGTCGACACGTGGCGTGCGCAGGAGGCCCGCGCCCTCGATGTGATCAAGAACGACCCAGCCGCTGCCGCAAAGGCCATCGCCGCGGAGATCGGCCTGTCTCCGGAAGACGTTGAGGGACAACTCAAGCAGGGTGTGTACCTGACGCCGGCCGAGGTGGCGTCCGAGCCGTGGCTCGGGTCCGAGGGTGCGCCGGGCAACATCTCCGCCAACCTGCAGAGCGCATCGCAGTTCCTTGCCGATCAGAAGCAGATTCCGGCAGCGGCGCCGCTGAAGACATTCCAGGATGCGATCTACACGAAGGGTTTGCCGGGTGTCATCACCAAACAGTGATGCCAACGGCACTCTGCGGATTCGCAACGTCGCGCACCGGTACGGCCGCGGCGCGAATGAGGTGACCGCGCTCGGGCCGGTGAACCTCGAAGTCGAGCCGGGCGCGTTCCTGGTCCTGGTCGGAGCGTCGGGATGCGGCAAGAGCACATTGTTGCGATTGATCGCCGGTTTCGAAAGTCCTTCCGAGGGTGAGGTTCAGGTCGCGGGTACGCAACCGACGCCGGGTGTCACGTCGGGCGTCGTGTTCCAGCAGCCGCGGCTGTTCCCGTGGCGGACCGTGGGTGGCAACGTCGAACTCGCGCTCAAGTACGCCAAGGTGCCGCGTGAGCGGCGAGCCGAACGACGTGACCAGCTCCTTGAGCGCGTGGGGCTGGAAGGCACTGCGCGCCGCAAGATCTGGGAGATCAGCGGCGGCCAGCAGCAGCGCGTGGCGATCGCGCGAGCGCTGGCAGCCGAGACCCCGCTGTTCCTGCTCGATGAGCCGTTCGCGGCCCTCGATGCGCTCACGCGCGAGCGGCTGCAGGAGGACGTCCGTCAGGTGAGCGCGGAATCCGGGCGCACAACGGTTTTCGTCACCCACAGCGCCGACGAAGCGGCGTTTCTCGGCTCCCGGATCGTGGTGCTGACCCGGCGCCCCGGTAAGGTCGCCCTCGATCTGCCGGTCGAGCTGCCCCGCACCGGCGTCGACCCGCACGAACTGCGGCGCTCACCCGAATACCTCAGGCTTCGGGCTGAGGTGGGGGAGGCGGTGAAGGCGGCCGCGGCGTAGCCCCGGGCTCGTGCGGCGTGGGTTCGGTGCGCACACCCCAGAGGATGCGCCGGATCGGTTCTGGCGCACGCTTCGTGGCGTCCAGGATCCCGCACACGATGGGCCCGAGAGGTCCCCTGAACAGCGCCTCGTCAGAGGTGAGGTCGGCCGCGGTGATGTCCTTCTCGCGCCCGTCCACGAGTTCACACTACATGCGGCCTCAGTCGAGGACGACGACCATTTTCCCGCCGGCCTCGCCGGCTTCCATGACGCGGTGAGCCGGTTCACGTCGAACGAGAACACGCGCGACGGTGCCGCCTCCAGCCGGCCGTCGGCGACCTGGCGGGCGATGTCACCCAACGGCACGTCGGACAACGGGAAGCCGGGAGAGCCGAACACGAAGCTGCCGAAGAAGCTGAGGTTCACGCCGCTGGCCATCCGAAGCAGCGGGTTGAAGTCGGGTATGGGATCGAGCCCACCCAACCACCCTGCGAGGCATGCGGTTCCGCCCCGCCGCAGCATGTCCAGCGAGTCGAGGATCGTGCTGTTGCCGACGAGATCGAGTACAGCGTCGATCTCGCCCGATTCGGCGATGTGAGCGCTGAGATCAGGCACCTCCTTCTCGGCGCGCGCGGCGCCGAGGTTTTCGAGCGGGTCGAACCGATCAGGGTTGCGCGTGGTGGCGATGACGCGGGCACCTGCGCCGACGGCGAGCTTGACGGCGGCCTGTCCGAATGACGAGGTTGCGCCGCGGACCACCAGCGTCTGCCCGGATCGCAGGCCGATGTTGCGGAACAGGCAGGTCCAAGCGGTTGCGTAGGTTTCGGGCAACGCGGCGAGCGCCGCCCACGGCAGGTCGGACTCGATGAGCGCCACGTTGGCTGCTCGCACTCTGGTGTACTCGGCGTAACTTCCGTTGATGGTGCGGCCTAACCCACCCATGAGCGCAGCCACTTTCGCTCCGACGGGAAACTCGCCGCCCGGACACGAGTCGACGATGCCGACGCATTCGATACCGCTGACCTTGGCGGCTTCGGCCCATTCACCGCGCCGCATGTGCATCTCGGCGTGGTTGATGCCGAAACCCTTGATCTGGATGACGACATCACCGGCCCGCGGTTCGGGCTTCGGGATGTCGGTGTAGACCAGCCGGTCGAGGCCCCCGAAGCCGTCGAGGACGATCGCACGCATGGTTGATGTTGCAGTCATGACCGACCTTCCAGAATCGCGTTGAGGTGCAACAGATCTGTGGCGACCACGGTCGGCGGCGCCACCCCGGGCACGAGCAATGGCGCGTTGCCGGGTCGCGTGATCAGGGCTCCGCTGAAGCCAGCGGCCTGCGCCCCGAGGGTGTCCCACATGTGTGCGGCCACCATCATGCAGCTCGAGGGAGCGACACCCAGAGCGTCGGCGGCGCTGGTGTACAACACCGTCGACGGCTTGTAGACGCGGTGTTCGTCGACGCTGAACTGATGCTCGAAGAAGCCGGCCAAGCCGGCGTGCTCCAACGGTGTCGGGCCGTCTTGGTGCGGTGAATTGGTCAGCGTCGCGAGGCGAAACCCGTTGTCGCGGAGGCGCTGAAGTCCCTCGGCGACATCGGGATGGGCCGGCATTGCGCGCATACCGTCGGCAAGTCGGCGTAGATCCTCTTCGTCGATGGCGACGCCGCGAACTTCGGCGGTCATGCGGAGCACTGCTTGACCGAGTGAGAAGAAGTCGGTGTAGCCACCCGACAACGTGACGGCCATCGAGTACATGACCAACTGGCCGAACCATTCGCGCAGCATCGGGGGGTCGCCGAAGATCCGGTCGAAATGTGGTTGCAGCGAATCGATGTCGATGAGCGTCTCGTTGACATCGAACACCAGCACCTCGGGCTTCATCGGACCCGCCGCTGCAGGAACGCATCGATCAGCTCGGCCACTTCCGCGACGTGGGTTTCCAGCAGGAAGTGTCCGCCGTCGAGCAGGTGGATCTCGGCGTCGACGGCGTCCTTGCCGAATGCTCGCGCGCCGTCGGGCCCGAAAATCGGATCGCCCTGGCCCCAGACCGCGAGTACCGGAACCTTGCTGCTGCGCAGGTATTCGTGCAGTGCCGGGTAGAGCGGGGCGTTGGTCGCGTAGTCACGGAAGAGCTTGAGCTGGACCTCGTCGTTGCCGGGCCGGGCCAACTGCGCGGCGTCGTGTGTCCAGGTGTCGGGGCTGACCAGGCTCTCGTCGGAAACACCGGTCAGGTACTGCCATTTGATGCCGTCGACGTCGAGTGCGGTACGGACGCCGGCCTCGGTCTGTGGCGTCTGCTCGAGCTGGTAGTCCCACACGACGGTCCAGAAGCTCTCGACGAAGCCTTCGTCGTAGCCGTTGCCGTTCTGAGTCACGATCGCGGTGATGGCTTCCGGTCGGCGCAGCGCCAGCCGCCATCCGATGGGCGCACCGTAATCCTGGACGTAGACCGCGTAGCGGCTGACACCCAACTGGTCGAGCAGTCCTTCGGTGAGGTCGGCGAGGGCGTCGAAGGTGTAGTCGAACTCGCCGACCGTTGGGGCGTCCGAGTGTCCGAACCCGAGGTGGTCTGGTGCGATGACGTGGTAGCGCTCGGCCAACCGCGGGATGAGGTCGCGGAACATGAACGAGCTGGTGGGAAAGCCGTGGAGCAGCACGATCGCGGGCGCGTCGGGTGAGCCGGCCTCGCGGTAGTGCAGACGCTGCCCGTCGACGGTGGCGTAGCGGTGATGCACGGTCATTTCTAACTCCTCTGGTTGCTTTTACCGGTTAGCGACATTCAACGCCGATCCCGGGTAACCTGTCAATAGGAATTTGGAGGTTAGATATGGATCTGGTGGCGGTGAGTCCAGAGGATGAGACGCTGCTGCTCGATCTCCTCAACACCACGCCGGTGATGGAGGGTGTGCAGCACGACGTGCTCGACGCGCCGAAAACGGCCGCTGCCTGGCTCAAAGATCACGGGCTGACGCGCGACGAACTGGCGGATCTGATCACGGCCCGCAATGTTCTTCAGGCCGTGGTGCGTGGCACGCAGTCGCCGCGGGCGCTGAAGCCGTTCCTCGCCGCGGTCGCGTTGCGGCCGACGATGACGGCTGACGGCGTGACATGGAATTTGGCGGTCGATGGCGTCGCGCCCGGCGCGGTGCGCGCGGTGCTGGCCTGGGATGCGCTGCGGATCAACAGTCCGGGCCGGTTACGGCCGTGTGCGAACGACGAATGCCGGCTGTTCCTCATCGACCGGAGCAAGCCGAACACCGCGCGGTGGTGTTCGATGGCGATTTGCGGAAACCGCATGAAGGCGCGCAGGCACTACCAGCGCGCCAAGACAACCGAGCCGGATCAGACCGGCGGATAGGCCGGCGGCGGGTAAACGCCGCGCAGAGCCCACGGCAGCCACGAGAAGAAGAAATCACCCTCGTCGCTGAGGTCGTAGTCAGGATTCGGATCCATTCCGGCAGTCTAGACCGACTGTGCAAGATCAGAACAGAGATTGCCTACACTGTTCAACCAGCCAGTTGATTGATAGCCCCGGCATGCCCGGGCGAGGCCGATAGCGAGTGTCCTATGTCATCCGATGCAGACGCCGGTCGGGGCCGCACCGCGGCCGCGAACAACGGAACGTCCCGGCGCGACGAACTGCTGACCGTCGCCGCCAAGTTGTTCGCCGCGCGCGGCTACCACGGCACCCGGATGGACGACGTGGCGGAAGCCGTCGGCCTGAACAAGGCCACCGTCTATCACTACTACTCGAGCAAGTCGTTGATCCTCTACGACATCTACAAGAGCGCCGCCGATTTCACCGTAGAAGCGCTGCACGACGATCCGACGGCCACCGCGCGCGAGACGATCTACCACTTCACCCGCCGGTTGATGGTCGGTATCGCCAACGACCTCGAGCGCGCCGCGGTGTACTTCCAGGAGGGCCCCTACATCGCCGAGTGGTTCACCGAGGAACAGGTCGCCTACATCCGCCGTGCCGAAACCACGGTCTACGAGCATGTGCGTGACGTCATCGACCGCGGCATCGCCAGCGGCGAGTTCCACGACTGCGACTCGCATGTCCTGGCCCTCGGCTACATCGGGATGACGCTTGGCGCCTACCGCTGGCTGCGGCCGCATGGCAGGCGCACGGCCGAGGAGATCGCCGTCGAGTTCAGCACCGCACTGTTGCGCGGACTGATCCGCGATGAAGCCGTACGCACGGACTCCCCGCTCGGCATCGACATCGAGACCGGGCACCGGTCGTGAGCGATTTGTTCCGACTGGACGGCAAGGTCGCGGTGGTCACCGGCGGTGGCCGCGGTATCGGGCTGATGATGGCCCGCGGACTGCTGCAGGCCGGTGCGAGCGTCTATCTGTCGGGCCGCAAGGAGGCCGAACTCGACGCCGCGGTGTCCGAGCTGTCACCGCTCGGCCGTGTCGCGGCGGTGCCGGCCGATCTCGGGACCGCCGAGGGCGTTGCGGCGCTGACGGCGGCGGTCACCGGGCGCGAGGATGCGATCCACGCGCTGTTCAACAACGCCGGAGCCGCGTGGGGCGCCCCGTACGACGAGTTCCCGGAGTCGGGCTTCGACAAGATATACAACGTCAACGTCAAGGGCGTCTTCCTGCTCACCCGGGCGCTCACACCGCTGCTGAATGCCGGTGCGTCCGAACAGGATCCGGCACGCGTGATCAACACCGGGAGCATCGACGGCATTGTCGCGCCCGAGCGCGGACGCGACAACTTCTCCTACAGCGCAAGCAAGGCGGCGGTGCACATGCTGACCCGGCACCTCGCAGGCGAGCTCGCACCGAGGATCCTCGTGAACGCGATCGCGCCGGGCCTGTTCGAGTCGCGCATGACGAAGGAACTGCTGCGGGCCGGCTCAGATGCGGTGGGTTCGGCGTTGCCGCTCGGGCGCATCGGCAAGCCGGACGACATCGCGGGCATCGCGGTGTTCCTCGCGAGCCGGGCCAGCACCTACATCACCGGTGCGGTGATCCCGGTCGACGGCGGGGTCAGCACCATTCGCTGAAGTCCTAGCCGAGGGCGATGAGGTCGTCGAGGTGTTCGGCTGACCGCCCGACCAGCTGCAGCACCTGCTGCAGCAGCGGCGTGAGACCGCGGCGCGCCCAGATCGCGTGGAGCTCGACGGGGCGGGACGGATCGCTTTCGGGATGCCCGCCACCGACATCCACCAACGGCTTGTAGACGACGCCGTCGACGTGCAGCGCCGTCGCGCTCGCCGGCACCAGCGCAACACCCTCGCCGGCCGCAACGAGTAGCACCGCGGTGAGAATCTGCTGCACGCGCTGCTTGATCCTCGGATGTCCGTTGAACAGGAAGCGGACCGTCAGCTCGTGGAAATACCGCGCCTGCACCGGGTGGTAGCTGATCACCGGCAGCCCGTCGAAGTCCTCGGGACCGAGCGGCCCCGTCGCCCCGGCCAGCGGGTGGTTGATCGGCACGACCGCGCGGAGCGGCTCACGCGCGACCACGATCGAGGACAGCGCCGAGGTGTCGAACGGCGGGCGGGCCAGCCCGAGATCGAGCTCGCCGCGCCGGATGCCGTCCACCTGAGCGCCCGTCACGCGCTCGTGCAACACGACCTCGATGTCGGGCAGTTCGCTGCCGAGCAGACCCAGTAGCGGGCCGAGAATGCCGATCGCCGACACCGCGGTGAAGCCGAGGTGCACCGTGCCTGCCGAGCCTCGTTCCACCCGTTGCGCCTGTTCGGTCGCGGCGTCGAGGGTGTTGAGCATCCGGTAGCAATCCTCGAGGAACGCCGCCCCGGCCGGCGTAAGCAGGACGCGGCGGTTGTCGCGGTCCAGCAAAACCGCCCCGACCGAGCGCTCAAGCTTCTGAATCTGGCGGCTCAGCGGCGGCTGGCTCATCGCGAGCCGGTCGGCGGCCCGGCCGAAGTGCAGCTCCTCGGCAACCGCGATGAAACAACGCACCTGATCCAGCGTGATTGCCATGCATTGAAGGTATCAAGCGATGCTAAAAGAGGCTTGGACAGGTATCGTCCATGCTCCCTAACGTGTAGTGATGGCCGCCACATGACGGGCGTATTACGCAGCACTTCACATCCCCACAGGAGCACACGTAATGGCGATCTCAACCGCTCGCTCACGATGCGGGCGCACCCGCACGATTCTCGCCGCGGCGGCAGCCGCCGGCCTCGCCCTCACCGCGTGTGGCGGTGTCGAGACCACAACCGGCGGCGGTGGCTCCGGCGCGGAATGGCCCTCGGGCAGCGTCGAGATGTACGTCGGCGCATCGGCAGGCGGATCCAGCGACCTCATCAGCCGCGCCGTTTCGAAGGGCCTGTCCGATGACCTCGGGGCGTCGTTCCCGGTGATCAACCGTGAAGGCGCCAACGGTGCGCTCGCGGCCGCCGAAGTCGCGAAGGCGCCTGCGGACGGCTCGGTGATCGCGATCCAGAACGCATCGCTGTTCACCATCACCCCGCTGGCCGTCAGCCCCGACGAGGTGACCAACCTCGATGACTTCGACGTCGTCTACGGCGTATCGCGCGACGACTACGTGCTCGTCACCAACCCCGCGAGCGGGTTCAAGACGCTCGACGACATCAAGAACTCCAACCGCCTCGTGAAGTACGGCACCACCGGCGTCGGCACCGGCGCGCAGCTGTCGGCAGCCCTGCTGTTCAAGACGAGCGGCGTGAATTCCCAGGCGGTTCCGTTCGACGGCGGTGCCCCCGCGCTGGCCGCCGTCCTCGGCAATCAGGTTGACGTCGCCTCCATCCAGGTCGGCGAGGCGATCGAGAACATCCAGTCGGGCAAGCTGACGCCGCTCGCGGTCTTCGGCCCGGACCGGATCGACTATCTGCCCGAGGTCCCGACGGCCAAAGAGCAGGGGCTCGACGTCGAGGTCACGCAGTACCGCTTCATGACCGTGCCGAAGGGCACGCCGCAGGAGGTCAAGGACAAGCTCGTCGAAGGCTTGAAGGCGACATTTGCGACCGATGAGTACAAGAAGTTCAACGAGCAGAACAGCCTCACGCCGATGGAGATCTCCGGTGACGAGGTGACCGCTCAACTGAACAAGGACAAGCAGCGCTACGCGGATCTGGTGGCCCAGTACGGCATCAACCTGCGGAACGAGGGCTGATGACCGCCGTGCAAGAACCGCACGCGCACCACACACGCGACGTCCTCGCCGAGATCGAGGCCGAGGTCGCTCACGAACTGGAGGATGAGCGTCCGCCCGCCGGCGGCATCGCCTACCAGGTGATCGGGGCGCTGGCCGGATTGGCCATCGGTGTCGTCGGCGCGGTGCTGGCATACGGGTACGGGCTCGGCTCGCTGGCCGAGCCAGGCCCAGGCCTGTGGCCGTTCGTGGTCAGCGTCGTGATCGCCCTGCTGTCGGTTCTACTGCTCGTCGTCGGGCGCGGCCTGACCGACAGCGAGAAGTTCACCCGCAGCAGCCTTTTGGCGGTGGCCGGAGCGGCCACGTTCGTCGCGTTCGGCGTCCTGATGCCGTTGATCGGCTTCGAGATCCCGGCCGTGCTGCTGTGCCTGATCTGGTTGCGGTTCCTTGGCGGCGAGAGCTGGCGCAGCACGATCATCGTCAGCGTCGTCACCACCGCGGTGTTCTACTTCCTGTTCCTCTACGGCCTGCGGATCCCGCTGCCCCATCTGATCGCGTTCTAAAACTATGGATTTCAGCGCATTCCTGGACGGGTTCGCACTCGTCGCGGAGCCCCACAACCTGCTCTACTGCCTGATCGGCGTACTGATCGGCATGATCATCGGCGTGCTGCCAGGCCTCGGCCCGGCCGCGACCATCGCGATCCTGTTGCCCATCACCTACACCATCGACCCGGTGTCGGCCATCATCATGCTGGCCGGCATCTACTACGGCGCACAGTATGGCGGCACGATCACCTCGGTCCTGTTGCGACTGCCGGGTGAAGCATCCTCGGTCGTAACGGTTTTCGACGGCTTCGCGCTGGCCAAACAAGGCAAGGCCGGCACGGCCCTCGGCATCGCGGCGATCGGTTCCTTTGTCGGCGCGACGATTTCGATCATCGGTCTGACCCTGCTCGCCCCCGTGGTGGCCAGCGTCGCGCTCGATTTCGGGCCGCCGGAGTACGCCGCGCTGGCACTGTTGGGTGTGCTGCTGGTCGCCACGATCGGCAGCGGCAACAAGCTCAAGGCGCTGATCGCCGGCGCGGTGGGCCTGTTGCTCGCGACCGTCGGGCGCGACAGTTTCAGCGGCGCATCCCGATTCACATTCGACAGCCTGCAACTCGCCGACGGCATCGACTTCGTCGTCGTCGCGATGGGCCTGTTCGGTGTCGGCGAGATCCTCTACAACCTGGAACAGCGGCACGGCAAGCCACACGTCCCGGCCAAGGTTGGCAATGTCTGGCCGTCGCGCAAGGATCTCAAGCAGTCATCGGGTGCCATCGGGCGCGGTTCGATCATCGGCTTCGTGCTCGGTGTGCTGCCCGGCGGCGGAGCCACGCTGTCGTCGATCGTCGCGTACGCGACCGAGAAGAAGCGCTCGAAGACGCCGGAGCGGTTCGGGCGCGGGGCGGTTGAGGGCGTGGCCGCGCCGGAGACCGCCAACAACGCCGCGGCGACGTCGTCGTTCATCCCGCTGCTGACGATCGGTCTGCCCGCCAACGCGTCGATGGCAATGCTGTTCGGCGCGCTGCTGATCCTCGGGATCTCACCGGGCCCGCAGCTCGTCGACGAGCACCCGGACGTGTTCTGGGGCGTCATCAACTCGATGTACATCGGCAACCTGTTGCTGCTTCTGCTCAGCATTCCGCTGGTCGGCATCTTCGTGAAGATTCTGCGGGTCCGCCCCGCGATCCTGGCGCCGATCACCGCGCTCATCACGATCCTTGGCGTGTACACGATCAACAACTCGGTCTTCGACATCTTCTTGATGATCGTGTTCGGCGTTATCGGCTACCTGATGAAGAAGTTCGGCTTCGACCCCGGTTCCATGGTCTTGGCGTTCGTGCTGGGAACCATCATCGAGTCGAGCACCCGCCGTTCGCTGTTGATCTTCGACGGGGACCCGACGGGCTTTGTCACGCGGCCTATTTCGGGTGCGATCCTGGCGATCTTCGTCGTGGTGGCGCTGCTGCCGGTCATCCGGCAGATGCTGCGGCGCCGCTCAGAGCCGGCCGGCGTCGAGCCGCCGGCGAGTGTTACCAAGGTGTAGGCGCATGGCGGCCCGGGCCAGGTCCGGGTCGCCTGCGATCACCGCGGCGGCGACCTCACCGTGCTCACGCCGGACGCGTTCGGCGTGCGCGGCGTCGGTGATGGAGTGTGTATCGCCGAGGCGGGTGCGCGGAAGCATGATCATCATCGGGCCCAGCGAGTCCAGCAGATCGAGGTAGAACCGGTTGCCGCTGACCGCCGCCACCGCACGGTGAAAGCGGAAGTCGGCCTCGACGGCATCCTCCGGGGCTGCGTCGACGAATTCGGCGAGCGCGGCCCGGACGGCTTCGCTGCCGTTGCCGTCGACGCGGGCGGCCGCCAGAGCGGCCGCCTCACATTCGATCCCGAGCCGGAAGTCGATCATGTCGAGTACGTCGTGGTGGGTCCGGATGGCGGCGGATTCGACGGTGAACGACGTCGGCTCGGGCACCGCGAGCACGAATGACCCACGGCCCTGGAAGGTTTCGACCAAGCCTTCGGCGCGCAGCCGCGTCACGGCCTCGCGCACCACGGTCCGTGAAACCCCGAACTCCTCGATCAGTTCGGATTCCGACGGGAGTTTGCGCCCAGGCGGGAGGTCGCCGGCGAAGATCTTGTCCTTCAGACCGGCGACCACCCGCTGGGCCAACGAAGTTGTCACGAACCGAATTCTGCCCGTTCCTTCGTCAGCGCCCGCATCTGGTCACTCAGCGTGAAGCCGAGGCCGGCACGCTCGGGCAGCCACATCCGGCCGTCGCGAATCTCGATGCGCTCGTTGAACAACGGGTTGAGCCACTCGAAGTGCTCGACCCACGGCTCGGTCGGATATGCGGCCGCGAGGTGCAGGTGAATCTCCATCGCATAGTGCGGGGCCAGTGCGAGCCCGGCGTGCGATGCCAGCGTCGCGAACCGCAGGAACGGTGTGATGCCACCGATGCGGGGTGCGTCGGGCTGCACGATTCCGCGGTAACCCGCGTCGATCAACGCCATGTGCTCGGGCACCGAGGTGAGCATCTCTCCGGTGGCGATCGGGGTGTCGAACGTGTGGCTGAGGTCGGCGTGGCCGACGGCATCCCACGCGTCGAGCGGCTCCTCGATCCAGATCAGGTCGTACTGCTCGAGCTCGCGGCACATCCGCCGAGCCCTCGCGCGGTCCCACTGCTGGTTGGCGTCGACCATGAGCGGGTTGTCGCCCAGGTGCTCGCGGAGCGCGGCGACACGTTCCAGGTCGGTCTTCCAATCCGGTTGCCCGACTTTGATTTTGATGCCGCCGATGCCGGACCCCAGCGACGCGGTGGCCTTGTCCTTGATCTCGTCGACCGAGGCCTGCAGGAAGCCTCCGGACGTGTTGTACACCCGGCAGGAATCTCGATGGGCGCCGAGCAGTTTGGCAAGCGGCAGACCGGCGCGACGGGCCTTGAGATCCCAGAGCGCGACATCGAGCGCGGCAATGGCCTGGGTGGCGACGCCGGACCGGCCGACGGATGCCCCGGCCCACAGCAGCGATTGGTAGATCCGGTCGATGTCCGACGGATCCTGGCCGATCGCGACATCGGCGATTTCGGCGAGATGGGTGTACTGGGCAGGGCCGCCGGCGCGCTTGGAGTAGCTGAACCCCATGCCCTGGTGGCCTTCTTCGGTGGTGACCTCGACAAACAGCAGGACGGTTTCGGTGAGGGGCTTCTGCCTGCCCGTCAGGACTTTGGCGTCGCTGACGGGGTTGGGCAGCGGTAGGACGACGTGAGAGAGCGTGAGATGACGAATGCGATCAGACATATGACAAGTCTATAACTTGTCATACAAGTTGAACAGGCTCAGTTGAAATCGATGACCTGACGGACCGCTCGGCCGTCGGCGAGCTCGTCCATGCCCGCATTGATGTCGTCGAGCGCGATCGACGACGACACCAGGGATTCCACCGGCAGCCGGCCGGCCCGCCACAGCTCGACGAATCGGGGAATGTCGCGGGCCGGGACCGCCGAGCCTAGATAGCTGCCGATCAACGACCGGCCTTCGGCGACAAAACCCAGGGGTGACACCGAGATTCGCGCATCCGGCCGGGGGAGGCCGACCGTGATGGTGCGGCCACCGGGTCCGGTGAGCGCGATCGCGGTCTCCAGCGCGGCCGGATGGCCGGCGGCCTCGATAACCACGTCGGCCTTGAGGTCGGCGGCTTGGTTCGGTGTGTACGTCTCATGCACGCCGAGTTCGCGAGCGCGGGCCAACTTGTCCGACAACTGGTCCACACCGATCACCCGCACATCATCGTGCGCGAGCGCGGTCAGTGCCGCGGCCATTCCGACGCCACCCAATCCGACGACCGCCACCGTCTGGCCGGGCCGCGGCTTGCCGACGTTGAGCACGGCGCCTCCGCCGGTGAGTACGGCGCAACCCAGTAACGACGCGACGACGGGCGGGACGTCGGCGGGAACGGGGACAACGGATCGCCGGTCGACAACCGCATGCGTCGCGAACCCGGAGACTCCGAGATGGTGGAAGACCCGCTCACCGTTTCGGCTCAGCCTGATGTCGCCCTCCATCAAGGTGCCCGCGCCGTTGGCGACCGAGCCCGGCCCGCACGGGGTCAGTCCGTCCGTGGCGCAGGCCGGGCAGTGGCCGCACCGCGGAAGAAAGGTCATCACCACGCGCTGGCCTTGCGGCACGTCACCGGCCTCGACAATCCCGGCCGCTTCATGACCGAGCAGCATCGGGACCGGCCGCACCCGGTTGCCGTCGACGACCGACAGATCCGAGTGGCACAACCCGGCCGCCTCGATGCGGACCAGCAGTTCGCCCGGGCCGGGCTCGGCCAGGTCGAGTTCGCCAACGCTCAGCGGGCGGGATTCGACGTAGGGGCGAGGCAGACCGATGGCCTCGAGGACGGCTCCGCGGATCTTCATGACGTCCAGCCTGCCTCGGCTGCAAGACTTCAGCCATGACGGGTACCGAACTCACTCCTGGCGATTTCCCGCTGCACTGGCCGGTGCTGACCCGGTGGACCGACAACGACATGTTCGGCCACCTCAACAACGCCGTCTACTACGAGTTGTTCGATACCGCGATCAACGGGTGGATCAACACCAAGTGCGACATCGACCCGGTCAACGCGCCGTGGCTCGGTGTCGTCGCCGAATCGGGCTGCCGCTACTTCGCTGAGTTGAAGTTCCCCGATCCGCTGGTGGTGGGGCTGTCCGTGGCCCGGTTGGGCAACAGCAGCGTCACCTATCGATTGGGGTTGTTCGAGCCTGACGGGCCGGTGGCCGCGGTGGGGCACTGGGTGCATGTCTACGTCGACCGGACCACGCGCCGTCCGGTGCCGATTCCCGGCGCGATCCGGTCGTTGTTGCAGTCGATATGCTCTGCCGATGCCGCTCGTGAGTAGAACCGTCGAGGTTGACGCCCCGGCCGAGAAGATCATGTCGATCGTCGCCGACTTCGAGGCCTATCCGCAGTGGAACCCCGAGATCAAAGGCTGCTGGATCCTGGCCCGCTACGACGACGGCAGGCCGAGCCAGCTGCGTCTGGACGTCGAGATCCAAGGCCAGTCGGGCGTATTCATCACCGCGGTGTACTACCCCGACGAGAACCAGATCTTCACGGTGCTGCAACAGGGCGACCACTTCAAGAAGCAGGAACAGAAGTTCTCGGTGGTGCCGATCGGCGCCACATCCCTGCTGACGGTCGATCTCGAAGTCGAGACCAAGCTTTCGATTCCCGGACCCATGGTCAAGAAGGCCATCGGCGACACCTTGGACCATCTGGCCAACAGCCTCGTCGCCAGGGTTCAGCAATTGGCCGGTTAGCGCCCGCTAAGCCCACATCCCGATCTCGTCGAGACGTGCGATCAATCGCTGGGCGCCGTCGGTGAACTGCCCTCCGTTCAGTTCCACGGCCGTTCGAGCGTCTCGCCGGCGCAGCGCGTCGATCAGGAGCCGGTGGCTCGCGACGGCCTCGTGTCCCCACCGCGGATCGGTCGAATAGATGAGCGCGGGCAGGTAGCGCGCGACGTGCAGTAGGAACCACGCCAGCTTGATGCGGCCGCTCGCATGGTTGAACGCGCGATGAAACGCGAACTCGGCAGCCGAGATCTCCTCGGGATCGTGCCGGTCGACCGCGGCCTCGAGTTCGCCGTTGAGTCGTTCGAGCTCGTCGATCTCGGCGTCGGTGATGCGTTCGGTGGTCGTCGCGGCCAACTCACGCGCGATCGTGGCCTGCAGCCAGAAGATGTCCTCGACGTCCGTGCGGCTCAGCGGCACGACGACGTGGCCGCGGTGCGGCTCGAGCTGCACCATGCCTTCCCCGCGCAACGTCCGCAGTGCCTCGCGCACCGGGGTGATGCTGACCCCGAGAGCAGCAGCCGTCTCGTCGAGTCGGATAAATGTGCCCGGCCGCAGCACCCCGGTCATGATCTCGGCCCGCAGGTGCGCCGCCACCTCGTCGGAGAGTTGCTCACGGCGCACTCCGCGGCGGCGTCGCACGGCTGTTCTGACAGGCGCGTTCACGTGTTTTCCGGTCGCCTTTCGGTCCGTCTGGCGTGGGCTTGTACCCGAGGCGCCGAGGCCATAATGTGACCGGGGCAACCCAATGTTTGATCAAATATCAACATCGTGCAACCCGATACCCATGGAGTACAGAGCCGTTGACTGCCGCGCCTTCCCTCACTGAGCAGCCGTACCTGGCCCGCCGCCAGAACTGGACGAACCAGCTTGCGCGGCACGCACTGATGCAGCCCGACAAGACCGCGCTGCGGTTTTTGGGGCAGACGACGACGTGGGGGGAGCTCGATGATCGGGTGTCCCGGCTGGCCGGCGCGTTGAGCAGGCGCGGCGTCGGATTCGGCGACCGCGTGTTGATCCTGATGCTCAACCGCAACGAGTTCATCGAATCGATGCTTGCCGCCAACAGACTCGGCGCGATCGCCGTTCCGGTCAACTTCCGCATGACCCCGCCGGAGATCGCGTTTCTCGTGAGCGACTGTGAGGCCCGCGTCGTGGTCACCGAGTCGGTGCTCGCGGGCGTGGCCACCGCGGTGCGGGACTTGGACCAGACGCTGAGCACCGTGATCGTGGCCGGCGGCGAAACCGAAGACGGCGTGCTGGGTTACGACGATCTGATCGCCGAGGCCGGCCCGCTGCCCGAGCCCATCGACATCCCCAACGACTCCCCGGCGCTCATCATGTACACGTCGGGGACGACCGGTCGGCCCAAGGGCGCCGTGCTCACCCACACGAACCTGACCGCCCAGGCCATGACGAACCTGTTCACGATCGGTGTCGATCTCAACCACGACGTCGGGTTCATCGGTGTCCCGCTGTTCCACATCGCCGGGATCGCGGGCAATGTGCTCAGCGGCCTGACGTTGGGATTGCCCACCGTCCTGTATCCGCTCGGTGCGTTCGATCCGGATGCGCTACTCGATGTACTCGAGGCCGAGAAGGTCACCGGTATCTTCCTCGTTCCGGCCCAATGGCAGGCCGTCTGTGCGGCGCAACGCGCCAAACCGCGGAACCTGAAGCTGCGCGCGTTGTCGTGGGGCGCCGCCCCGGCCTCGGACACCCTTCTCAGAGAGATGTCCGAGGTGTTCCCTGGTGCCGAGATCTTCGCGGCGTTCGGCCAGACCGAGATGTCGCCGGTGACGTGCATGCTGTTGGGCGAAGACGCCATTCGCAAGCTCGGTTCGGTCGGGCGGGCGATTCCCACCGTTGCCGCCCGCGTCGTCGACGAGGACATGAACGACGTCAAGGTGGGCGAGGTCGGTGAGATCGTCTACCGCGGTCCGTCCATGATGGCCGGCTACTGGAACAACCCGAAGGCCACCGCAGAGGCGTTCGCCGGGGGCTGGTTCCACTCGGGCGACCTTGTCCGCCAGGACGAGGATGGTTACATCTGGGTCGTCGACCGTAAGAAGGACATGATCATCTCGGGCGGCGAGAACATCTACTGCGCGGAGGTGGAGAACGTTCTGGCCGCCCACCCGGCGATCATGGAGGTCGCGGTAATCGGACGGGCACACGAGAAGTGGGGTGAAGTGCCGGTGGCCGTTGTAGCACTGAGTCGCGCTGACGATCCGCTGAGCCTCGAGGACCTCGACGCGTTCCTGACCGAACGTCTGGCTCGGTACAAACACCCCAAAGCGGTCGAAATCGTGGATGCTTTACCCCGTAATCCCTCGGGCAAGGTTCTCAAGACAGCACTCCGGGAGCGCTTCAGTGCGCAGAGCCGCTCTGACGTTAGCGAAAGTACCTCTGCACCAACGGTTTCTGCAGGTCACAGCGATGGATGAAGGCTTTGCGCCGCCTTTGCTAACGGTTCAAGGCACAATCCAGCCGATGCGGTGTACGGCCCGGTTCGGATCGGGTACAGTCCGGTGGTCTCACTTACTACCCGTGAGTAGGGAGATGCGGATCACACACACTGGCTTGCGGCAAGGAGGGGGCGTGCGACACGTCCAAGGGGACCAGCGGTGACGGCGTCCACCGACGGTCTCGTCGGTTATGTGCGCGGTCAGCTGGAGAAGCCGCTGGCCACCGTCGGCGGCTTCTTCAAGATGTCGGTGTTGACCGGAAAGGCACTGTTCACAAGGCCTTTCCAGTGGAAAGAGTTCGTCCTCCAGAGCTGGTTCCTCATCCGGGTGGCATTCCTGCCGACGCTTGCGGTCTCGATCCCGCTGACCGTGCTCATCATCTTCACGCTCAACATCCTTTTGGCGGAGTTCGGCGCGGCCGACGTGTCGGGTGCCGGTGCGGCGCTCGGCGCGGTCACGCAGCTCGGACCGTTGGTGACGGTGCTCGTGGTGGCGGGCGCAGGCTCGACAGCCATCTGCGCCGACCTCGGCGCCCGCACCATCCGTGAAGAGATCGACGCGCTCGAGGTGCTCGGCATCGACCCGATCGAGCGACTGGTCGTCCCGCGCGTCGTCGCCTCCACGTTCGTGGCTTTCATGCTCAACGGTGCGGTGATCACCATCGGTCTGGTGGGCGGCTTCTTCTTCGGCGTTTACATCCAGAACGTCTCCGCGGGTGCGTATGTGTCGACGTTGACACTCCTTACCGGATTCCCCGAGGTGATGATCTCGGTCATCAAGGCAACGCTGTTCGGGCTCATCGCCGGATTGGTGGGCTGCTACCGGGGATTGACAGTCGCCGGTGGCGCGAAAGGTGTGGGCACCGCGGTGAACGAGACGCTCGTGCTGTGCGTGGTTGCGCTGTTCGCGGTCAACGTCGTGCTCACCACGATCGGTGTGCGGTTCGGGACAGGGAACTGATATGAGTACGACACAGGTCCTGCGCTCGAGGTTCCCGCGAGCGTTTTCGCGCACGGCCGATCTCGCGGGCACGCCCGCGCGGTTCCTCGACAGCATGGGGCATGTCGCCTGGTTCGTCGTGCAGGCCATCGTCCATGTGCCGCATGCGTTTCGGCACTACCGCCGGGAGTCGCTGCGGCTGGTCGCCGAAATCGGCATGGGCACCGGCGCCATGGCCGTCATCGGCGGAACCGTCGCGATCATCGGATTCGTCACGCTGTCGGCAGGCTCGCTGATCGCGATCCAGGGTTTCGCATCATTGGGCAACATCGGTGTCGAGGCGTTCACGGGCTTCTTCGCCGCACTGGCCAACATTCGCGTCGTCGCACCCGTCGTCACGGGCCAGGCATTGGCCGCCACAGTCGGCGCAGGAGCCACTGCCGAGCTCGGCGCCATGCGCATCAGCGAGGAGGTCGACGCGCTGGAAGTCATGGGCATCAAGTCGATTTCGTATCTGGTGTCCACCCGCATCATGGCAGGCGCGATCGTCATCATCCCGCTCTACGCGATGGCGATCCTGCTGTCGTTCATGTCGGCGCAGTTGGTGACGACGATCTTCTACTCCCAGTCGGTCGGTACGTATGAGCACTATTTCCATACGTTCCTGCGCGTCGACGACGTGATGTGGTCCTTCCTCGAAGTGATCATCATGTCCATCGTCGTCATGTTGAACCATTGCTACTTCGGCTATTTCGCGAGTGGCGGTGCTGTCGGTGTGGGTGAGGCCGTAGGGAGGTCGATGCGTACCTCGTTGATCGCGATCGTGCTGGTGGTCCTGTTGGCATCGTTGGCGCTGTACGGCACCGACCCGAACTTCAACCTCACGGTGTAGCGCGATGACGGCGCCGCAAGCTCCCCTGAACAAGCCGAAAACACCGCCTTACAAGCTCGCCGGCTTGGTGCTCGCGCTTGTCGCCGCACTGGTTTTCGCGCTCACGTGGATGCAGTTCCGCGGGGTGTTCGAGGACAAGGTGCAGTTGACGGTGATGTCGGGCCGGGCCGGTCTGTCGATGGATCCTGGTTCGAAGGTCACCTTCAACGGCGTGCCGATCGGTCGCCTGGCCTCCGTCGATGTCGAGACGGTCGGTGACAATCCGGAGGCAAAGCTGACGCTTGACGTGGATCCGCGCTACCTGAAGCTGATTCCGTCCAATGCAACTGCGGAATTGCGGGCCACCACGGTGTTCGGCAACAAGTACATATCGTTCCTGTCGCCGGAGAACCCGTCGCCCGAGCGCCTTTCGCCGTCAACACCGATCCAGGCGCAGGGCGTGACGACCGAGTTCAACACGCTGTTCGAGACCATCACCGCGATCTCGGAGCAGGTCGATCCGATCAAGCTCAACGAGACCCTCACCGCGACCGCGCAGGCGCTCGACGGGTTGGGCGACAAGTTCGGCCGGTCACTGGTCGACGGCAACGACATCCTCGCCGACGTCAACCCGCGCATGCCTCAGATCCGCCGCGACATCACGGGTTTGGCGAATCTCGGTGAGGTCTACGCCGATGCGGCACCCGATCTGTTCGACGGGCTGACGAATGCGGTGACCACCGCGCGCACGCTCAACGAGCAGCGCGGCAATCTCGATCAGGCGTTGGTCGCCGCAGTCGGCTTCGGCAACACCGGCGGTGACATCTTCGAGCGCGGGGGCCCGTATCTGGTCCGCGGCGCGCAGGATCTGCTGCCGACATCGGCGCTGCTCGACGAGTACAGCCCGGCGCTGTTCTGCACCATCCGCAACTACCATGACGCGGCACCGAAACTCGCTGGGGCGCTTGGTGGTAACGGTTACTCGCTGGTGACCAACTCGTTGGTGGTCGGTGTTGGAAACCCGTATGTGTTCCCGGACAACCTGCCGCGCGTCAACGCCAAGGGCGGGCCCGAGGGCCGGCCGGGGTGCTGGCAGCCGATCACCCGCGATCTGTGGCCTATGCCGTATCTGGTGATGGACACCGGCGCGTCGATCGCCCCCTACAACCACTTCGAATTGGGTCAGCCGATGTTCACCGAGTATGTCTGGGGTCGCCAAGTGGGGGAGAACACGATCAACCCATGAGCGGAGCGAATAGACAGCAGATGGCATGCGGGACCCGAGCCTGCGAGGGAGCCGCATGAGCATCAAGGGCACGCTTATCAAGCTCGGCATCTTCTCGTTGGTGCTGCTGACGTTCACCGCGCTCATCTTCGTGGTGTTCGGTCAGATCCGGTTCAACCGGACCGCCGAGTATTCGGCGATCTTCAAGAACGTCAGCGGCCTGCGCACAGGGCAATTCGTGCGCGCTGCCGGCGTCGAGGTCGGCAAGGTCTCGAGCGTGGACCTGATCAACGGTGGTGAGCAAGCCGAGGTCAAATTCAGCGTCGAGAAGTCGCTGCCCCTGTTCGACCAGACCACTGCCGCGATCCGCTATCAGGACCTGATCGGTAACCGCTATCTGGAACTGAAGCGCGGTGAGAGCAACACGATCATGCCGCCGGGCAGCACGATCCCGCTCGAGCGCACCGAGCCCGCACTGGATCTCGATGCCCTCGTTGGCGGTTTCCGGCCACTGTTCCGTTCGCTGGAGCCGGACAAGGTCAACACGATCGCCAAGTCGATCATCACGATCTTCCAGGGCCAGGGCGGCACCATCAACGACATCCTGGATCAAACGGCACAGCTGACGCAGTCCATCGCCGACCGCGATCAGGCGATCGGCGAGGTGATCAAGAACCTCAACACGGTCCTCGACACCACGGTCAAGCACCAGAAGCAGTTCGACGAGACCCTGGTCAACTTCGAGACGTTGATCACCGGGCTGAAGAACCGCGCCGATCCGATCGGGGAGTCGGTGGCCGACATCAGTGACGCGGCCGGTTCCCTTGCCGACCTACTGTCGGACAACCGGCCACTGCTCAAGGACACCGTCGGGTATCTCGATGTCATCCAGAAGCCGCTGATCGATCAGCAGCAGAAGCTCAACGACATCCTCGTCGACTTCCCGGCGGCGTTGAAGCTCATCGGCCGTGCCGGTGGCATCTACGGCGACTTCTTCAACTTCTATGCCTGCGACCTCACTCTGAAGCTCAACGGATTGCAGCCGGGCGGGCCCGTCCGAACCGTAAGAGTCACGTCACAGCCGTCGGGTAGGTGCACGCCGAAATGAGGACATTGCAGGGTTCCGACCGGTTCCGTAAGGGCCTGATGGGCGTCGTGGTTGTCGCGCTCATCATCGGTGTCGGTTCGACGTTGACGAGCGTGCCGATGCTGTTCGCGGTGCCGACGTACTACGGGCAGTTCGCCGATACCGGCGGCCTGAACATCGGCGACAAGGTGCGCATCGCAGGCATGGACGTCGGCACCGTCCGGAGCATGGACATCAACGGCGACAAGGTCGAGATCGGCTATACGCTCGGCGGTCGCACGATCGGAACAGAGAGCCGGGCCGCGATCCGGACCGATACGATCCTGGGCCGCAAGAACATCGAGATCCAGCCGCGCGGTGACGAGACGCTGAAGCCGCGCGGAATGCTGCCGCTGGGGCAGACGACGACGCCGTACCAGATCTATGACGCGTTCCTGGATGTCACGCGCAACGCATCTGGTTGGGACACGCAGTCGGTCAAGCAGTCGCTGAATGTGTTGTCCGAGACCGTCGATCAGACCTCGCCACACCTGAGCGCGGCGCTGGACGGCGTGGCTCGGTTCTCCGAGACCATCGGCAAGCGTGACGACGACGTGAAGAAGCTGCTCGCCAACGCGAACAAGATCGCGACGGTGCTCGGCGACCGCAGCACGCAGGTCAACCAGCTCCTCGTGAATGCGCAGACGCTGCTGGCTGCGGTGAACGAACGCGGGCAGGCCGTCAGCATGTTGCTGGAACGGGTGTCGTCCGTCTCGCAGCAGGTCGAAGGTTTCATCGCCGACAACCCGAATCTGAACCACGTGCTCGAGCAGTTGCGCACCGTCAGCGACGTGCTGGTGGCCCGCAAGCAAGATCTGGCAGACATCCTGACCACCGCCGGTTCGTTCATCACCTCGCTTGCCGAGGCACTCGCTTCGGGTCCGTACTTCAAGGTCATGCTGGTGAACTTGATTCCGCCGACGATCCTGCAGCCCTTCGTCGACGCGGCCTTCAAGAAGCGCGGCATCGATCCCGAGGAGTTCTGGCGCAACGCCGGTCTGCCGGCCTTCCGCTTCCCGGATCCGAACGGCCAGCGATTCGAGAACGGCGCCCCGCCCGCGGCACCGACGCCGCTCGAGGGCACGCCGGAACATCCGGGTCCGGCCGTTCCGCCCGGATCGCCGTGCTCGTACACCCCGCCTGCGGACGGCATCCCGTCTCCGGGCAACCCGCTGCCGTGTGCGCACCTGACGCAGGGCCCGTACGGGCCGGTGCCCGGTGGCTACGGTCCGCCCGACGTCGCGACGTCGGCACCGAATCCGGACGGGATCGCGCATTCGCCCGGTGTGCCGAGCGCTGCCATCCCGGGTCAGATGCCGCCGGATCAGCCCGGCGCACCTGTCGAGTTGGCCCCCGGTCCGCCGGGAGCCCGCACCGTCCCGGTCAGCCCGCAGCCAGGCCCGCCTGACTTCACGCCGGGCATCGCACCGCCGCCCCCGGCGATCGTCGGTCCGCCGCCGCCGCCAGGACCCGGCCAGCAATTGCCGCCGGCGGGTACGCCACCGCTTCCCGGCAATCCGCCGTTCCTGCCGCCAGGGTCGCAAGAGGGTTAGGCGAACGTTATGTCAACGATTTTCAACATTCGGAACATGAAGTTGCCCAACGTTTCCCGGGCAGCTGTCATCGTCGGCGCACTGGTTGTCGCAGCGGCGTTGGTCGCCGGGTTCCTCGGCATCAACCTGTACAAGAAACTGACGACCACGACGGTCACCGCGTATTTTCCCGAGGTGCTCGCGCTCTATCCCGGCGACAAGGTGCTCATCATGGGCGTCAAGGTCGGCGCGATCGACTCGATCGAGACCGCGGGCGACAAGATGAAAGTGGTCTTCCACTTCAACAACAAGTACAAGGTGCCCGCGGACGCGACTGCTTCTGTGCTCAACCCGAGCCTGGTCGCCTCGCGCGTCATCCAGATGTCGCCGCCTTACACCGGCGGACCGGCCATGCAGGACGGTGCGGTCATCCCGATCGAGCGCACGCAGATCCCGATCGAGTACGACGAACTGCGCAACCAGGTCACCCGCCTGCTTGCCGACCTGGGCCCGACACCAGAGCAACCCAAGGGACCGTTCGGCGACATCATCGAATCCTTCGCCGACGGTTTCGCAGGCAAGGGCGATCAGGTCAACCGCACGCTCGACGGCTTGTCGGAGGCGTTGACCACGCTCAACGAGGGCCGCGGCGATTTCTTCGCGGTCGTGAAGAGCCTGGCGTTGTTCGTCAACGCGCTGTACCGCAGCGATCAGCAGTTCGTGGCGCTCAACGACGATCTGGCGCAGTTCACCAACTCGTTCACGAACACCGACCAGGAGTTGGCGAACGCGCTGCAGGACCTCAACCGTGTCCTCAAGACCACGCGCGAGTTCCTGGACGAGAACGGCGGCGTGCTCACGCACGACATCAACAACCTCGAGCAGGTCACCACCGCGATCCTGCAGCCTGAACCGCGCAACGGTCTGGAGACCGGCCTGCACGCCTACCCGAACCTGGCGGCCAACGTCTTGAACATCGTCGCGCCCAACCAGGGCGGAATCATCGGCCTCCCGGTGCTTCCCGGGCTGACCAACTTCTCGAATCCACTGCAGTTCATCTGCAGCTCGATCCAGGCCGGAAGCCGGCTTGGCTACCAGGATTCCGCCGAGTTGTGCGCGCAGTACCTGGCGCCGATTCTCGACGCGATCAAGTTCAACTACCTGCCCTTCGGCATGAACTTGGCCAGTACGGCGATGACGCTGCCCAAGCAGATCGCGTACTCCGAGAAGCGGTTGCAACCGCCGCCGGGATACAAGGACACCACTGTTCCCGGTATCTGGTCGCGTGACACGTTGTTCTCGCACGGCAACCACGAACCGGGCTGGATCGTGGCGCCCGGCATGCAGGGCGTCCAGGTGCAGCCGTTCACGCAGAACATGCTGACGCCGGAGTCGCTCGCCGAACTGATGGGTGGTCCGGACATCGTGCCGCCGCAGGCCCCGCCTGCGTTCGGGGTGCCGCCGGGCGGCAACCTGCCCGGTCCGCCGAACGCGTACGACGAACGCAATCCGCTTCCGCCGCCGTGGTATCCGCAGCCGGGCCCACCGCCGGCCCCGGCTCCGGGAGTCATCCCAGGTGACCCGTTGTCGGCCGTCGCGCCCGCCGCTCCGGCCGCGCCTGCTGCGCCGGCGCCACCCGGTCCGCCGCTGCCCGCAGAAGCAGGAGCAAGGTGATGAGAAAGTTGAGTCGCATCGGCCGCCGCATTGCGGTGCTGGGAGCGGCGGCGCTCGTGCTGACCTCGTGCGGTCAGTGGCGCGGTGTGGCCAACGTGCCACTGCCGGGTGGGCCGGGCACGGAGTCCGGCCGCACCACGCTGTACGTGCAGATGCCGGAAACGTTGGCGCTCAACGCCAACAGCCGGGTCCGCGTGCGTGACGTCTTCGTCGGACGGGTTCGCAGCATCGAGTTGATCAACTGGGTGCCGACGTTGACCATCGATCTGCAGCCGGGCATCGAGCTGCCGAAGAACACGCTGGCCAAGATCGGCCAGACCAGCCTGCTGGGTTCGCAGCACGTCGAACTCAATCCGCCGCCCGACCCGTCCAAGGAGATGCTCAAGAGCGGAGACACCATCCCGCTCGCGCAGTCGTCGGCGTACCCGACGATCGAGCGGACGCTGGCGGGTATCTCGGGAATCCTGACCGGTGGCGGCATCCCGAACATCGAGGTCATCCAGACCGAGGTGTTCAACATCCTCAACGGCCGCGGCGATCAGATCCGGGAGTTCCTGAACCGGCTCGACACGTTCACCGATGAGCTCAATCAGCAGCGCCAGGAGATCACTCGCGCGATCGACTCGACGAACCGGTTGCTCAACATCGTCGCGCAGCGGAACGACACCCTCGACCGGGTGCTGACCGAGTTCCCGCCGCTGATCCAGCATTTCGCGGAGACCCGCGATCTGTTCGCCGACGCGGTGACCGCGCTGGGCCGGTTGTCGGATGCCGCCGACGACACGCTGTCGAACAGCAACGCGAATCTGCACACCAACCTGCAGAACCTGCAGCGGCCGCTCAAGCAGTTGTCGCGTGCGGCCCCGTACCTCGTGGACGCTCTCAAGCTGATCCTCACGGTGCCGTTCAACATCGAGAACATCCCGAAGGCCGTTCGCGGCGACTTCATCAACGTGTCGTTGAAGTTGGACCTCACGTTGAGCTCGGTCGACAACGCGTTCCTGTCCGGAACTGGTGTGTCGGGCATGCTGCGGGCGCTGGAACAGGCCTGGGGCCGCGACCCGAACACGATGATTCCCGATGTTCGGTTCACCCCGAACCCGCACAACGCACCCGGTGGCCCGCTGGTCGAAAGGGGGGAGTGAGACATGCTGCTGACCCGCTTCATCAAGATGCAGCTCGTCATCTTCCTGACGCTGACGCTGGTCGCGCTGGTGGTGCTTGCGCTGTTCTACCTGCGGTTGCCGACGTGGGCCGGGATTGGGATGTACAAGCTCAACGCCGAGCTACCGAACTCGGCCGGCTTGTACGAGACGGCCAACGTGACCTATCGCGGCACGACGATCGGCAAGGTCACGTCCGTGGAGCCCACCGAGCGCGGCGCCAGGGTCGAGATGGAGATCTACGACCAGTACAAGATCCCGGTCGACGCGAGCGCCAACGTGCACTCGGTGTCGGCGGTCGGTGAGCAGTTCATCGACCTCATCTCCGACGGCGACCCCAAGCAGTACTTCAGCGAAGGCCAGACCATCACGAAGGGCACCGTGCCCGCCGAGGTGGGCCCGGCGCTCGACGCCGCTGAGCACGGTCTCGCCGTGCTGCCCAAGGAGAAGATCGGCACCCTCCTCGACGAGGCATCCAAGGCCTTCGGCGGCCTGGGCCCGTCGCTGCAACGTCTGGTCGATTCGACGCAGGCGATCGCAGGCGACTTCAAGGAAAACCTCGATCCGGTCAACGACATCATCGAGAATTCCGGGCCCATCATCGACAGCCAGGTGAATTCCGGCGACGCGATCTCGCGGTGGGCGGCGAACCTCAACACGCTCGCCGCGCAGAGCGCACAGAACGATGAGGCGCTGCGAAGTGGTCTGCAGCAGGCCGCTCCGACCGCCGACCAGCTGAACGCGGTGTTCAGCGATGTCCGGGAGTCGCTGCCACAGACGTTGGCGAACCTCGAGATCGTCATCGACATGCTCAAGCGCTACAACAAGAACGTCGAGCAGGTGTTGGTGGCGCTGCCGCAGGGCGGTGCGGTCGCGCAGACCGCGACGATCTTCGCGCCAGACGGCCTGCTGCACTTCGGCCTGGGCATCAACTCGCCGCCGCCGTGCCTGACGGGCTTCCTCCCTGCGTCCGAATGGCGTTCGCCGGCAGATACTTCGCCGCGTCCGCTGCCCGAAGGTCTGTACTGCAAGATTCCGAAGGACGCGCCGAACGCGGTCCGTGGTGCCCGCAACTACCCGTGCGCCGACGTGCCCGGCAAGCGGGCAGCGTCGCCGCGGGAGTGCCGCAGCGAGGATCCGTACGTCCCGCTGGGCACCAACCCGTGGTACGGCGATCCGAACCAGGTGCGCAACTGCCCGGCTCCGGCCGCACGGTGTGACCAGCCGGTCGACCCAGGCCGGGTGATCCCGGCTCCGTCGATCAACAATGGGCTCAACCCGTTGCCGGCAAGTCAGCTGCCACCTCCCGAGGTGGCTTCTGGACCGACCAGCGATCCGCTCACGGCGCCCCGTGGCGGCAGTGTCACTTGCAGTGGACAACAACCCAACCCCTGCATCTACACTCCGGGAGCAGGCTCGACCGCTACCTATAACCCGTCCAGTGGTGAGGTGGTCGGTCCCGGCGGTGTGAAGTACTCCGTCACCAACTCGAATAACCCAGGAGATGACGGATGGAAGGAGATGCTGGCGCCAGCCAGCTGAACCTCACCGATCAGCAGGAACCGGAGCACACCGAACCTCAAGCCGAGGAGACCGTAGAGGACACCGCCGAGGCCGTCGATGGGCGCCGGCCGTCCCGGCTCGGTCGGGGCTGGATGTCCGGCATCTGCGCGGGACTGGTCGTCCTGGCCGCCGCGACATGTGTCGGTGGCTACCTGGCGCTGCGTGCGCACTCGGCCAGCGAGCAGATCGCGCGTGACGAGGCTGCGGCTCTGCAAGCGGCCAAGGATTGTGTGACGGCGACGCAGGCGCCGGACACCCAGGCCATGATCGAGGCCCAGACCAAGATCATCGAGTGCGCGACGGGCGACTTCGAGACCCAGGCCGGTCTGTACAGCGGCATGTTGCTCGACGCCTATCAGGCGGCCAACGTCCAGGTGAAGGTGTCGGATCTGCGCGCCGCGGTGGAGAAGCACAACGACGACGGGTCGATGGATCTGCTTGTCGCCGTGCGCGTGTTGGTGACCAACACCGAGAAGTCGGACGAGGAACAAGGCTATCGGTTGCGGGTGAAGATGGCGCGCGCCGAGGACGGCAACTACAAGGTCGCGAGACTGGATCAGGTCACGTCGTGACTGCAGTGCTCGACTCCACCGACGTGGAAACCGTGAACGACACTCCGGACGTGCCGTTGGCGTCGTGGGCGGCACGGGTGGGCGCGTTCGCGATCGATGTGCTCCCGGGATTGGCGGCGGTCGCGTCGCTCGCGCTGTTGGCGCTATCGGCACCGCTGTACGGCTGGTTGTGGTGGGCCTCCTTTGCGGTGGCCGTTCTGGTGACGATCGCCGTGCTGGTCAACCGGGTGTTGTGGCCGGCGACCACGGGCTGGTCGGTCGGACGCGCGGTGTTCGGCATCCGGGTGATGACGCGCGACGGCAAAGCGGGTTTGGTACGTCTGTTGCTGCGCGACCTCGCGCACCTGCTGGATACCGCTGCGGTGTTCATAGGCTGGCTGTGGCCGTTGTGGGACAAGCGCAAGCGCACGTTCGCCGATCTGCTGACCCGCACGGAAGTGCATCGTGTCGAGGAGCCCGAGCAGAACGCCCGTCGTCACGCCGGTGTCTTGATCCTGTCCGCGGCTATCGTCTGTGTGGCCGCGGCCGGCGTGGGCTACCTGGCGGTGTACCGCCAGGACCAGGCGGTGCGCCACGCGCACGAGCAGATCGCCGACGAGGGCCCGCGGATCGTGGAGCAGCTACTGAGCTACGGCGTCGATTCGTTCGACCAGGATTTCGCGCGAGCGCAGAGCCTCGCCACCGACAACTACCGGCCCCAGGTGATCGCCCAGCAGGATGCGATCCGAAAGGGCGGCCCAACCACCAACGAGTACTGGGCGGTGAGCAGCGCGGTGCTGTCGGCCACCAAGACCGAAGCGTCGATGCTCTTGGCGATGCAGGGCCAGCGCGGAATCAACCCCCAGGACTTGAAGTTCATCACCGCGACCGTGCGGGCCGATTTCCGCAAATCCGGTGACGCCTGGCAGGTCGACAACCTCACGGTGCTCAAGAAGCCGCAGATGAACGGGGGCGGTCAATGAGCCCGCGCCGCAGGATCGACCCCGACGAGCGCGACTACTTCGCGGTCGAGCCCAAGCCGCCGATCCGGTGGGGCCTGCCCATCATCGCGTTGTTGTCCGGTCTGTTGATCGCCGCGGCCGTCGCGGGCAGCACGTACATACTCGTGCGGCACGAGACCGATCGCCGTACCGAGATCAAGAACGCGGCAGCGCTCAGCTATGTGCGTGAATTCATGACCGTCTACACGACGCTCGATCCGTTCCACGCCAACGACTATGCGGACCGTATCTTGACGCAGGCGACCGGCGACTTCCAGAAGATGTTCAAAGAGAAGCAGAACGAGATCATCATCCAGGTCGCCCGCGCCGAACCGACCGCAGGCAGCGTGCTGGAGGCCGGAATCCAGCGCTGGAACGACAACGGCAGCGCCGACGTGCTGGTGGCGACCAAGATCAACACCCGGTCGCCGGACGGGAAAACCAACATCGAGAGCGGAAACCGTTGGGTGGCAACGACGATTCTGGAAGGACAACAGTGGAAGATCAGCCAGCTGATCCAGGTGATCTGACGTCCGACGACCAGAAGCCACGCCGCCGTTGGGGTTTCGGACGCAAGCGCAATGCATCGGAGCCTGCCGAGGAGCCGAGCCCTAACGAGCCGTCCCCCGAGGCGCGGCCCAAGCGCATGCCGGTGGGCAAGGGCCGGCGCCTCGCGGCTACCGACCCGGAGCCCGAGGCCGAGACGCCCGAGCCCGTCGAGACGGAAGCTGTTGCGGCCGAAGAGGCTGCCGAGGTCGAGCCTGAAGAGACCGAGACCGTGACCGAGACCGAGCCTGGAGAACCCGAGCCCGAGCCGGAACCCTCGACCGACGAGGAACCGCAGCCCGCACTCGTCCCGTACCGTCCGGCTGGGAAGCGGTTGACTTATGCCGCAGTCGGTGCGGCGGCGGTGTTCGTCGCCGCCGGCGCGTTCGCCGGGGCGATGATGCAGCCCTACCTGTCCGATCGGGCATTGGTGGACACCAAACTCCAGGTGGCGCAGACGTCAGCAGATGCGATCACCACGCTGTGGACCTATACGCCGGACAACATCGAGTCGTTGCCAGACCGCGCGTCGCGGTACTTGTCGAGTGACTTCGCCAATCAGTACCGGCAATTCATCGACTCGATCGTGCCGTCCAACAAGCAAGCCCAGATCACCAACAACACGCAGGTGGTGGGTACCGCGGTGGAGAGCATCAGCCCGACGGAGGCCACCGCGATCGTCTACACCAACTCGGTGTCGACAAGCCCGGTGACCAAGAACGTTCCGTCGTTGCGGTACCTGTCTTATCGGTTGACTCTGGTGCGTAACGACGGGGATTGGCGCATCACCCAGATGCCCGCGCTCACTCAGCTGGACCTTTCGCCGCAGCTGTAATCCGAGGATGTAGGCATGGCCATAGCTTCGCCGGTATCCGAACGACTCACTGTCACTGCGCTTCTGCTGCTGACAATGGCGACCGGAATCGTCGACGCGATCAGCGTGCTTGTGCTCGGCCACGTGTTCGTCGCGAACATGACTGGCAATGTGATCTTCTTGGGCTTCTGGTTCGTGCCGCATTCAGGTGTGGACCTGACCGCCGCAGTCGTCGCATTCGCCGGTTTCGTGGCAGGCACTGTGCTGGGCGGGAGGCTGGCCCGGCACATCGACAGCCACGTGCGGACCTGGCTGACCGTTGCCCTCGGCGTGGAAGTCGTTATGTTGGCCGCGCTCTCGATCCTGGCCGGCATGGGGGTGTTGGACTATCGCGACAACTCCAAGCTGTTTCTGATCGCCGGCCTGGCCCTCACGTTCGGAATCCAGAACGCCACGGCCCGCCAGTTCGGGATACAAGAACTCAGCACCACGGTGCTCACGTCGACGATTGTCGGCATAGGTTTCGACAGCCGCCTGGCTGGTGGAACCGGACAGCGCGAGAAGCTGCGCTACGCAGTGGTCGCGACGATGTGTGGTGGTGCGGTGATCGGTGCGACGCTGTCGAGGTTCACCGTCGCGCCTGTGATCGCGCTGGCCGCCCTGCTGGTCGCGATCAGCGCGCTCATCTTCAGGTTCGGCCGCTAGATCGACGGCACGCTTGCGGATCCGCGGCCGCTGCCGCATCCTATTCTTTGTCAATCAACAAAGAATAGGACATTCGATGCGCGCAGCCGTCATAGAACAGCTAGGAACACAGCCGGTCTTGGTTGAAGTGCCCGATCCGGCCTGCCCGGCCGACGGCGCAATCCTTCGGGTCGAAGCCAACGGCATCTGCCGTACGGACTGGGCGTTGTGGTCAGGTCAGTTCTGGTCGGGCGGACCGGTTCTCGCGGCGCCGTTCGTCCTCGGGCACGAGTTCGCCGGAACCGTTGTCGAAGTCGGTGCCGACGTGAGCAACTGGAAGCCTGGTGCCAGAGTGACATTCCCGATGAACCCCGGTGACGGAACCTGCGAGACGTGCCGCACGGGAAATCAGCAGGTATGTGAGCATTTCGACGAGCTGGTGCCCGGCGTTTCCTATTGGGGCGGCTATGCCGAGTACGTCGCGGTGCGGTTCGCCGACCTCAACTTGATCGAGTTGCCGGAGTCGCTGAGCTCCACGGCCGCGGCGAGCCTCGGCTGCCGATACATGGCCGCGTTCCATGGCATTGTCGAACAGGCCAGGACGCGTGGTGGCGAATGGGTGGCCGTCCACGGAGCGGGAGGCGGCATGGGACTGGCCGTGGTGCAGATCGCGGCCGCGGTTGGCGCGAACGTGATCGCCGTCGACATTTTCGACGACAAGCTCGAAACCGCGCGCGCACTCGGCGCCGTGCACACGGTCAACGCCGCCAAGGACGATCCAGCCGGTGCCGTGCGTGACCTCACCGGAGGCGGTGCGCATGTGTCGGTCGACGCCGTTGGTATCGCGGCGTCGTGCCGGGCTTCCGTGGACTCGCTGCGTATTCGGGGACGCCATGTGCAGTTGGGACACACAACCCCCGCCGAACGGGGCAATGTCGAACTCCCGATAGACGTCATGATGATCAGGGAACTGGAGTTCCTGTCCGCCTTCGGCATGGCGGCACACCGGTTTCCCGCTATGTTGTCGATGATCGAAACCGGCCGGCTCGATCCTGGAAAAGTCGTCTCGTCAACGGTCGGCCTCGACGGTGCGGGCGGTGTTCTGGAGTCGATGGCGACCTACGGCACGACCGGTGTGGTCGTCATAGACCGATTCTGAGAGTTGCGTGATGGCAGGACGTCCACGGGAATTCGACCGCGAAGCTGCCCTGCGGATAGTGCAGGAGCTGTTCTGGCGGCACGGGTTCGAGGGTGTATCGATGGCCGACCTCGTGGCCGCGACGGGATTGGCCTCCGCGCGTCTCTACGCGGCATTCGGATCGAAGGAGCAGATGTTCCGCGAGGCCGTCGAACTCTACATGCGAACCGAGGGCGGATTCGCCGACCGGGCGTTCGCGGAGGAGTCCAGCCTGGCGGACGCCCTGCGCCGCATGCTGCGCGATGCCGTCGACGTCTATGCCAAGCCGCATCCGCGAGGCTGCATGGTCGTGGCCGCGGCAACGAACTGCACGCCCGGACACGACGAGATTCGCGAGTGGCTCGAGAAGTGCCGACACGAGCGCGCGCAATCCATCACGCGGGCCGTTCGAGTGGCCAAGGCGGCAGGTGAATTGCACGCTGACGCCGACGTCCAGCAGTTGGGTGATTACTTCACAACTGTGCTGAACGGCTTATCGGTTCAGGCCCGAGACGGCGTATCGCCGAGGCGGTTACGCGCCGTCATCGAGCCGGCGATCGCGGCGCTTCCGCTGCGCTAGAAAGGCGGGGGAGCGTTGCATTCGGCGACGAACGCGTCGTTGAGGCGTCGTTCGGCGGCGATGGCTCGCATAGTGCTTTCGGCCCGGGTGCGGGCGCGTTTCGGCATCATCACCGCGCGGTCGCCGGTGAAGGCGGGCACGGAATGCGGCAACGCGAGCGTGCCGGTCGGCCGGGCGAGCGCGGGAGCGTGCAGCATACTGCCGGGCAGCGTGGCGTATTCGTGTCCGGTGGGCGCGGTCCAGATGATCGTGCCGTCAGGCATCTGGCGGTCTTTCCAGCCGCCTTCGCCCACCCAGAATGTTTTCAACAGGTGGTGAAAGCGACACAGGCACTTCAAGTTCGACGCATGCGTACACCCCAACGGGTGAGGCACCGTGTGGTCGATGTCGCATCGGTCCGCGGGTTTGTCGCAGTAGGGAAAGCGACACGTGAAATCACGGCAGCGCACGAAATCGGCCAAGGCCTGCGACGGGGCGTAGCCGGGTTCGGGCGGCGCGTCGCCTGGGTGGATCACCGGCCGCACGGTCGCGAACGGCAAGACCTCGGCCAGAGCGTAGGCAGGCAGAACCCCACCGCCAACGAGGAACGCGGGCGCGACATCGTCGGCTGGCGCGTCGTCGGCACGGGTGGCGATGTCGTCGCTGGTTTCGTCGTCTAAATCGTCCGGGACCTTGGCTGCGCCGTCGTCGGTAGCGTCGTCGGATGACTCGGCCCGGGTGCCGGTTACAGCCTCGACCGTGGCCCGGTCGGCCACGACATGCACCACAACGTTTCTCACCGGGGCGGTCGACGTGCCTGCGGTGCAGTCGTCGCGGTGGCACAGACACGCCAGGTCGGTGTGAGCCGCCAATGCGCCCAGTGCGTCGGAGCGGCGTTGATCGAGGGTGCGGGGATCATTCGCGCACACCGACCTTGCCATCTCGTCGACGACGCTGTCCAACAACTCCGCGTTATGGGCCTGCAACCGGCCATTCATGCTTGTCGTACCGGGCTCGTCGCCGGGCGAACCGAAGTCGACGTAGCGGGCCCGGACGGCTGCTTTACCGCGGCGCAGCGCACCGGGATCGTGCTCGATGATCAACGCGTCGATGGCCTGGCGGACTGCGCGATCGGACCACGCACCCCACCTCATGATCTGGGCGGCCAGGTCGGCATCGACGCGGGCCAGCGCGTCAGGGTCTTGTATGAGATGGGTACACCAGACGGTGGCTCGCACCAGATCCGCATCGACCAGACCGGCGGCGAACAAGGCGCCCACCGCGGGTAGCCGGTCACGCACAACAACGCCGATCCGCGCCTGCGACAAGGCGTTCCATGTGCTGATGCCTTGGGAGGCGCCGAGTTCAGCGCCCACCGCAGCGCTCGGATCCACCCACCACAGATCACGGTCCTCGGCAGTCGGGGTGTCGGTCCGGCGGGTGAACATCTCGGCCATGGTGGCGAGCTTGCGGGCGGCCGCGGCGGCCTCGACCCGCGCCCACCCGACCGCGGTGTCGCTGAGCGTCGCATCATCCAGGCCCGCGAGCTCGGCGATCCCAGCAAGTGATCCATCGAACATGCATTCGAATCTACCGATCCCGGCAGGCCCACCGCGCACCAAATCGGTGACCTGTGGATGAAGTACAGACTGGGGATAACTCTGGAATCGCGCAGTAGTCTCGCGACTATGCCAACCGTTCTCGTCACCGGCGCGGCCCGTGGCATCGGCAGGGCCGTCGTCGAACATCTGGCCGCCTCCGGCTGGGCCGTGATCGCCGGTGTCCGGACCGAGGCCGATGCCGCCGCGGTGGCATCCGTGAATCCGGATCGCATCTCGACCGTCATCCTCGACGTCACCGATGCCGGCCACATCGCGGCGTTGCCCGATGCGCTGCCGCAGCGGCTGGATGCCGTCGTCAACAACGCGGGTATCGCGGTGGCGGGTGCGGTGGAGGCGCTCACCGCCGAAGACTGGCGTAAACAATTGGACGTCAACGTGATCGGCCAGTTCGCGGTCACCCGGGCGGTGTTGCCCAAGCTACGCGAATCGCGTGGCCGGGTGGTGTTCATCTCGAGCGTGAACGGACAGCTGTCGCTGCCCATGCTCGGTGCGTACTCGGCGTCGAAATTCGCGTTGGAAGCAGGCGCGGATGCGCTACGGGTGGAATTGCGGCCGTGGGGTGTGCACGTTGTGGTGGTCGAGCCGGCGCAGACTGACACGGACATGTGGCGCATGGCCGACGACATGGTGATCAAAGCGGAAGCGGCGATGTCAACCGAGCATCGCGTGCTCTACGCCCAGCACGTCGCGGGGATGAAGAAGTTCATCCCGATGGCGCGGAAGATGGCGGCGCCGGCCTCCAAGGTGGTCGCCGTTGTCGACGAGGCGTTGACAGCGCGTCGCCCGCGCGCCCGCTACATCGTCGGCCTCGGCAACAAGCTACAGGTGGCGCTTGTGACGAATATGCCTGCAGCGCTTCGCGATCGGATGCTCGCCCAGATCGCCGGCGTGCCACGCCGGCGATAGTGGACGAGTTCGTCAAGCGCAATCCGGCCGCGCCACCGGGCTTCTTCGCCGCCGAGGCGGCAGGCCTGCGCTGGCTTCAGGTCGATGGCGGCGCCGAGTGCGTGCGCGTGCTGGAGTACGACGCCACATCGCTGAGGTTGCAGCGGCTTACGTCGGTTGCGCCGTCGGTTGAAGCTGCCTTCGACTTCGGGCGGCGCCTCGCCGTCACGCACGACGCCGGCGCGCCATGGTTCGGAGCCGGCCCCGACGGATACGACGGCCAGGGGTTTTTCGGCCCGATGGCCCGCCCATTGCCAATGTCGTTGGAAGGGCACGATTCCTGGGGTGAGTTTTACGCCGAGGAACGGTTACGGCCGATGGCGCGGATGGTCGCGCCCACGTTGAGCAACGCGACATGCGAGGCCCTCGGCGTGGTGATCGAACACTGCCGCGCAGGCAGATTCGATGACGATGATGCTCCGTGCCGATTGCACGGCGACCTGTGGGGCGGCAATGTGATGTGGACGCCGAACGGTGCAGTGCTGATCGATCCGGCCGCGCACGGCGGCCATCGTGAGACGGACCTGGCGATGCTGCACCTGTTCGGCTGTCCGCATCTCGGCGAAATACTGGCCGGCTATCAATCAATCCGACGATTGCGCGACGGTTGGCAAGACCGCATCGGGCTGCATCAGCTATACCCGCTCCTGGCACACGTGGTCTTGTTCGGCGGTGGCTATGCGCGCCAGGTGAACACAATTGTCGGCGAACTCAACAGCGATTAGCAAACGGTATGACCCATATCGCGCGAGCGCATCCGTCACACAACGACTGGAATATCCAACGCCCGCAACTCACTTGCTTCGCAAGGAACGCCACCCGACAGCAACTGACGCTGGCGTCGATAAACCGTATTCGCTGAATATTGAGATGAACACGAGATTACCGCCTGTCACCCAGTCGGAACAGTTCCAATGATACGGATGCGTATGTTTGCTCCATAGTCAATTAGGTCCCCGAACAAATTTCCTTAGCAACCATAGTGATCGCAATCACGACGGTGTACGGTGCCTGAGAAGAACCTGAGAAGGCGGTCGAAAGGACAGTTCGCATGGGCGCCAAACACCGTACGCGTCGGCAGCGTGCAAAGAAGATCGCGACTATCGGCGCAGCGACTGCGACGGTTACCGCCCTCACCGCCGGCATAGCCCCCCCGTCCGAGGCAAACGCAGCGGCGGTCAAGCGAGATGTCGACCTGCAGGCTGGTGTGCACATCTTCCCGCCGCCGGATCAGATCGACGATCTCACGAATGGTCTTGGTCCCCAGGTCTACAACCTGTCCCAGGCGATCGGTGCCGAACTGTCGACGGCGTTGGTCAACAACGTCGACCTGGCGGCGGCCGCCGAGGCCCTGGGTATCGACCTGGAGACCTTGGCGTCCGGCCTCCTCAACCAGGTTCTTGGCAGTGTGCTGACCGGTGCGCTGGGCGAGGTGCCAGTGGATCTCGATCCGGTTTTCGATGCGCTAGCGCTCGGCAGTCTGCTCACCGATCTGAACAATGCGCTCGTTGCGGCCGGTCTCCCCGGACTGGACACCACCACCACATTGACCGAGTTGCTCAAGCCCCTCGGCCTCGACCTCAGTGACCCATTGAACCTCGCCGAGGTCCCAGACACCGCAGGCCTCAATGTCATCACCGCGGGACCGATCTTCACCCTTCTCAAGTTGTTCGGCGTCGACCTCGGCTGGGTGCCGTCATCCCCCAACTCGGTGGCCGAGGAGATCAACGGCACGGAGTATCTCTCGGTCACGTCGGCCGACGTCGACGAGCTGTTGAACTCGTTGGTGCCGACGGGTGGGTTGAACCACATTCTGGTGAGGGAAATCCTCAAGAAGATCGAAGACGAGCTCAACCACTTCCCGAGCGTGGTCGACCTTCGCGTACCGATCGTCGTAGGCATGGGACTGGGCGCCTTCGCCGCAGGGGCGGCGTATCAACAAGTCGTCGACGATCTCCCGAATCAGCCTGGCGGAGCGAACTATTCGGGTACCGATCCGCTCCTCGGCAGTTTCACCCTGCTGCCGATGGTGCTTATCGACAACCCCGGGCGTGCCAACGGCGGCATCCTGGCCCGGATGTACCCGTTGTTCCGGTTGGTCGGGATCGACACCGTCACGCCGGACACCCAGGTACAGAGCAGCACTGACGGGGACGGACCGCTGACGGGTATCCAAATCCTCGGCCTGACCCTTGGCGGGGCCAACCTCATCCCGATCAAGATCGACGCGACGGCGGAGTATCTACCGCTCTCGGATTTCGCGGCATGGCCCAACCCGTTCACGATGGCCAATAACGTTGCGGCGGGGCTGTTCCCGACGTACATACTCAGGGGGCAAACCCTCGACGGCATTCTCACCGACGTGGTGCTGGACCAGATCGCCGAGCAGCTCGGCGATGACATCAGCGACTACCTGGCGAATCCAGGTGATGACCCCACCAAGGGGCCGAAACTCAACGTCTACATCACCATCCCGGCGCGCAGCCTCCCGCTGCTGGAACCGACCTATCTGGCGTTCGACGTCATCAATCTGCTGACCGGTGCGAATCTCAACAATCCGATCGGAACGGCGTTGAGCCCCTTGCTCACCAGCCTCGTGAACCTCGGCTACACCGATGTCTACTACAACGAGGAGACTGGCGAGTACGACCGGACTCTCGACGAGGCGGACGTGCCGACTGCCTTCGGCACGCTGCCCGACCTCGATTGGGGCCAGGTGCCAGGACATCTCGTGAAGGCACTCGCGATCGGCGTTCAGCAGGCCATCGATGACGGGCTGGTCAACCGTGAGGGCCCGGTACCCAACGTCATTGCCACAGTTCTCGGTCTGCTCGGCCTCGACGACGCGGTTCCCAACTCCGGCAACGGATTTGACGTCGCCGGCTTGACGGAGGCCCTGCAGAATCTCACCGGCGGCGCGCTCGACAGCGCCGAAACCCCTGACGTCACGACCACCGACTTTGAGCCACAGGGCATTACGGACACGGGGATCGGCGGGCCCGAAAGAAGGACGCTCGACCTCGACGCTGCCACCGAAGATACCCCGGTCGCGGTGGACGCCGATGACACCGACGCTGCCCCGAAGAAGCTCAGCGATGCGGCCGACGACGCCCGTGAGCAGCTTCAGGCGACGGTCAAGGACGCCAGTGACCGGGCGAAGGCATCCGCCGAAAAGGCCCGCGAGCGTACTCAGAAGGCCGTCAAGGACGCCCAAGACCGCATCAACAAGGTCGCCGAAAACGGACGCAAGCAGATCAAGGCCGTGACCGATGGTGTCGAGAAGGCCGTCAAGAACGCGACCGACAAGCAGACGGACAAGAAGGAGAAGGACGCCGCCTAGTGA